>MIBK01000042.1:2299-2614 GCA_001829505.1 Spirochaetes bacterium RBG_16_67_19 | reverse complement strand
CCCCACCGGCGAACCAGCGGCCTTCGGCCAGCAGGTAGCACCAGGTGCGCTGGGCCGGGTCCAGGCGGGGCTCGGCCACCCACTGGCGCACGGCGCCGCTGGTGCCCACGCTGATCACCACCTGGCCGGGAGCCAGGGTGCCGCAGCCCAGGTTGGCCAGCGCGCCGTCGGAGGCGCCCAGGACCAGCGGCAGGCCGGAGGGCAGCCCGGTGGCCCGGGCGGCTTCGCCGGTCAGGCCTCCGACCCGGGTGTACGGCGAAGCTAGGGGGAGGAGGCGCTCCTGCCCGATCCCGGCCAACTCCAGTGCCTCCCCGT
>MIBK01000042.1:1107-2277 GCA_001829505.1 Spirochaetes bacterium RBG_16_67_19 | reverse complement strand
CAGCAGGCCGGTGGCCGACCAGGTGCTGGGGTCCGTGATCCAGGTTCCGCTCAGGCGGTGCAGCACGAAATCCTTGAGGGCCACGAAGCGCTCCGCCCGGCGGGCGATGTCGGGTGCCCGCTCGACCCACCAGCGCAGCTTCGGGATGTGGTAGATCGGCTGCAGGGGACAGCCGGTGCGCCGGTACAGCCCGTCGGCCTGCCCGAGCTGCCCGCGCAGCCGGCGGCAAACGCCCGCGGCGCGCTGGTCGGCCCAGGTCAGGACGGGGGCCAGCGGGGAGCCGTCCGCGGCCACGGGCAGGCAGGTGTGCATGGCCCCGCTCAGAGCCAGCCCCTGGACCGCTCCCGCTCCGACAGCCGCGCAGGTCTCGCCCAGCGCCCTGGCGGCGGCCTCCCAGACCGACCAGGCGTCCTGCTCCGCCCGGCCCGGCAGGGGGGCGCGGGTCTGCACCGCACGCATCGCCGAGGCCTTCAGCCGGCCTTCCCTCGAGAGGGCGATGCACTTCACGTGCGTGGTGCCCAGGTCCAATCCCAGGAAGCAAGCTTCGCTCATGGTGCTGCGATAGACTAACCTGAAATCTCCCGGCGCTGAAAGCTCCTTGACGCTGCCGCCTGCGCTGCTTCATAGTTGGCCTACGATGAAACCGGTCCTGATCACCTCCGCGCTGCCGTACGTGAACAACATCCCGCACCTGGGCAACCTGATCCAGGTGCTTTCGGCCGACGTGTACGCGCGCTATTGCCGGCTGCGCGGCTACCCGACCCTGTACATCTGCGGCACCGACGAGTACGGCACGGCTACCGAGACCCGCGCCCTGGAGGAGGGGATCAGCCCCAAGGAGTTGTGCGACCGCTACTACCGCATCCACTCCGACGTGTACAAGTGGTTCAACATCTCCTTCGACCACTTCGGCCGCACCTCCACGCCCAGGCACACCGAGATCACCCAGTCCATCTTTCTGGGGCTTCAGGCCAATGGCTTCATCAATGAAAAGACCATCGAGCAGACCTACTGCGAGAAGGACGGCCGCTTCCTGGCCGACCGCTACGTGCGCGGCACCTGCCCGCATTGCGGCTACGCGGAGGCGCGGGGGGACCAGTGCGAGAACTGCGGCAAGCTGCTGGACCCCATCGACCTGCGGGAGCCGCGCTGCGGGGTATGCGGCTCCAC
>MIBK01000042.1:0-1099 GCA_001829505.1 Spirochaetes bacterium RBG_16_67_19 | reverse complement strand
GGCGCACGACCAACCACCTGTACATCGACCTGCCCGCCATCCTGCCCAAGCTGCAGGCCTGGATGGACAAGGCCGCCTACGAGGGCTCCTGGGCGCGCAACGCCGTGCAGATGACCCAGGCCTGGATCCGCGACGGGCTGCAGGAGCGGGCCATCACCCGCGACCTGAAATGGGGCATCCCCGTGCCCCGCCAGGGCTTCGAGAGCAAGGTGTTCTACGTCTGGTTCGACGCGCCCATCGGCTACATCTCCATGACGGCCAACTTCACGGAAGCCTGGGAGGACTGGTGGCGGCGGCCGGGGGAGGTGAAGCTGGTGCACTTCATCGGCAAGGACAACATCCCCTTCCACACGGTGATCTTCCCCTGCTCGCTTCTGGGCTCCGGGCAGACCTGGACCATGCTCAACAGCATGTCCTCCACCGAGTACCTGAACTATGAGAGCGGCAAGTTCTCCAAGAGCCGCGGGGTGGGGGTGTTCGGCACGGACGCGGTGGAATCCGGCATCCCGGCCGACGCCTGGCGCTTCTACCTGTACTACAACCGCCCGGAAAAGTCCGACGCCGTCTTCACCTGGAAGGATTTCCAGGAGAAGGTCAACGGCGAGCTGATCGGCAACCTGGCCAACCTGGTCAACCGCACCCTGACCTTCGCCGCCCGCAACTTTTCGGAAGGCTTCCCATCGGACGCGCCAACGGACGGGAAGTTCTGGGAAACGGTGCGCGCGTCGGAGGCCGGGATCGCCGACAGCCTGGAGCGCATCGAGCTGCGCGACGCCTTCCGGCAGGTCTTCGCCCTCTCCTCGCTGGGAAACAAGCGTTTCCAGGACGAGCAGCCCTGGAAGAGCATCAAGGAGGATCCGGAAAAGGCCTCCGGGCTGATTCGCGACCTGGTCTACCTGATCCGCGACCTGAGTGTGCTGGTGGAGCCGTACCTGCCGGCCACCTCCGCGGCCATCAATGGCTGGCTGGGCGTGCCCCGCTGCGAATGGGCCAACCTCGGGCGCCTGGAGGGCGTGGGGGCCGTGCGCCCGCCCGCGCTGCTCTTCCGCCGCCTGGAGGACGAGGAGATCGAGGGCTTCCGGGCCCGCTTCGCCGGAAC
>MIBK01000041.1:5332-6880 GCA_001829505.1 Spirochaetes bacterium RBG_16_67_19 | reverse complement strand
ATTCGCAACAGTTTCCTCGACAGTTATACTCTGCTCGGCTACGAAGTGAAGGTCTTCGACGACATCCTGGAGGTGATCCGGGACCTGAACTTCCTGGAGCCCGATCACGTGGTCATGGACATCGACGAGCTGGCCAGGAAGTGGAAGGTCGTGGCCTCGGGCCTGAAGCTGGCCCAGAAGAAGATCACGATCATCCTGCTGGTCAGCGCCATGAGCCTGGAGCAGGCCAACGAGGCCCTGCTGCTGGGGGTTTCCGGGATCATCATCAAGCCGTTCCTGCGCGAGTTCCACCTGAAGCGGGTCTACGACATCATCCACCGCAAGCTGCGCGCCGAGGGCAAGCGCATCTATCCCCGCTTCTACGCGGGGGACCTGTTCGAAGGGGCGTTGATCGCCCGCAATCCGCTGAACGAGCAGCTGCACGTCTTCGAGCTGATCAATGTCTGCGAGATCGGGGCCGCGGTGCGCACCCGGGACCTGGCGGCGTTCCCCGAGCTGCAGCCGGGCTACGTGCTGGAGGACGGGGTCCTGCGCATCGACAACCAGGAGTTCCAGATGCGCTGCCAGGTGGTCTTCCGGCAGCAGGGCCTGATCGGCGTGGGCTTCCGGCGCATCAAGAAGGGGAAGGCCAACTTCCTGCGCTTCATCCAGAAGCTCAGCCTGAAGGCCTTCGGCATCTCGGGCATCAAGGGCAAGTGGTGATTCAGCGCGCCTTGACCGCCGTGTCGTAGACCTGCAGGGTGGTCTGCGCCGGGGTCTCGTGCTGAATGTTGTGGGTGGCGGAGAACACGAACCCCCCGCCCTTGCCCAGGATGTCCATGTTCCGCCGCACGTCCGCCTCGATGCTCTTCAGGCTGGCCCCGGGACCCAGCAGGGCATGCTGGGTGTCCATGCCTCCGCCCCAGAAGCTGAGCTCCGAGCCGAACTCCCTCTTCAGCTCCGCCAGGTCCATGTTGGCGGCCGAGTACTGCACGGGATTCAGGGCGTCCACCCCCGCCTCGATCAGGTAGGGGATCAGCTTGCGGATGGAGCCGCAGGAGTGCATGAACAGCTTGGCCCTGGTCCGGGAGTGGATGAAGTCGTACAGGCGCTTGTGCCGCGGGAAGATGTACTTGCGGTACAGCTCGGGGGAGATGTACTCCCGGTCCTGCATGCCCACGTCGTCGCCCTGGGCCACGACCTGCACGTGCTCCCCGATGGCCCCCAGGTAGGCGTCCCACATGCCGATGTCCAGCTCGGTGATGCCCTCCAGAAGCGCTTCGGCGAAAACCGGCTCCGCGTACAGGTCGGTGAGGAACGCGGTGTAGCCCCGCAGCCAGCAGGCCTGCTCAAAGGGCCCGCCGCACATGATGTCCCCCACGATGCAGAAGTCCGTTTCCCGGCTCAGGCGCCGGGCCTCCTCCTCCAGGCCCGCCACCCGCCCGGGGTCGTGCGGGTCCGGCCAGCGGAAAGCCTTCAGGTCCTGGAGGCTGAACTCCGCGAAGGCGTACTGCACCGGGGCGTAGTCCAGGTCGGCCTTCTGCCACACGGTCCCGAACTCGTCGCTGA
>MIBK01000041.1:4859-5302 GCA_001829505.1 Spirochaetes bacterium RBG_16_67_19 | reverse complement strand
CCGCGGAGGTGGCGGCGAAACCCTGGCGGTCCGCGCTGCTGTCGTCGATCTGCCCCGGCGGGTGCATGCGCACCGCCCGGAAATCCACCTGCCAGCGCTCCAGCAGCTCCCGGCAGGGAACAACCGTGTCCAGCACCGGGTGGGTGACCGGCTCGTCCGGGGTGCGGATCCCCAGGTGGGCCTTCACCGAATTGTGCGCCGTGCGGGTCAGGGTGCTGCAGATGGTTCCGCCGCAGTCGATGGGGACCCGGTCGGGCTCCCGGTGGCTCAAGGCGGTCAGAACGCGCTCGCGCGAAGTCAAATCCCGCCTCCTGTGAAAAGGTGTTCGATCCGGACGCCCAGCAGCTCCAGGGCCAGCCCGGCCATCCGCTCCGGCGAACCGGCGAAGGCCCAGACCCGCGCTCGCTCCTCCCACCAGCGGGGCAGCGGCGGCGAGCCCACGG
>MIBK01000041.1:4082-4828 GCA_001829505.1 Spirochaetes bacterium RBG_16_67_19 | reverse complement strand
GAAGCCGTCCCAGGCCTGCAGCAGCTGGTCGCCGGCCTTTTCGGGGCGGGGAGCATCACAATAGTGCATCCCCGGGTGCACGGGGAAGTCCAACACCACGAGCGCCCATTCCCCGTCCGCCCAGGGGCGCAGCACCCCGGCCCGCCCTGTGACCTGCGTGCAGCCGTAGCCGATCTTGGCATTGGCCGTGCCCCCGAAGCGCCAGAGAAAGAACGGCTCCCCCGGGCCCTTGTGCACCCGCCAGCTTCCGGCATTGAAGTAGGGCTCCGGCCGGAGGGCGGCGCGCAGGGGCACCACCAGGATGCTGCCGGCGGGGAACTGCAGCAGGTGCCACAATCCCACGCACCCCTCGCCCTCCAGCAGGCGGATCGCGCAGCGGGATTCGTAGCCGGCGTAGCGGACCCCGGGGGGCAGGTCGGCCGGGGGCCGCGGGCAGAGCCCAACGACTCGCTCCACTGCGAAACGGACTTCCATCCCGGTGCGGCGGTCCACCAGGACCGGCTCGGCGGCCAGCCGGATCGCCCCGTCGCTCGCCGTCATCCGGTACTCGCCGGGCTCCTCCTGCTTTTGAACAAGGTAGTTGGAAAAGCCCACCAGGTCCCGCTCCTCCCCGATCCACGAGTAGGCGTATTCGGGGGCGAACCGGAGCCGGTGGCCTCCCGGCCCGCCCTTCAGCGCCAGCGGGCTCGCTCCCAGGCCCAAGCTGGGCAGCTCGGGATGGGCGAACAGCAGCGACCCCTCCCCGG
>MIBK01000041.1:0-3949 GCA_001829505.1 Spirochaetes bacterium RBG_16_67_19 | reverse complement strand
GTAACTGGAAAGCAGCTCTGCGAAGCTTTGCAAGGCGCGCATTATAACATAAAAAACTTGACACCCAGGGACCGCTAGTGGTAATTTCTACTACAGCTCTGTCTACTCTCGGCCGAAGGAATCCCAAACAGACCCGAAGATTTCATGGCGCATGATCCCTGCGGCTTGGAATGTCCGGTGAGAAGCGTGGTGGTAGGGTGAAGAAGGAGTTCCCGAAGGTTCATTTCTACGACCACGATCTCTCGGATATGTATGATTTTACCTTCAACCGGCTGCGCGAAGGCTGGAAGAAGGGCACCGGCGAAAACGGCCTGCAGAGCCGCTACCTCAGCCTGCCGGCTTCCGACCGCATCAACCAAGTGGAAGCCTGCGCGGCGACTTTTTTTTTAGTCTACAGCAACCGGGCCTTCCCGGCCCACGCCCTGCTGGACAACTTCTACGCCAAGCAGGAAGCTGACGGGGCCATCCGCGGGGAATACAGCGAGAAGAGCGGCAAGCCGGTCAACCACAAGGCCAACCCGGAGGGAGTGCTGCCTCCGCTGTTCGCCTGGGCGGAGCACAACATCTATCACAAGATCGGGCTGAAGAAGCGGGTCAAGGACGTGATGCCGGTCCTTTCCCGGCACTTCGCCTGGCTGGAGAAGAGCTTCAAGCGCGACAACGGGCTGTACGCCGTGCCTCTGGAAGCCACCGGAATGACCAACGCCCCGCGCCGGGAGGCCTTCTACCCGGTGGACTTCAACACCCAGGTGGCCCTCAACGCCCTGTACCTCTCCGCCCTGGCCGATATCCTCAATGACAAGGAGACGGCTTACCAGTACAAGAAGGCCTACTTCGGCCTGAAAACCCGCATCAACTCCCAGATGTGGAACGAGAAGGAGCGGATGTACTACGACCTGGACCGCAAGGGCTCCCAGGTCAAAGTGAAGACCATCGCCTCCTTCTGGCCCCTGCTGGCGGAGATCCCCAACGAGGCCAAGTCCGAGGCGATGATCCAGCACCTGAGCGACCCGCACACCTTCGGCCTGGACCACCCCTTCCCGACGCTGGCCGCATCGGAGAAGGATTTCGATCCGCGCGGCGGCGGCTACCACGGCTCCGTGTTCCCGCACCTGACCTACATGGTCATCAAGGGCCTGGAGAAATACGGCAAGTTCGAGCTGGCCAGGGAAAGCGCGGTCAAGCACCTGTACTGGATGCTGGAGCACCTGCACACCGAGAAGGGCTACACCGGCACCTTGTGGGAGGCCTATTCCCCGACCCAGGAAGGCCCGGCGGCCTGGAGCGGGCATCCGGATTTCCCGCGGGCCATGTTCCTGCCCTACGCGGGGCTGTCCACCATCGCCCTGATGATCGAGAACGTCATCGGCATGTACATCAGCCTGCCGCGCAAGACCGTGGACTGGATCATCCCCAACCTGGAGATCATGGGCATCGAGGACCTGGCCCTGAAGCGCAACGTGATCACCATCCTGAGCAACAAGAGCGGCAGGGGCTGGGAAATCCGCCTGGAATCCGAGAAGCTGTACTATCTGACGATCAACATCCTCAACGCCAAGAAGAAGACCCTGCCCATCCCCTCGGGCAAGTGCTCGATCCTCATCGACAAGATCTAGGCCCGCAGCGGCCCACTATTCGTCCACAGGGCGGCGGCCCTCTAGTGCCCGGGCGAGGCTATCGAGGGCTGGGCGCCGGCCCGGCGATCAGTCGAAGCGGCCGGCTCTCTGCAGCTTCAGGAACTCGATGATGAAGAGGTCCCGTCGCCTGCGTACGCTCTCGGCCTTCCCCTCGGGCCAGTCCAGAAAGCCCTTGCCGCTCTTCACCCCCAGTTCCCCCGCCTCGATCTTCTGGTTGTGGATGGGCAAGGCGCCGGGGTGGGTGTTGAGGTCAGGCAAGACGTAGTCCTGCACGGACTTCACCAGGTCGAGGCCGACCATATCGGTGTGCTCGAAGACGCCGTAGACCGGAGCGCGCAGGCCGAAGCCCGCCTTGACCGCCAGGTCCACGTCCTCGGCGGTGGCGATGCCCTGGGCCACGATATTCATGCACTCGCGGATCATGGCGTGCTGAATGCGGTTGCCCAGCTGACCCGGCACGTCTTTGCGCACCAGCACGGGCACTTTGCCGCAATCCCGGAGCAGCGCCAGCAGCCGCCTGGCGATCGCCTCGTCGCTGTTTTCCCCCATCACCACTTCGACCAGGGGCATGAGGTGGGGAGGATTCCAGAAGTGGGTCGTGAAGACCCTCTGCGGTCGCGAGCATTTCGCGGCGATCTGGGTGATGCTGATTCCTGAGGTGTTGGAGCAGAGGATCGCCTCCGGCGAGGCCTCGTCCAGCTTCTGGAAGTACTGCTGCTTCAGAGGCAGGTTCTCCAGGATCGACTCCACGAAGAGCTGGGCGCCCGCGACCGCCTCCTGGGGGTCATCCGCTGGGCCGATGCGGTTTGCGGATGCCTCCGCCTCTTGTGCCCGAACCAGTCCGTTCTCGGCCAGCATGGAAAGAAGGGCGCGGGACTTCCGGACCCCCGCCTGGGCCGTGTCTATCCTGCGGCTGACAAGGGTCACGTTGCGGCCCGAAAGGGCGAGGACCGCGGCAATGCCGGGGCCCATCATGCCGGTTCCGGATACGGCCACGGTCTTGATCTCCATGCTGCCGGCCCCCTAGCTCTTTCCCGCTTCGAAGCTCCGCTTCATGTCCAGGATCGCCTGCTCGACCCCGTACTCGGCCTGCCAACCCCACTCCTCGCGGGCCGCCTTCTCGTCCACGGTGCCGATTCCCTTGCCGAAGAGTCTCATCGCGTCCGGGTCAGGCCTGAAGGTTATGCGCGCCGCAGGCAGGTGTTCGCGGACCTTGCGGGCGAACTCGACTGCGGTGGAGGAGGTGCCGGCCAGATTGTAGACCCTGGTCCTGATCTTGTCCGCGGGGGCGTCGTGGAGCATGAGCAGGGCTCTGACCGCGTCCCGGTAGTAGATGAAGGGATTGCTCGTGGATTCAGCCACCCAGACCTCGAAGGGCTCTCCCTTCAGGGAGCGTTCGATCATCCAGGCCATGTACTGGGTCATGTGCCTGGTCCTGGCGCCCAGCCCCACCACTGTGCACAACCTGGCGGACCGGAAATCGATGCCGAACTTGCGGTGGTAGAAGCGGCCCAGGAGCTCGCCGAAGATCTTGGTGACGCCGTACATGCTGTCCGGCGCCTGGACCGTCGACTCGTCGATGTGCCCAGTATTGCCGGCGTAAACCCCCATGGAGCTGGAGAAGATCACCTTCGGCACGCCGAAGATCCGCGCCGCCTCCAGCACGTGCATCACGCCGTTGGCGTTCACCCGGTAGGCGGCCCAGGGGTTTTCATCGGCGGGAACGCTGAGCAGGGCCCCCAGATGGAAAATGCTCTCGATGCTTCTGCCGTTCACCGCGTTGAGCACCTCCGGCCAACCCGAGACATCGCCGCGCAGGACGGTGAGCCGGTCTGCGAGGTCGCCAAGCGCTTCCATGTCGGGCTGCAAATCGAAGAGAACTACCTCAGCTCCCCTGGCCAGCAGCTTACGAGCCAGCTCCACACCGAGGAAACCCGTTCCGCCCGTGATGAGATGAGCCATGCCGCACGCTCCTTTCTCGCGATCAATAGGCTCAAGACAATCACAAAACGGCCGCCAGGCCAAGGGATCGGGGGCGGGTGAGGCCGGGAAGTGCACCAGCCGCCCGTCGATCCAGAGCCGGCTTGGCCAGGTTTCCGACATGTCGCGCTCTCCTCAACTGCCCTCCACTTTCCGCCCGCATGCACCGGGAAGCCGAGTGGCTCCTGCATTGGCTCGTCGGCCCTACCCGGCACTCTTCATGGAAGCGCTATTTGCTACAGAGCGCTACATGTGCTACGATTAGGTCATGCGTAAGACAATTACCCAGAGAGAGTTGCGCAACGACTCCGGCGCAGTGCTCAGAGAGGTGC
>MIBK01000040.1:6514-6800 GCA_001829505.1 Spirochaetes bacterium RBG_16_67_19 | reverse complement strand
CATCCCCGGCGGCCTGGGGCTGGCGGACGTGTCGCTGCCGGTGGTGTTCAGCCGCTTCGGGGTGCCAGGCCCCGTGGCCCTGGCCGCCGGGCTGACCTATCGCCTGCTGGCCTTCTGGCTGGTCCGGTTCATCGGCTTCACCGCCTGGCAGATCCTGGAATCCCGGGCCCGCAAACCGCGCAAGGCCGAAGAAGGCTGATGGGGAGCCCCCCGCTTTCCCCCCCGCGCCGCGCCGCGGGCCTGCTGCTGGTGCTCTACTCCGCCCTGGGCTTCGGGCTGCTGCCGA
>MIBK01000040.1:709-6440 GCA_001829505.1 Spirochaetes bacterium RBG_16_67_19 | reverse complement strand
CTGGTGCTCCTGGCCTACCTCCTGGTCCGCGGCCGCCGCGTGCTGGCCCAGGTGCGCCCCGCCCTGCCCGGGCTGATCGGCCTGGGGGTGGGATACACGCTGCAGTCCGGCTTCTATTTCTCCGCCGTGCGCTACATCACCGCTTCCCTGGCCTCGATCCTGCTGTACACCTACCCGGCGCTGGTCTGCCTGCTGGCCCTGCTGGTGGAGGGCGAAAGGCTTTCCGCCCGTACGCTGCTGGCCCTGGCCGTGTCCCTGGCCGGGGTGGTGCTGGTGCTGGGCTCCTCCCTGGGGACGGCCCATCCTTCCGGGGTGCTGTTCGCCCTGGGCGCGGCCCTGGTCTACTCCCTGTACATCACCCTGGCCAACCGGGTGCTGCGCGACGTGGAGCCGGTGGTGGCCATGGCCGTGGTGACCCTGGTGACCAGCGCGCTGTATGTCGGGTTGGGCCTGGGCGCCAACCGCCTGAGCTTCACTTTCGCCCCGTTTGCCTGGCTGCCCATCGCCCTGATCATCGTCGTTTCCACCCTGCTGGCCATCCTGGCCTTCTTCCGGGGCCTGGGCATCCTGGGCTCCAGCGCCGCCTCGATCGTGAGCATGACCGAGCCGCTGTTCACCATCGGCTTTTCCATCCTGCTTTTCGGGGACCGGCTGGGCTGGCAGCAGATCGTCGGAGGCGCCCTGGTGCTCAGCGGCACGGTGCTGGTCACGGCTTTCCGCTCCCCTGCGCGCGTGCCCGCTTGACGCCGGCCACCCTTCTGAATATTGTATTCACACAATACATACATAAGGGAGCCGCTGTGATGAAGCGATTGGTTTTCCGGGCATTCCTGACTTCCATGCTGATCCTGGCCGCGGCGGCAGCCCTGGCCGCCCCGCCGAAGGCCGGCCTGCTGCGCCTGGCTACCACCACCAGCACGGCCGACTCGGGCCTGCTGGCCTTCATCCTTCCGGATTTCCAGAAGAGGTACAACTGCAGTGTGGAGGTGGTGGCGGTCGGCACCGGCCAGTCCCTGGAACTGGGCCGGCGCGGGGACGCCGACGTGGTGCTCGTGCACAGCCGCAAGGGCGAGGACCAGTTCGTGGCCGACGGCTTCGCCCGCGAGCGCTTCGACGTCATGTTCAACGACTTCATCGTCGTAGGGCCCAAGTCCGACCCGGCCCGCGTCCGTGGGATGAGCCTGGGTAAGGACGCCTTCCAGGCCATCATGGAGGCCGCCCAGCCCTTTGCCAGCCGCGGCGACAAGTCCGGGACGCACGCCAAGGAGCTGGCCGTATGGAGTTCCCTGGGGGTCACCCCGGGCGCGGGCCAGAAGTGGTACAACTCGCTGGGGCAGGGCATGGGCGAGGTGCTGCTGTTCGCCGAAGATCAGCAGGCCTATACCCTGGCCGATCGCGGCACCTACCTGGCCATGGTGGACAAGCTGCCCAGCCTGGACATCCTGGTCGGGGGCCGAAACCTGGCGGAGAACAAGGACAAGATCCTGCTGAACCCCTACGGCGTCCTGGCGGTCAGCCCGGAGAAATACCCCCAGACCAACTTCGAGCTGGCCATGAAGTTCGTGACCTGGCTCTGCGCGGTGCAGACGCAAAAGACGATCGCCGCCTTCGGCGCCGAGCGTTTCGGCCAGCCTCTTTTTTACGCCGACTCCGCGGAATACCGCGCGGCGCAATGAGCGCATGAGCGGCCTGCTCGGGGGGGAGATCTGGGCCGATCTCCTCCCCATCATCTTCCTTTCCCTGCGGGTGACCGGCATCGCCCTGGCCATCTGCACGGTGGCCGGCGTTCCCATCGGCGCCATCCTGGGCCTGACCCGCATCCCCGGCCGGCGCCTGGTCACCGCCATCCTGTACACGGGCATGGGCCTGCCGCCGGTGGTGGTCGGCCTGTTCGTCTACCTGCTGCTGTCCCGCAGCGGGCCGCTGGGCGCGCTGGGCTGGCTGTTCACTCCCCGGGCCATGATCCTGGCCCAGGCGGTCATCTCCTTCCCCCTGGTCACCGGGCTGACCATGACGGCCATCCAGAGCGTGGATCCTTCCTTCCGCCAGCAGATGCGCGCCCTGGGGGCCACCCGCCTGCAGGAGATCTGGGCCCTGCTGCGGGAGGCGCGTCTGGGGGTGGTGGCCGGGATCGTGGCCGCCTTCGGCAGCATCATCTCCGAGGTGGGGGCGGTGATGCTGGTGGGCGGCAACATCGCGGGCAAGACCCGCGTGCTGACCACCGCCATCGTGCTCAACACCCGCCAGGGCGAGTTCCAGCCCGCCATCCTCCTGGGGGTGATCCTGCTCGTCCTGGCCTTTCTGGCCAACCTGGCCATGCTGCGGCTGCAAGGCCGCTCCGGATGAGCACGGCCTTCCGCCTGGAAGCGGTGCGCCAGACCTACGCCGGGCGCACCGTGCTGGACCTAGACTTCCTGGAGGTGCGGCGCGGGGAGATCCTGGCCCTGGTGGGCCCCAGCGGCTCGGGCAAGTCCACCCTGCTGCGCCTGCTGAACTTCCTGGAGCGGCCCACGGAAGGAAGGGTCTGGTACGAAGGGCAGGCCACCGACGGGGAGCGTACGCCGCTGGAGCTGCGTCGCCAGGTGACCACGGTGTTCCAGCATACGGTGCTGCAGAAGGCCTCCGTGCGGGCCAATGTGGCCTACGGGCTGCGGCTGCGCGGCCAGCCGACGGACGGGCGGGTGCGGAGCCTGCTCGCCTCCGTCGGCATGGGCGAGCTGGCCGGGGCCCAGGCGCGTTTACTATCCGGCGGCGAGAAGCAGCGGGTGGCCCTGGCCCGGGCCCTGATCTTCCGGCCGCGCGTGCTGCTCCTCGACGAGCCCACCGCCAACCTGGACCCTTACAACGTCGGCCTGATCGAGCAGATCGTGCGGGCCGAGAACCGGGAGCACGGCACCACGGTGGTGCTGGTCACCCACAACGTGTTCCAGGCCCACCGCCTGGCGCACCGCACCGGGCTGGTCCTGAACGGCGGCCTGGTGGAGCTGGCCGACACGCCCGTTTTCTTTGCCTCCCCCGCCGACCCCCGCACCGCTGCCTTCGTGAGCGGGGAGATGGTATATTAGCCCCAGGTGATCGAGTTTCAATTCGTCAAAGGCAAACCCGAGTACCTGCAGATCGCCGAGCAGGTCCAGCTGGCCGTGGCCGCCGGCAGGCTCAAGCCGCACGAGCGCCTGCAGCCCGTGCGCGAGCTGGCCGCGCGCCTGGCTTTGAATCCCAGCACCGTGGCCCGTGCCTACCGCCTGCTGGAGCGGCAGGGGGTGATCCTGACCGGCGGACGCCGCGGCAGCCGCGTGGCGGAGGCCACCGCAGGGGACCAGATGCTGCGGCAGATGCGCCTGAGGGGCCTGGTTTCCCGGGCGGTGTGCGAGGGCCTGGCCCAGGGCTTCGCCCCCGACGAGCTGGAGGCCGCGCTGGGCCTGGAGCTGGCCGCCTGGCGGGAGCGCCGCGAGAAGGGGGCCGCCGACCAGCCCGCCGTCCGGCCCGCCGCGCAGGCCGGGCGCCTGAACCGTTTCGCCGGCAGCCACGACCTGGCCCTGGAGGCCCTGTGGGCCCAGGCTCGCCGCCTGCACCCGGGGCTGTCCATCGAAGCGCGCTACGTGGGCAGCCTGGACGGCCTCTCGGCCCTGCTGCATGGCGAGGTGGGCCTGGCCGGCGCGCACCTGCTGGACGAGGAGAGCGGCGAGTACAACCTGCCGGTGCTGCGCAGGCTGTTCGTCGGCTTTCCATTATGCCTGGTGACCCTGGTGGAGCGGGAGCAGGGGCTGATCCTGCCCCGCGGCAATCCGCGGCGCATCGGGGGCTACGCGGACCTGGCCAGGCCGGAGGTGCGCTTCGTGAACCGCCAGCCGGGCTCCGGGACCCGCTCCCTGCTGGATCACAGCCTGCGCCGCCAGGCCGTCAATTCCGCGGAGATCCAGGGCTACGACCGGGTGGTCTCCACGCACCTGGCGGTGGCCGCGGCGGTGTCCGAGGGCAGCGCCGACGCCGGGCTGGGCATCCGGGCGGCGGCCCGGGCCTTCGACCTGGATTTCCTGCCCCTGGCGCGGGAGCGCTACGACCTGGTCCTGGCCGCCGCCGACCGCGACTGCTCGCCGGTCGCCGAGCTGCTGACGGTGTTGGGAAGCGCGCAGTACCGGGCGGTGGTGGGGCAGATCGGCGGCTACGACACCTCCCGCACCGGCGAAGAGCGGCGACTGTGAGGCGTGCGTGAAACCCGAGCTGCTGGCCCCCGGCGGCGGTTTCCTGTCGGCCTACTATGCCTTCCAGGCCGGAGCCGACGGGGTGTATCTGGGGATGCGGGAGTTCTCGGCCCGCCAGGCCGCCGTCAACTTCACCCCCGAGCAGCTGCGCCGCCTGCTGGGCGTGGCCCGCGAGCGCGGGGGCAGGGTGTACCTGGCCCTGAACACGATCGTGCGCGAGCAGGAGCTGCCCCGGGCCGCGGAAACCCTGAACTGGGCGCAGGAGCTGGGCCTGGACGGGGTCATTGTGCAGGACCTGGGAGTCGCCGAGCTGGCCCGCCGCCACTTCCCCTCGCTCCCCCTGCACGCCTCCACCCAGATGGCCGTGCACAATGCCGCCGGGCTGCGGGTGGCCCGGGAGCTGGGCTTCCGGCGGGTCATCCTGTCGCGCGAGCTGGATCTGGACACGATCCGCGGCCTGCGCCACGGCAACCCGGACATCGAGCTGGAGGTGTTCATCCACGGCGCCCTGTGCTACAGCTTCTCCGGGCTGTGCCTGGCCTCCTGGGCGCTCACCGGCCGTTCGGGAAACCGCGGGGACTGCGCCCAGATCTGCCGCAGCCTGTTTCGAGGCGAGGACGAGGAGGGTTACTTCTTCTCCAGCCGCGACCTGTATCTCGGTACAGCCGTACGCGAGCTGGCCGCGCTGGGGATCGACGCCCTCAAGATCGAGGGCCGGATGAAGAGCCCGGAGTACGTGTTCCACACGGTGAAGCTGTACCGGGCCATCCTGGACCGGGGGGAGGAGCTGGCCGGCGAGGAGCTCGAAGAGCTGGAGCGCCGCTCCGCGCTGGGCTTCGCCCGGGAGCGGACCCGGGCCTTCCTGCGCAAGCCCCGCGGCGAGCGGCTGATCGACGCCGGCTTCCCCGGCCATCGGGGCGCGAAGTTGGGCACGGTGCAGGAGGTGCGGGACGGCTGGGCGGCCCTGCGCCCGGAGGCCGACCTGGGCCTGCGCGACGGGCTGCAGTATTTCCCCGAGGCCGGAGGGCGCGACCCGGTCCAGTTCTCGGTGCGGGCCATCCGCCGCGGAGGCCGGGAAGTGCCGGTGGCCCGGCGCGGGGAGAGCGTGGAGGTCGAGCTGCCCCCCGAAGCGGCGAGCCGGCCTCCCGTTGAAGGCCAGACGCTCTTCCAGCTATCCTCCCGCTTCCTGGACCTGCCCCAACCCAAGGAGGGCGGCTTCCGCCCCTACCGGGTGCCTTGCGCCGGCCAGGTCGAGCTGAGCGGCTCCCCCGGCGGGCTGGGCTCGCTGCGGGTGTCCTTGACGCTGCCCGCCGGCACCGGGGAGTTTTCCTGGCGGGCCGAGGTCCCCCTGGAGCGCGCCTCCACCCGCCGAAGCCTGGCCGGACGGCTGGCGGAGGTTTTCGCTGAGTCGGGGGATAGTCTTCTCACCCTGGCCCCCCTGCACCTGGACAACCGCACGGGCCTGCCCGACGACGAGCTGTTCGTGCCGCCCTCCGCGCTGAAGAAGGCCCGGGCCGCCTTCTACGCCT
>MIBK01000040.1:284-610 GCA_001829505.1 Spirochaetes bacterium RBG_16_67_19 | reverse complement strand
TCCCGCGGCCGGCCGCTTTTGCCAGGCGGCAGGATCTTTCCCCGCCGGAAGACGACCTGACGCCGCACCCCTTTCTCGGGGCGTCGGACTTCCGCCTGGAAGCCTTGGCTGTAATCGAGGGCTTCCGCGTCCTGCCCCTGCCGCCGGTAGCCCGCTCGGAGGACGGCCGGGCCGTCGAGCTGATCCGGTCCCACCCGCAGGAGCGCTTCCTCCTCGGTCTTTCCAACCTGTCCCACCTGGAGCTGGTCCGCAGCCTGGCTGGCCGGCCGAACGTGCTCTTCTTCGCCGACTTTCCATTATATACGGCCAACCGCTTCACGGCGGCT
>MIBK01000040.1:0-263 GCA_001829505.1 Spirochaetes bacterium RBG_16_67_19 | reverse complement strand
GGGTTGCTGTACGCCACGCATTGGCTGGAAGGCCGGCCGGAGGACGCCCCGGCCCTGGAGGAGGCGACGGACCTGCCGCTGCTCCGGCTGGACCCGGGCTTTCGACCGCCCCTGTTCTACGGTATGGGCTGCCCGCGCGGGCAGGGGGTCATGCGCGCCGGCGGGAGCGCGGGCTGCCGGGATTGCCCCGGCGGGTTTGACCTGGCCCTGAGCCAGGGCAGGAACCGCTTCCGCCTGCGCGTGCGCGACTGCACCGCCTACCT
>MIBK01000039.1:8846-8990 GCA_001829505.1 Spirochaetes bacterium RBG_16_67_19 | reverse complement strand
GCACGTCGTCGCGCTGCACCTCGATCTCGTCCTCGCCGTACTCCAGGGCGAAACGGGCGCGATAGGTGGGGCCGGGAAGCTTGCCCTTCTTGCGGATCAGAAGCAGGGGAAGTTTCAGGCTGTAGGCGGCGGGAGCGGCGAAAA
>MIBK01000039.1:6964-8817 GCA_001829505.1 Spirochaetes bacterium RBG_16_67_19 | reverse complement strand
CCGTCCGGGCGCAGGACGGCCGCCTCCTGGGCGATGCGCTGCACGCACCAGGCGAAGACCTCCGGATTGGCCAGGATCCCGGTGATGTCGTAGAACAGCACCCCGGGCTTGGGAAAGCCGGGCACCTTCCGGATGGCCCGGTCCAGGTCAACGCCCACGCGCCTGCTCTTCCACCTGCTTGGTCAGGCCGGCCAGCCAGCCGCCCAGGACCTTGGCATCCGCCCCGTCGGACCGCAGCAGGTTCTCCTCCAAGCGGATGCCGCTGTCCTTCAAGGCCTTCTTCCAGACCGCCAGCGGCGTGTCGCCTCCGGCCGCGAACACCCCGGCGACCCGGCCCGAAAGGTCGATCCCGCTCAAGGCGCGCGCGATTTCCGCGAACTCAGCGGGCAGGGCGGCGCGGCCCTGCGCCGAGCTGCCCAGCAGCACCAGGTCGGCAGCGGCCAGGTCGGGGATGGAAGCCTGGTCGGCCGGCTTGACGAGCACGTGGAAGCGCTGGCGGTCCAGCGAGTCGGCGATCCGCTCGGCCGCGGCCTGCAGGTCGGCGGGGGCGTAGATCACGGCGGCGCGAAACATACGGGGATGGTAGTATGGAAGGGCCGGCCGGTCAAGGATAGGCGCGCCGCAGGCCCGGCACTCGCGCCTCGGCAGTCAGCTCGAGGCCGTCCCGCCGGCCCGAGGAGAGCAGATGGTAGCCCAGGCCGGCGACCATCGCGGCGTTGTCCGTGCACAGCTTCAGGGAGGGGAAGATCACCCTCAAGCCCCGCTCCTCGGCCAGACGGCGCCGCAGGTAGCTGTTGGCGGCCACCCCTCCTCCGGCCACGACGGTGTCCAATCCCGTGTGGCGGGCCGCCTTGAGCAGGCGGTCCACCAGGATGTCCACCGCCGCCTTCTGGAAGGAGGCGGCGATGTTCTCGGGGGTGGCGGGGCGGTTCGGGTCCCGGAACTGCTCCAGCTGGTTCACCACGGCGGTTTTCAGCCCCGAGTAGGAAACGTCGAAGGGATGGTCGCCCTTGTGCAGCGAGGGCCAGGGAAAACGGAAGGCCCTGTCGTCGCCCTTCTGGGCCAGGCGGTCGATGGCCACGCCGCCCGGAAACCCCAGGTCGTAGAACTTGGCCACCTTGTCGAAGGCCTCCCCGCAGGCGTCGTCGATGGTCGTGCCCAGCACCTGGATGCGGTCGAAGCTTTCCACCCTGGCGATGAGCGTGTGCCCGCCGGATACCAGCAGCCCCAGGTAGGGGTACCGGATATCGACCTCCAGATGAGGCGCGTACAGGTGGGCCAGGACGTGATCCACGCCGACCAGGGGCTTGTCCAGGGCCAGGGCCATTCCCTTCACGAACGAAAGGCCCACCAGCAGCGAGCCGATCAGCCCCGGCCGGCAGGTCACCGCCAGGCCGTCCACCCCGCCGGCCTCCAGACCCGCCTGCTTCAGGGCCAGCTCGACCACCGGCTGGATGGTCTCGATGTGCCTGCGGGAGGCGATCTCCGGCACCACCCCGTAGTAGGGGCGGTGCAGCTCTTCCTGGGTGGCCACGACGTTGCTGAGGATCCTGCGCCCGTCCTCCACGACCGCGGCGGCGCACTCGTCGCAGGAGGACTCCACGCCCAGCACCATCATGGCCGGCCCCGGCCTTCCGCGGCCAGGGCGCTGGGGGCCACCAGCTCCACCCCCTGGCCGGCCAGCTGCGGCAGCAGCCTCTCCAGCTCACCGGCCAGCTCCACGTTCTGCACGTGCCCGATCAGCACGGCGCTGCCCCGGGCCTGCGCGGTGCGCACCCCGTGGCGCAGGGCCCCCTCGATATACGCGGCGGAGTTCTCATTGTCCAGGAACACGTCGCGCTCCAGCAGGCGCA
>MIBK01000039.1:5915-6835 GCA_001829505.1 Spirochaetes bacterium RBG_16_67_19 | reverse complement strand
GGGAACCCATATGGTTGTTCAGTCCCACCGCCTGCGGCAGCCTCTCCAGGCTTTGGCTCAACAGCTCCAGGATCTCCTCGTCGCTCTGGGCGGTCAGCACGGCCCCCGGCCCGGGATTCGAGCCGCTGGAGGGCTCCATGGGCAGGTGCACGAGCAGCTCCTTGCCGGCCGCGGCGATCAGCCGCCCGGCTTCCCGGCTATGCGGCAGGTCGGGCAGCACGGAGAAGGCCAGCGGGTACGGCAGGGCCAGGAACTCCTTGAGCCCGCTCAGGCTGTAGCCCACGTCGTCGATGACGATGGCCAGGCGCACTTCCCGTGGTTCGGGCAGGGCTCGGGCAGCCACCCGCGACTCCGCCTGTGGCTCCGTCAAGGGCTCCGCCTGCGGCTCCACCAGGGGCAGGGGTTCCTTCTCCGGCACGGGAACGACGTATCCGGGGGCTGCCCCCGCCGGCGCTACGCGCGGGGCCGGACGCCGCGGGAGGAGCATCAGCAGGAAAGCCAGCAGGGCCCCGATGGAAACCAGGAGGAGCAGGGCCCAGCGGGTCTTGGACATGGGCCCATTCTAGTGGTGGGAGAACCTTGGTCAAGGGTGAAACCCGCCCGGCACTCCGACGCTCAGCCGAAGACGAAGTCGCGCAGCTCCGCCGCGCATTCCTTGAGCTTGCGCAGCGCCCGGATCTCGATCTGCCGCACGGTCTCGGGGGAGATGCCCATCTCCTCGCCGATCATCTTCAGGGTGTACTTGCGCCCGCCGTAGAAGGCGAAGCGGTACAGCAGGATCTGCTTTTCCTTTTCCAGCAGCTTTTCCAGGAAGCCCATGGTCTTTTCCCGCAGGCTGTTGCGCAGCAGCTCGCGGTCGGGCACGTAGGAGTTGTCCATGATCAGGTCCTGCAGCGTGCCGTTGTCCTCGGGGGTCGGGC
>MIBK01000039.1:0-5888 GCA_001829505.1 Spirochaetes bacterium RBG_16_67_19 | reverse complement strand
GGCTGACGATGGAATCCACTTCCCTCTCCTTGATGCCCAGCTCATTGGCGATTTCCTGCGAGTTGGGCGAGCGCTTGAACTCCTGGGACAGGGTATTGTAGGCCTTGTTGATCCGCCGCAGCTTTTCCTCCTTGCGGTGCGGCAGCCGGATCATGCGGCGCTTGTTGGAAAGGGCGCGCACGATGGCCTGCTTGATCCACCAGGAGGCGTAGGTGCTGAAGCGCACGTTCTTGCGGTCGTCGTACTTGGAGGCGGCCTTGATCAGACCGAGGTTGCCCTCCTGGATGAGGTCGAGAAGGGACACGTCGGGGGTCATGTATTTCTTGGCGATGCGCACGACCAGCCGCAGGTTGGAAGTGATGAGCAGCTGCCGGGCGGCCTCCTCGCCGCGCCGGATCCTGCGGGAAAGATCGAGCTCCTCCTCGAAGGTGAGCAGGCGGTTCTTCTTGATCTGGTCGAAGTACGCCCGCAGCGTGTCTTCTCTAGGGCCGGGGGCAACCGGGTTCATGGGTCCCTAGCAAGCAAGAAACATGCCAATCTTCGCTCCCCGCTCAAGAGATCTAATTGCTTATAGAATAATGAAATAAATAATATAGGAAATTCCGCATAGAAAGCGGAGCGCAATCGTATACTTTAGTATAATTAAAGGTCATTCCGACCGTATACAATAGTAGTCAAATAGATGGTTGAAGCTGACCGTAAATCATGGCTGCCAGCCCCAAATTCGCGGTCTCCGCCATCTTTTTGGCATATTCATCATAGAGCATATCCTCGAAAAAGTCTTCGGCCATCCCGCCGTCCAGCAGCCCGGACTTCTCCACGGTCTTGCGCATGCTGTTCAGCATCTGCTTGATGAAGATGGCTTCGAACTCCAGGCAGACCTTGTACAAGGGGCTGCCCTTGTCCACCGCGCTCGGCCCCAGGCGCCGGGCGACCTCGGCGGCGCGTTCCACCGCCCGGTCGGAGGAGGTCGGGGTGTAGGCGTTGGCCATGATTTCCATAAGAGCTCCTACAGTATGACGAGGGTGCCGTACAGGGACCCCGCCTTGTCGATGGCCTTGATGAGCTGGATCACCGTCTCGGTGTCCAGGCCGACGGTGCGCAGCGCGTCGACCAGCTGTTCCACGGTGGTATTCTCCTGCAGGGTGAACTGCTCCGGCTTGTCCGGGTTCTCCTCCGCGCGCCAGGCGGACGGGGCCCCGACCTTCACCGAGACGTCCTTGTACGAGACGGCCACCTTGCCAATGCGCACCTGCTCGCCGAAGATGATGATCCCGCTGGCAGCATCGATCACGACCTTGTTGGACGGGTCCGGGGTGACCTGCACCGCCTCCAGGCGGGCGATGAAGCCCACCGGATCGCCCCGCAGCGGCTCGGGAATTTCCAGCTCCACCAGCGCGGCGTCTCGGGGGCTGACCTGGATGTCCGGGAAGGCCTGCCTCACGGCGCCGGCCACCATGCTGGCGGTCAGGAAATCCGGGTTCTTCAACACCAGGGAGAGCCTGGAATCCGCCACAAAGGTGGAGAGGATCTCCTGCTCGGCGATGGCCCCCGCCGGGATCGTTCCCACGGTCCGGGTGCCGCTGCCCTCCCCGATGGTGAATACCTGTCCTTGGGCCAGGGCATAGACGCGGCCGTTGGCCCCCTTCAGGGGGGTTTGCAGCAGGACCCCTCCCTCCAGGCTGCGGGCGTCCCCCAGGCTGGCCACGGTGATGTCGATGGACGCGCCCGGGCGCAGGAAGGGGGGCACCTCGGCGCTCACCGAGACCACGGCGCAATTGCGGCTGCGCACTTCCTCCGGAGAGATGCGGAATCCGAAGTTGGAGACCAGGTTGGCCACCGCGTTGCGCAGCAGGGCCGAGTTGGAGGAGTCCCCCCTGCCGGCCAGGCCGGTGACCAGCCCGACCCCGACCAGCTGGTTGCCGCGGATACCCTGCAGGGTGGCGATGTCCTTCAGGCGCACCGTGGGAGCCGCGGACAGCAAGACACTGACGGCCAGAAACGCGCCGGCGGCCGCCGCTCGCAGTCCCTTAAAGCTGTTCAACGATCACCTCCCCGGTCTCGGAGACCCTGCCCCGGAAACGCCGGGACGGATTGCGCAGGCTGACCTCCACCATCTCTCCCGGCCCCGCCGAGCCCCAGGCCTTGCCGGTCATGGTGACGCTCAGGCCGGAGCGCACCAGGACCACGACGACCCGCTCCCCGGCCCGCACCAGCAGGTTGCGGGCCAACAGGGAAGGCTCCAACAGCGCTCCCCCGCGGACCGGCGACTGCAGGCGGAGCGAGCCCTGCAGCCCGGAAACGGTCAGGTACCCGCCCCGCAGCTCCGTCAGGTCCTGCTCCACCAGCTCCACGTCCGCCGGATCCAGCAGATGGCCGCGCGGCAAATCGCGCGCCGCGCGGGCCACGGCGGCGAAGGGATGGACATTCACCAGGATACTAACCTCTCCGAGGCCGACCTGCACCCGGCCTGACAGCCTCCCTGCAACCGAGGGGATGACGGCCGGGATTACGCCCAGGCCCGGCCTCTCCGGCAGGGGCGAAAGCAGCTCCACCTCCAGCCAGCCCTCCCCCGCTCCCGCGCGCCCCAGCGCGGCCAGCAGCTCCGCGGCCTGGGCCCGCTGCCTTTCCGGCACGGCCCCCTCCGGAAGCAGTACCACGCCCTCTCCCACCAGGTCCGCGCCCCCGCCCCAGGAACGCGCCAGGCGCCGGCGCACCTCCAGCGGCGGCAGGAACGCCGGCCGCGCGGGAACCGGGCCCAGGGGCAGCGCGGCCAGCTCGGCGGCCTCGCGCGCCTGGACGCCGTGCACCTCGGCCACGGCCCCCAGGGTGAGCTGCCCCGCCGGAAGCACGGCCATGGAGCGAAGGTAAAGAACCGGCCCGCCGCGAGCCGTCATGACGGTCCAGAGCAGTCCCGCCAGGACCAGGGCCAGGCTCATTCGAGGCTACCGCTTCAGGCTGTTGGCCGTGGCCAGCATGTTGTCGGAGGTCTGGATGGCCTTGGAGTTGGTCTCGTAGGCCCGCTGGGCCACGATCATGTTCACCATTTCCTGCACCACCGAGACGTTGGACATCTCCAGGAAGCGCTGGATGGTCTTGCCCATGCCGTCGAAGCCGGGCCGGCCGGGAATGACCTCGCCGGTGGCCCCGGACACCTTGAACAGGTTCTCCCCCACGGCCGTGAGCCCCGCCGGGTTCACGAAGCGGTAGATCTCCACCTGCCCGACCTCGATGGGGTCGTCCACCCCGGCGATCTTCACCGTGACCCGCCCGTCCTGGGAAACGGTCATGGTGTCGCGGATGAAGCCCTCCGGCAGGATGATCTCCGGCAGGAAACGGTAGCCGTTGGAGCTCACCAGCTGGCCGTTGGCGTCGATCTTGAAGGACCCGTCCCTGGTGTAGCCGTAGGTGCCGTCGAACATCAGCACCCGGAAGAAGCCCTCCCCCTCGATGGCCAGGTCCGTCACGTTGCCCGTGGACTGGAGGCTGCCCTGGGTGAACAGCTTCTGGGTGGCCGCCGGGCGCACGCCGTGCCCCACCTGGATGCCCGTGGGCACCACGGTCAGCTCCGTGGCGGGCGTGCCGGCCACGCGCAGGGTCTGGTACAGCAGGTCCTCGAAGTCGGGCCGGTTGGCCTTGAAGCCGGTGGTGTTCACGTTGGCCAGGTTGTTGGCGATGGTGTCGATGTTGAACTGCTGGCCGATCATTCCGGAGGCGGCGGTCCAAAGCGAGCGCATCATGGCTTACTCCTCGTTCAGGCGCGGATCACGTCGTTGACCAGGCGTCCCAGCAGGGCGTCGTGGGTCTGGATGACCTTCTGGTTGGCCTCGTAGCTGCGGTTCACCTCGATCATCTGGACCATCTCGGTGACCACGTTCACGTTGGCCCCTTCCAGGAAGCCCTGCCGCACCTTGGGGCGCTCCTGGAACGGGATGGAGGCCGGGCCGGACTCCTCGGTGGCCTCCCAGAAGGAATTGCCGACCTTTTTCAGGTGGCGGGGATGCTCGAAATCCACCAGCCGCAGGCGGTCCACCCGCTCCATGCTCTCCCACTCGTTCTGCTCCAGCGACACCAGCTCCCGCGGGTCCCCGGCCAGGGCGGCGTTCTGCCAGACCACCCCGTCCTGGTCGATCACGAAGTTGTTCTTCTTGAGCTGGAGGGGGCCGTTCTCCCCCAGCACCGGCTCCCCGTGCTTGGTGACCAGCCAGCCCTCGTCGTTGAGGTGGAAGGAGCCGTTGCGCGTGTAGCGCTCCCCGGCCTCGGTGGCAATGGACAGGAAGCCCGCGCCCTCCAGGGCCAGGTCGAAGGGGTTCTCGGTCTGCTTGAGCGGCCCCTGCTCGAAGACCGTGTACACCTCGTTCAACTCCACCCCCGTGCCCAGGCGCCCGACGATGGGGGTGGTGTCCACCGAGCCCAGGGGGAACTTGAATACGCCGTCGTCGTTCATCCGGCGCAGCAGGATCTCGGGAAAGGCCTTGTCCACCGGGGTGTCGCGCTTGTAGCCGCTCAAGTCCACGTTGGCCAGGTTGTTGGCCACGGCGTCCAGATGGTGCATCTGCACCACCATGCCGCTGGCGCCCGTATACAATCCTCGGATCAAATTTGACCTCCCATTGGGCCACGGTCCGGCTGGAGCCGGCTGCCGGTCATTGTGATTATCGGTTTTCCGCCGGCTTCCTTGATGGAAGTGGGAAAGCGGCGGGAAAAAGGGCGGCTTGAAATAAACGCCGGGCTGCGCTAATGTAGCCCCCGAAAAGGCCGGATTAGCTCAGTGGTAGAGCGGCTCACTCGTAATGAGCAGGTCGTGGGTTCGACTCCCACTTCCGGCTGTTTGCGCGAATGGCTTTCCGGCTGCCGGGTCTGCCCGAACTTTTGCGGGGTGGACCGTCCGGCCGGCGAAAAAGGCCGCTGCCGCACCGCCGCCGGGCTGGTGGTTTCCGCGGCCGACCTGCACTTCGGCGAGGAAAGGGTGCTGGTGGGCCGGGGCGGCTCGGGCACCGTTTTCTTCACGGCCTGCAACCTCGGCTGCCTTTTCTGCCAGAACTACGACATCAGCCAGCTGGACCGGGGTCGGGCCGTTAGCGCGGAGGAGTTGGTCCGCCTGGCCCTCGCCCTGCAGGCCCGCGGCGCGGAGAACCTCAACCTGGTCACCCCCACCCACCAGGCCCCCCAGATCTTCGAAGCCCTCCGGAAAGCCCGCCGCCGCGGCCTGCGCCTGCCAATCGTCTACAACTGCGGGGGCTACGAGAACCCGGAGTTCCTGCGCGAGCTCGCCGGCCAGGTGGACATCTACATGCCGGACTTCAAGTACGGGACGGATGCCGAGGGGCTGCGGCTGTCGGGCGTGCGCGAGTACGCCCGCTGGTGCCGGGAATCCCTGCGGGAGATGCATCGCCAGGTAGGCGATTTGAAGATGGACAGCCGGGGCGTGGCGGTATCGGGCCTGCTGGTCCGCCACCTGGTGCTGCCACGGGGCCTGGCCGGTTCGCGCCAGGTGATCGACTTCCTGGCCGGGGAGATTTCCCCCGATACCTGGCTGAACCTGATGGACCAGTACCACCCCGCCTGGCGCGCCGGGGAACTGCGCGAGCTGGGACGCCGGGTCTACCGGCAGGAGGTCGAGGAGGTTCGAGAATACGCCCTGGCCCGCGGGATGCGCCGCCTGGACGGCTAGACGCCTAGATACGCTTCCTTGACCTGCGGGTTCTCGGCGATTTCCTTGGCGCTGCCGGACAGCACGATCCGCCCGGTTTCCAGCACGTAGGCCCGGTGGGCCACCGAAAGGGCCATGAGCGCGTTCTGCTCCACCAGCAGGATGCTGGTGCCCTGCTGGTTGATCTCCTTGATGATCTTGAAGATCTCCTCCACCAGGATCGGGCTCAGGCCCA
>MIBK01000038.1:4300-5311 GCA_001829505.1 Spirochaetes bacterium RBG_16_67_19 | reverse complement strand
TCCCGGGAAACCCTGGACGCCTTTGTAGAGGCCATGGCCCGAATCCTGGGTGAAATCGAACAGGAGCCGGAGCGCCTGCACGAGGCCCCGACCCGCACGCCGGTGCGGCGCATCGACGAGGTGCTGGCCGCCAAGCGGCCGATCCTGCGCTGGCAGCCAAGCGGCGGGCAGCCCCCCGGCGAAGGGGGACCCCATGCGTAGGACCCCGTTGTACGAGCGGCATCTCGCCCTGGGCGCCCGCATCGTGGAGTTCGGGGGCTGGGACATGCCCGTGCAGTATCCGGCCGGCATCCTGGAGGAGCACCTGGCCGCCCGCCGGGGCGCGGGGCTGTTCGACGTGTGCCACATGGGGCGCTTCCGGGTGCGCGGCCGCGGGGCCCTGGGCCTGCTGCAGCAGGCCCTGAGCAACGACGCCGCGGCCCTGCCGGCGGGCCGCGCCCAATACACCATGATCCCGGAGGAGCAGGGCGGGGCCCGCGACGACGCCTACCTTTACTGCCTGGGCCAGGCGGACTACCTGCTGGTGGTCAACGCCTCCAACCGCCAGGCGGACTGGGACTACCTGCACCCCCTGGCCGCGCGCTTTTCCGGGGCGGAGCTCAGCGACGCCTCCGAGGAGCTGGCCATGCTCTCCCTGCAGGGGCCGCAATCCGCGCGCCTGCTGGAGGAGCTGCTGGGCCCCGGCGCGCTGCCCGAGCCGGGACGCAACCGCCTGCGCGTCGCCTCCGGCCTGGGTGGAACGGCGGTCATCGTGGCCAGCACCGGGTACGCGGGGGAAGCGCTGGGCTACGAGCTGTTCCTGCCCGCCGGCCTGGCTGTTTCGACCTGGGACCGCCTGCTCTCCCTGGGGGCGGTGCCGGTGGGGCTGGGGGCCCGGGATACCCTGCGCCTGGAGGCGGGGCTGCCCCTGTACGGGCACGAGCTGGGCCTGGATGCGGAGGGCCGCTCGATCCCGATCTTCGCCTGTCCCCTGGCGCGCTTCGCCGTCTCCCTCGGGCAGGCCAAGGGGGA
>MIBK01000038.1:4046-4175 GCA_001829505.1 Spirochaetes bacterium RBG_16_67_19 | reverse complement strand
GCCAGGGCTGCGCGGTGAGCTGGCAGGGCCGGCCGGCCGGCTGGGTGACCAGCGGAACGGTGGCCCCCTACTGGGTGTTCCCGGAGACGCCTGACGCGTCGTCCGAGCCTTCCGAAACCAACGGGAAGC
>MIBK01000038.1:3696-3813 GCA_001829505.1 Spirochaetes bacterium RBG_16_67_19 | reverse complement strand
TTTCCGGCCAGCAGGAGCTGCCGGACCCCGATGTCCTTCAGCTCCCGCCGATCCACCGCCAGCGGGTTGCGGTCCAGGACCACCATATCGGCGGTCTTTCCCGGCTCCAGGCTGCCG
>MIBK01000038.1:1629-3672 GCA_001829505.1 Spirochaetes bacterium RBG_16_67_19 | reverse complement strand
GCCAGGCGGCATCTCTCGTGTGCAGGTTGAGGGCCTCCTGCACGGAAAGGGATTCGCTTTCCACGTAGTGGTTGCAGGCCGCCCAGATGCTGGCCAACGGGTCCGGGAGCGTGCAGGGGGCGTCCGAGCCGCCCGCCAGACGGATGCCTAGGCGGCGCATGGACCGCAGCGGGGAGAGCTTCCAGGCCCGCTCGCCCAGGATCTTCGATAAATAGGACAGCGGCTCCTGGTCCCAGCGCAGGAACGCCGGCTGCACGGCCAGGGCGATCCCGGCCCGGGCGCAGGATTCCAACCCCTCGGCCGTGGGCAGGCAGGCGTGGATGATCGCGTGCCGGTGGTCGGTCCGGGGAAAATCGGCCAGGGCGCCGGTGATGGCGTCCACCGCCTGCTGGAAGGCCCGGTCGCCGATGGCGTGCATCTCGATCTGCAGCCCCGCCCGGTTGGCCCGGCGGGCGAAGTCCCGCACCTGCTCCTGCGGATAGTACAGCACCCCCGCGTTGGCTTCATCGTCGGAATACGGTGAGTTGAGGGCTGCATCCACGGAGCCGAAGCAGCCGTCCAGGGCCGTGGCGAAGCAGCCGCCGATGCGCGGCAGCCTGCGTTTGAGGACCTTGTCCACCTCCATGGTCTGGAAGAAGAGGCGGTACTGCAAGGGGTTGCGCAGACCGCGGGCGAACAGGCTCTCCAGGGTCACGTCCATGTCCAGCGGAAAGCCGACCCCGCTCACCGAGTGCAGCAGGCCGATGCCCCGGGCCGCCATCCCGTCCACCGCCGCCAGCATCGAGGACAGGGTGGCGCCCAGGGAGACCTTGGCCGTCACGAAATCCGTCACGCGGAAGAAGGCCTCCTGGGTCATCAAGCCGCTTTCCGCGTCGAAGCCGCGCAGGCCGGCCAGTCCGGCCGGCAGCAGCCCGAGCAGCCTGGAGTTGAGGATGGCGGCATGACCGTCGTACTTGACCAGGAACACGGGCCGCTGCGGTGAGGCGCGGTCCAGGTCGGCCCGGGTCGGCAGGCGGCTCTCGGCCACGCTGTGCGGCGAGGAGCCGAAGCCGAGCACCACCGCGTCCCGGCGCGCGGCGCAGAAATCGGCGACCGCGGCCAGCGCCTCGTCGATCGTCTTGGCCCGGCGCACGTCCAGGCCGCCGGCGAACAGGGCGTGGGACATGAAATGGAGGTGCGTGTCGGCGAAGGCGGGAAGCAGGGCCCCGCCGTTCAGGGCGACCCGCGGCGCCCGGGCGTAGTCTGCCGGCAGCCCGGGGCCCGTGGACCAGGAAGCGCTGCACGCTCCCGGCTTCGTCGCAGGTGACTACGGCCCCTTCGTAGACGGTCATGGTTCTCAGGCCAGGGCCAGGGCGGCCAGGATCGAATCGTACTTCACCGCGTCGCTGTCCGACCGGGAGGGCAGCACGATGGGCACCCGGGCCCCGACCACCACTCCGGCCATGCGCGCGTCGCAGAAGAAGGCCACGGTTTTATAGAAGATGTTGGCCGCCTCGATGTCCGGCATGAGCAGGATGTCCGCGTCCCCGGCCACCTCCCCGCCCACGCCCTTCACCGCGCAGGCGCGGTCCGACAGGGCGCAGTCCAGGGCCAGCGGGCCGTCCACCAGGCAGTCGGCGATCTGCCCGCGCTCGGCCATCTTGGAAAGGGCCGCCGCGTCGACGGTGGCGGGCATCGCCCCCGGATTGACCTTCTCCACGGCGGCGACCACCGCCACCTTGGGCTTGTACAGCCCCAGCTTGCGCACCGCCCGCACCGCGTTCTCGATGATGGCCGCCTTGGCGCTGATGTCCGGGGCGATGTTCAGCCCGGGGTCGCTCATGAACAGCAGCTTGGGGTAGGCCGCGGACTGGATGAGGGTCAGGTGGGAAAGCAGCCCCGGGCCCTTCAGCCCGCCGGCGGAGTCCAGCACCGCCTTCATCAGCGCCGAGGTGGCGGTTTTGCCCTTCATGAGCACCTCCGCCTCCCCCGCGCGCACCAGCTCCACCGCCCGGGCGGCGCACTCCTTCTCCCCCTCGGCCGGCACCAGGCGGAAGGAGCCCA
>MIBK01000038.1:1482-1608 GCA_001829505.1 Spirochaetes bacterium RBG_16_67_19 | reverse complement strand
CCACCTCGCGCACCGCTTTCGGGTTGCCCACCAGCACGGGCTCCACCACCCCCTGGGCGGCGGCGGCCACGGCGGCCTTCAGCCCGTCCTCCTCCTCCGCCATGGCCAGCACCAGGCGCTTGCGCG
>MIBK01000038.1:1272-1410 GCA_001829505.1 Spirochaetes bacterium RBG_16_67_19 | reverse complement strand
CCCGCCGGCCCGCCGTCAAGCAAGCGGGTTCCCTGAAGCCGCCCGCCCGGGGTATCCTCAGGCCATGATCACAGCCCGGGGAAAACCCATGGAGTGGCGCGAAGGACTGACCGTGAGCGAGGTGCTGGAGCGGCTGGG
>MIBK01000038.1:0-1266 GCA_001829505.1 Spirochaetes bacterium RBG_16_67_19 | reverse complement strand
CCTTCCCGCGGCGCTGGTGGCGCTCAACGGGCGGAACGTGCCGCGCGAGCAGTGGCCCGTGACTGCCGTGCCTGACGGCGCCGTCGTAGACGTGCAGGTGATGATGGCCGGTGGGTAGGCGGCTGTTGCCCGCTCAACACCGCGTTGAGGAAACGGGCGATGTCGTCGGCCCCGTTTTTCAGCGCCAGGCGTTCATAGCTGGCCTGCACGCGCGCCAGGGCGCCGGCCTCCATGAGCTCGCGCACCCGACGCACGAAGCGTTTCGTGCTCACCCCCACGTAATAGCCCACCCGGTTGCGCACGGCGTAGCGGATGTTGGGATTCTCGCTCAACTGGGCGCTGGCCGCGAAGAGGATGGGCTTGCGCAGCGACAGGACCTCCCAGGTGGTGGCCGGCCCGGGCTTGATGAAGCAGAAGTCGGCGGCATTGACCAGCTCGTTCATGTTGGTCGTGAAGCCCAGCGGCACCACCCGGGTGGCTCCCTCCGCCTCCCCGAACTCCACTTCCAGCTGGCGCCTGAGCCGGGCGTTGTTGCCGGTGACTACGATCACGTTGAGCGGCATATCGCGCCGGACCAGTCTGGCCAGCATGCGAACGGTGGAGATGGCCCCGATGCCCTCGCTGCCCAGCGTGACCAGCAGGGTGCGGTGCGAGGAGGGCAGGCCCAGCTCCTCCAGGACCTCCCGCCTGCCGCGCCGGATGCGGAAGAAGCTGCGCCGCACCGGGTAGGGAAAAACATGCAGCTTGCCCTTGGGGAATCTGCGGCGCAGCAGCTTGTCCGCGGCCTGCTCCGAGGTGACGATGTAGTGGTCCACGTTCTTCAGGTACCAGTAGGAGTCGAAGTCGAAAATCTCGGACAGGAAGTTGACCAGCACCGTGTCCAGGCCGTAGGCCCTGCGCACGTGGGAGACGGCCATGGTGTTGAAGTAGTGGGTGGAGAAGATCAGGTCCGGCTTCTCCTTGCGCAGGTAGCGCTGCACGTAGGGATAGAAGGGGGCGATGGCCAGTTTGTAGATCGACATGTTCACCGGGCCGGTGATGAAGTCGAAAGTCTGGATACCCTTGGTCAGGCTGGGGTGGGTGAGCAGGTACTTCCAGGTGCTCTTGTGCACCTGGTCCAGGTCCACGCAGCCCAGGTCCTTCACGAAATCCAGGACGGTCATCTCGTACTTGCCGGGGTACAGGCGCTTCAGGGACTCGAACACTGCCAGCGCCGGCATCTTGTGCCCGCCTCCGGCCTCGATCATGGCGAAGGCTATGCGTTTC
>MIBK01000037.1:19097-22695 GCA_001829505.1 Spirochaetes bacterium RBG_16_67_19 | reverse complement strand
CCGCCGCGGAGCGGGCCAGGCGCCCGCAATCCTCCCGGATGGCCGGGGCGTTGAAGCGCAGCACCGGCCGGATGAACAGCGCGCAGATCAGGCCGTGGGGCACCTCGTACATTCCGCCCAGCCCGGAGGCGAAGCCGTGCGCGGCCCCCAGCCCTGCGTTGGCCAGGCTGATCCCGCTGGCCAGGGCCCCGTAGGCGGCGGCCCCGCGCGCCTCCAGGTCGTCCGGCCGCTCGGGAAGCCTCTTCAGCGCCCGCAGCATCACCGGGAAGGCTTCGCGGGCCAGCGCCCGGGTCACGGGCGTGGCCTTGCGCGACACGTAGGATTCGATCAGCTGGGTGAGGGCGTCCATGCCCGTGAAGCCGGTGAGCGGCAGGGGGCAGTCCCGGCTCAGCTCCGGGTCCACCACCACGCAGGCCGCCAGCAGGTGCGAGGAGCGCAGGCTGCGCTTGAATCCCAGCGCCCCTGCCCGGACCACCGCGTTCTTGGTGGCCTCCGCGCCGGTGCCGGCGGTGGTGGGCAGCGCCAGCCAGGGCACGCCCGGGCCGGGAATGGGCCGGCCCTCCCCCACCCCCTCCAGGTAGTCCTCAACTTTGCCGGAGAGCGGAAGGAGCGCGGACAGGGCCTTGGCGCTGTCGAGGACCGAGCCGCCGCCCACCGCCGCGATCAGGTCCGGGCGCGCTTCGCGGGCCTGGGCCAGCAGACCATCCAGCGCGCCGCTTTCCGGTTCTCCCGGCGGCAGCGGCAATGCGCTCACCTCAAAGCCGGCCAGCAGCTCCCGCACCCGCCGGTTCCAGGGCGAACGGGCGAACCAGCCGGAGCCCGTGCACAGCAGGACGCGGCGCCCCAGGCCGGCGGCCAGCTCCGGCAGGCGCGACAGCGCTCCCGCTCCAAACAGTATCCTGCGCGGCATTTCCAGGCTGAAGGGTTGCATTGCGGATTCGAGTATAGCGTCCGCCGGAAAAAGCTGTCAATTCGGAAGCTGGAACCAGGCGGAGAGGAAACCGGTGACCAGGAGCAGCGCGCCGCTGTAGGCGATCGAAAGAAAGCACAGGACCAGGCGTCCCACCCGGGGCCGGCCCAAGGCGAAGGAAACCGCGGCGTAGGTCAGGGCCGACAGGATGCCGGCCAGCAGGGTCAGCCGCAGCAGGGTGAGCAGCAGGATCTGGGTGGCGTCCAGGAACTCCTGGAAATTCCCCAGCAGGTAGAGGACCAGGGCCAGGGCCGACAGCACGAAGCAGAAAACCGCCATGCGCCCGGCCAGCCAGTACAGCGACTCCAGGAAAAAGGATTTCTTCACCTTCCTCAGTATAGCCGGGTTGCGCGCTCCCTTGCAATTTCGGCGGTTTCCCGTAATATGAAAGCCGCAATGAAGAGAGCCCTGGTGACCCTGATCATTCTTCTGGTGCTGGGGGGAGTGGTTTTCTATTTCGGCTGGGTCCAGATCCTGCTTCCATCGGACGCCTGCGCCGTGATTTTCACCAAGACCGGGGGATTCGACGAGCGGGTGACCATGCCCGGCGCCTTCAGCTGGCGCCTGGAGCGCCTGCTTCCAGGAAACCTCACGGTCTATCGCTACTCCCTGGCCCCCCATCGCTCGCGGGTGGAGATCCTGCGGACGCTGCCCTCCGCGGAGCTGTACTCCGCCATCCTGCCGGAGAAGCCCGACTTCTCCATCCGGGCGGTGGCCGACCTGGAGTTCTCGCTGCGGCCCGAAAGTCTGCCCGCGCTCCTGCGCGACAGGCACCTGTACCCGGAGAATCTCCCGGAGTACTACCGCGGCGAAGCCGACGCGCTGGGCGCCGCCCTGGTGGAGCTCGCCACCGGGCAGGCTCCTGCCGACGCGGCGGACTCCGGGCCGGACGCCGATGCCCTGGCCGCGGAGCTGGCCGGACGCTTCCCCCACCTGCTCATCCAGCGGCTGGAGCTGCGGGAGCTGGAGCGGCCGGACGCCGGGCTGTACGAGCTGGCGCGGGATTCCTACCGCAGCCTGGTGGCCGCCCGTGATCGGGCGAGGGAGGCGGCCGAGAGCGCGCTGGCCGGGGAGCGGGCCCGCGAGGCCCTGGCCAGGGAACGCGAGTCCTCCTCCCTGCAGTCCCTGGCCGCCTACGGCGAGCTGCTCAACAAGTACCCCGTGCTCCTGAAGGCCATGTACGTGCGGAACTTGAGCGGCAAGGAACTGGCCACGGTGCCCGGCTTCGACCTGGATCGGGTGCTCTCCGGCCTCGAGCCCCGGTGAACGGCGACTACTTCTTCAGCTTCCAGAAGTTCGCCTACGTGAAGGGGGAGCGCCCGCCCGGCTGCATCCTCTGCCTGATCCGGGACCGCGATCCGTCGGTGGTGGACCTCTCGGTGCATCGCGATCCCCTGTTCATCGTCGCGGTCAACCTGTATCCCTACAACCCCGGCCACCTGCTGGTGTTCCCCACCCGCCACCTGACCGACCTGCGCGACCTGGAGCCGGCGGAAGAGGCCCACCTGGCCCGGCTGACCCGCTACCTGCTGGACAGTCTGGACAAGCTGAACGCCGCCGGCGGCTACAACCTGGGCTACAATATGGGGCGCGCGGCCGGGGCCTCCATCGACCACCTGCACCTGCACATCATCCCACGCTTCCCCAACGAGCTGGGCATCGCCGACCTGCTGGCCGGAAAGCGCGTGCTGGTGGAAAGCCCCCTGGAAACGGCGCGGCGCCTGCGGGAGCGCCTGGCTCAGGAACCCTTTTCCAACCCCAGCAGCTGACGGAGCAGCTCCAGAAAGTCCCCGATCAGCTCCGCGGTGCTCTTCAGCAGCGCCGCCAGGGTCTGGTTGCGCCCCCGGGAGAAATGCAGGGTCTTCAGGATGGCCTTGACGCTCTCCACCGGGCTGGCCACGGTCTCGTCGAAGTGGCGTTTGATGCTCTGCAGGTGATCGATGCCCTGCTCCAGCAGGTCGCGGGCCTCCTTGTCCTTCTGACTGATGAAGCCGCGGTACAGCTTCTGCTGGCTCAAGTCGGTGGTGATGCGGGCGCGGAAGGCGGTCAGGGCGCGCCCGTCCTCCTCCTCGGGGGACAGGGTGCGGTCCAGCAGCACGATCTTGGCCTCCAGCTCCTCCAGCCCCCCGGCGCTCTGCATCAGGCGGGTCTGGACGATGCGGTTGCCGGCGAAGATATAGGAGTTGGCGGCCTGGATGGCCTCCTGCACGAAGCCCTTGTAGACCTTGGACAGGAAGTTGTAGAGGACCATCAGGCTGCGGGTGTGGGTGAAATAGGGCAGCCCCAGCTTGCGGAAGTCGAAGCCGGGCCGGTCGTTGTAGTAGAACAGCTCCAGGAGCTGCTCGGACCTGAATATCTCGTGCAGCCGCCGCTCGATGACGTTCTGCTTCACGGCGGACAGCTTCTCGGCCAGCTGGGCGAGGAAATGCTCGCGCAGCAGGCTGGCGTAGGCCGGCCGCAGCTGCAGGCGCGGAACGATGAACTCCAGCCGCAGGTAGGGGTCCCGCCGGAAGTAGCGCAGCAGGTCCAGCAGGGGCACCCGCCGGTCGAACTGGCCCACCGCCGCCGCCGCCTCGGTCAGGGCCCGGGCCAGCTCCTCGGCCTGCTGGGCGATCTCCTCCCGGCTGG
>MIBK01000037.1:14983-19074 GCA_001829505.1 Spirochaetes bacterium RBG_16_67_19 | reverse complement strand
GGCTCCTGGCCGGCATTCGGCCCCTGGGGATCGGGTTTCGCACCGGCTGCACCCTGCCTGGCGCTCCCGGCCTCCTCCCCGCCCTTGGCCCGGTACAGGGCGTAATATTCCAACAGCTCTTCGTGGCAGAACCACTCGGTGCCCAGCCGGGACACCAGGCTCAGGGCGGCGTACAACCGTTCCAGCAGGTCCAGCACGAGCATGGCCGAGCCGTGGTCGAAATACGGGTACTTGTCCTCCAGCCGCTCGCCGGGGAAGTAGTTGAAATGGCGGAACACCAGCGAATAGGGGAAGAGCACCACGCCGCGGAAGAACAGCAGGGGCTTCAGGCCCTCCTCGATGAGCTGGAAGACCTTGTCGGGGATTTTCTTGAAATAGTCGTTGTAGCGCCGCAGGACGATCTTGCGCACCTCCTCCTCGTTGCCGCTGCCCGTGTAGGCGGCTTCCATCTCGGCCAGCGGCACCAGCTCCTCCAGCTGCAGGCGGGCTTCCGGATACTTGGCCCGGAACAGCGCGGCCAGGGCGCCTTCCCGGAAGGCTTCGTCCCGGGCGAAGGCCTGGAACAGCTCGCGCAGCGGGTAGCCGGCCGCGTGCAGGTCGTACAGGTAGCGGGCGAAGCGGGGGGTGAGGTTGCGCGTTTCGAATCCGGAAATGCCTGGCGAAGCCGCTTTGATGGAGCGCTTGATCAGGCTGATGCGGTTGGAGAGGAACAGGTCCTTGCGGCTGCGGCCGGTGAACAGGCTTTTCAGCCACAGCAGGAAGCGGGTCCACAGCGAGATCTGCGCCAGCTCCTGATTGACCAAGCGATCCCTTTCCTCGGCCTTCAGCTCGACGCGCTGCACCGCGTCGGCCTCCTCGCGGTCCTGGCCGCGGGTGATCCTGGCCAGCAGGTCGCGGCGCTCGCGCTCCGGCAGCTCCGAGGACATGACTTCCAGCTTCGTCTTCTCTATCATGGAAGCTCCCGGATCATCAGCAGGCTCCCGCGCCGCACGCGCACCCTGGCCGGGTCGGAGGTGACCAGGTTGCTGATCCCGCCCTGACCCCGCGCCCACTCCAGGCCGTCCAGCGGCCACTTCAACCCCTCGGAGGAAAGCCCGCCGGCCGCCTGCCCCAGCGGGAAGAAGGAAACCCGCCGGCCCAGGCACCCGGACAGCTCGGCTTCCCCGTCGACGCGCTCGATTCGCTCCAGCGCGGTGTACCAGGCGAGCGGCGGGGATTCCCGCTGGAACAGACCCGCCACGGCCAGAAGGTGGTCGAGGCGCCCCCCTCCCCCTCCGGCCAGCACGACGCGGGCAATGCCCCTCTCGGCGAAAAGGCCCAGGCCCAGCTCCGCGTCGGTCAGGTCCTTGTCCGGCGGGTAGCGCCGGATGCGCTCCTGGGGGAAGGCGCTCAACTCCGGACCCGGGGCCACCGAGTCCAGGTCGCCCACCAGCAGGTCCGGCAGCAAGCCCAGGCGCAGGGCCAGGTCGAAGCCCGAATCGGCGGCGATCACCAGGGAGGCGGCGCGCAGGACCTCCTCCAGCTGGGCTCTACGCGGGCCCTCCCCGCCCAGCAGCAGCAGTCCCTCCGCGCCTCCGGTCATATCGGCCCACTCTACCGCAGGGGCGCAGGATTATCAATGATTTTTATTCCGCTACAAAATTTTTCGGAAATGCCGACCAATAAAGCAGGCACCTCCGGACAGGGACGTCCGGAGAAATGATCGTACCAAGGAGGATTCAATGATCATCAACCACAACATGAGTGCCATCTTTGCCCACCGGCAGCAGAAGCTCAACAGCTGGGCAATCGACAAGGACATGGAGAAGCTCTCCTCGGGACTGCGGATCAACCGCGCCGGGGACGACGCCTCCGGCCTGGCGGTCTCGGAGAAGATGCGCAGCCAGATCCGCGGCCTGCGGCGCGCGGAGAAGAACGCGCAGGACGGCATCTCCTTCATCCAGACCACCGAAGGCTACTTGCAGGAGACGCAGGACATGATCCAGCGCCTGCGGGAGCTGGCCGTGCAGGCGTCGAACGGGATCTACTCCGACGAGGATCGGATGCAGATCCAGGTGGAGGTCTCCGCCTTGGTCGACGAGGTGAACCGCATCGCCTCGCACGCCCAGTTCAACGGCATGAACCTGCTGACCGGACGCTTCGCCCGCTTCACGGGCGAAAACGTGGTGACCGCCAGCATGTGGCTGCACATCGGGGCGAACATGGACCAGCGCGAACGGCTGTTCATCGGCACGATGACCGCCCAGGGGCTGGGGCTGCAGAACCCCAACGGCCCGCCGCACACCGCCACCTTCATCTCCCTGTCCTCGCCGGACAGGGCCAACATGGCCATCGGCCTGCTGGACGAGGCCATGAAGGCGGTCAACAAGCAGCGCGCGGACCTGGGCGCCTACCAGAACCGCCTGGAGTACGCCATGAAGGGTCTGGCCGTGGGCGCGGAGAACCTGCAGGCTTCCGAGAGCCGCATCCGCGACGTGGACATGGCCGAGCAGATGGTCGAGTTCGTGAAGAACCAGATCCTGGTGCAGTCTTCCACGGCGATGCTGGCCCAGGCCAACACCAAGCCGCAGACGGTACTGGAGCTGCTGCGCTAACGGCGCGGCCGCGTCCCGCCTGGAGCCCCCGGTGCGCCGGGGGCTTTATATTTCCCAGCTGGCCATTGACAGCGGGACGGGGATCGGGCCACCCTTTTGCCGAGCGCAAGCCCATGTTCTCCATACCAGCCAGCCTGGAGGAACTGGCCCGCGAGTTCCGGAAGCACGGCCGCCAATGCTACCTGGTGGGCGGGGCCATCCGGGACATGCTGCTGGGCCGCCCCTCCACCGACTACGACATCGCCACCGACGCCCTGCCCCAGGAGGTGCGGGGGATGTTCCGGCGCGTCATCCCCACCGGCCTGAAGCACGGCACCGTCACCGTGCTGTTCCGGGACCTGCGCTTCGAGGTGACCACTTTCCGCATCGACCGCGAGTACCTGGACGGCCGGCGGCCGGACTCGGTGGTCTTCACCCCCTCCATTGAGGAGGACCTGCGGCGCCGGGATTTCACCGTCAACGCCATCGCCTACGACCTGGACTCCCGCCGCCTGCTGGACCCGCACGGGGGGCGGGCCGATCTGCACCGGGGCATCATCCGGGCCATCGGCGACCCCCTGGAGCGCTTTCGCGAGGACGGGCTGCGCCCGGTGCGGGCCTGCCGCTTTGCGGCCCAATTCGGCTTCAGCGTGGAGCCGGCCACCTTCGCCGCCATCCCGGCCTGCCTGGACACCGTGCGCAAGGTCTCCAGCGAGCGCATCCGCGAGGAGCTGGTGCGCCTCTTGCGCGCCCCGCAGCCCTCCACGGGCTTCCGCTTGATGGCCAGCTGCGGCCTGCTGGAGCTGCTCCTGCCCGAACTGGCCGCGGGGGCCGGCGTGGAGCAGCGCTCCCTGCACTGCTTCGACGTACTGGAGCATTCCCTGCGCTCCTGCGACGCCGCCGAACCCGGCAACCCGCCCGTGCGGCTGGCAGCTTTGCTCCACGACATCGGCAAGCCGGCGGCGATGCGCCGCGAGGCGGACGGGACTCTCAGCTTCCATGGCCACGAGAGGCTTTCCGCGGAGCAGGCCTCCGCCCTGCTGGAGCGGCTGCGCTTCCCCAACCAGCTCATCCACAAGACCCGGCACCTGGTCCTGCACCACATGTTCAACTATACGGAAGAGTGGAGCGACGCGGCGGTCCGCCGCTTCATCGCCCGGGTCGGGGAGGAGCATGTCCCGGATCTGCTGGCCCTGCGCCGGGCCGACCAGGTGGGCACCTGCGGGGACCCCTCCCCCTCCCAGGCCCTGGCCGCCTTCAGCCGCCGGCTGGAAAAAGTCCTGCAGGCGGGGCGCGCCCTGACCCTGCGGGACCTGGCGGTGGACGGCCGGGACCTCATGCGGGCCCTGGGCCTGCCCCCGGGGCCGCGGGTCGGAGTGTTGTTGGGGCAGCTGCTGGAAAGCGTTCTGGAGGATCCCGCGCTCAATACCCGGGAGACCCTGCTGGCCATCGCCGGCAGGTTCTACCGGGAACGCCTGCTCTAGCTGCGGCGGCGCCGGCGCCGGGCTTGCGGTTCGG
>MIBK01000037.1:11039-14974 GCA_001829505.1 Spirochaetes bacterium RBG_16_67_19 | reverse complement strand
GGTTGGCCAGGGCCTCGTAGGCCAGGCCTGCCGCCGCCTGCTCGGCTTCCTTCTTGTTCTTGCCTTCGCCGGGCCCGAAGGTGTGGTTGTCCACGATCACTTCGATGGCGAAGACCCGGTTGTGGTCCGGACCCTTGCGCTGTACGACGCGATAGCGGGGATAGCTGCGGAAGCGCTTCTGGACCATCTCCTGCAGCAGGGTCTTGTAATCCTTCTTGTGCCGGTCCTCCAGGACCTTGTGGATCTCGGGGGCCAGCAGGCGCTTGACGAACTCATGCACCGCCTTGAAACCGGAGTCCAGGTAATAGGCCCCGATGATGGCTTCCAGGGCATCGGCCAGCAGGGTCTTCTTGCTGCGGCCACCGGAGTACTCCTCGCCCCTGCCGATCAGGATGAAGTTGTCCAGGCGCAGTGCGCGGGCGATCTCCTCCAGGCTGTCCTCGCTCACCACGAAGGACTTGACCCTGGCCATCTCCCCCTCGGTGCGGTCCTGCAGCACTCCCAGCAGGTACTCGCTGACCACCAGCCCGAGCACCGAGTCGCCGAAGAACTCCAGCTTCTCATTGTTGTCCACCGCCCCGCCATGCTCGTTGGCGTAGGAACGGTGAGAAAAAGCAAGGTTCAAGAGCTCGAGGCTCTTGAACCTTATTTTGGCCTGTTTCTGGAAAAGGGCCAGCTCCTTGCGCCGTTCCGCATCGACGGGCGGAGCCTTGAAAGGAAGGGTCTTCAGAGCCTACTTCTTGGCCAGCTCGGACTTGATGAAGTCCAGGGCGTCCTTGACCGTGTTGAACTCGTTGGCCTTCTCATCCGGGATGGTGATCCCCAGCTCTTCCTCGATGGCGTAGACCAGCTCGTAGGTATCCAGGCTGTCCGCGCCCAGGTCCTGCCGGAACGATGATTCCGGAGTGATCTTGGACTCTTCGATCTCGAGTCTGTCGGCGATCAGCTTTTTCATCTTCTCGAAAAGATCGTCCATTCTTCCCTCCTGCGTTGCAAAATCCTTAGTTTAAGCCAGCTCCTCCGGCTTGATGACCTGCTTGCCCCGGTAGAATCCGCACTTGGGGCAGACTCTATGGAGCAGCACGCGGTTGCCGCAGTTGCTGCACTCTACCATCGTCGGGGTCTCCAGGCGCATGGTGAAGGCCTTGCGCTTCCTGCCCCGCGCCTTGGACACTCGATGCTTCGGTACTCCCATAATGCCGAGAAAAATACCCTATTTGCATTTCTTCTGTCAACCCGCCGCCCGGCTCTAGATCTTCCGCGCCTGGACGCGCTCTCGCAGGGCCTTGGCCACCACCGGAGGGACCATTTCCGAGAAGTCGCCCCCGAAAAGGGCCACTTCCTTGATGGCCGAGGAGCGCAAAACGAAGTATTTCTGGTCGGTCGGCATGAAGATCGTCTCGATTTTCGGGCTCAGGGCGCGGTTCATCATGGAAAGCTCGAACTCGTAGTCGAAATCGGCCAGGGCCCGCACCCCCCGCAGGATCAGGCGCGCGCCGCTCTGCTCGGCGTACTTCACCACCAGCCCCTGCCAGAGGGTGACCTGCACGTTCGGCCAATCGGCGACCATCTCGCGGATCATGCCCAGGCGCTCCTGCGCCCCGAAAAAGTAGGTCTTGCGGGGATTGTCCGCGATGATCACCTGCAGCTGGTCGAAAATACCGGCGGCCCGCTTCATGATGTCCAGGTGCCCGTTGGTCGGCGGATCGAAGGACCCGGGGTAGATGACGGTCATGAGCCCAAGTGTAGCGAAAGAAAAGGTTTTTGACAAAGGCCCGGGGCGGCGATACAATGAATGAGTGTAAAGATGAAGCTGCTCGCCATCCTGGCGGCGGCGGCGCTGGCCAGTTCCTGCGCCGGCACACCGCCCACAACCGGTCCCTCCCCCGACCAACCCCCCACGGAGCGACAGGCGGAGGGCGGCACGGATTCCGGCGAGTTCGTGGTCAGCCGGGAGGTGTACACCCGCACCTTCGAGGAAATCGGCGAGTTCATCGACAACCTGAACCTGATCATCCGCAACGCGGATTACGAAAGCTGGCTGACCTTCCTTTCCGAGGAGTACATCCGGGTCACCGCCGACCCGGTCTACCTGAAGGACCAGTCAGAGAAGCCCCTGCTCAAGCAGGCCAACATCCAGCTCGCCGATCTGCGCGACTACTTCGCCCACGTGGTCGTGCCCAGCCGCACCCAGGCCACGGTGGACGAAATAGAGTTTCTTGACGAGAATCATGTTAAGGCCATTGCGGTGCTGCGCGGCACCCGGGTCATCCTGTACCTGCTGGAGCGGGACGATAGCCAATGGAAGATAGGAGTGTGGTAAGATGAAGGCCCAAGTGAATCTGGCTGTGACCCTGTGCCTTTTCCTGGCGGCCGCGGCCGGCGCCCAGGACACCAAAAGGGAGTTGACCGTCGAAGAACTGTACCTGCGGGACATCGAGTTCCAGGTCCTGAGCGAGAAGGCCTTCTCGGGGGATCCGGAGCTGAAGATGTCCGTGCTCGACGAGATGGAGCAGATGATCGAGGACGGCAGCGTCGATGACCCGGACAAGGTCCATTTCGTCCTGGAATACCTGGCCATGGAAGGCACGGGCCGCCGGGTGCGCGAGAACGCCCGCATGGTCAACTACTTCCCGGAGGTGCGCCGCCGCTCGGCCAACCTGCTGGGCCGCCTGGGGGGGGTGAAAGCAAAGGACGCCCTGATCTCGGTGCTGATCATCGACGACGAGCCGATGGTCAAGGCCGAGGCCGCTTATGCGCTGGGCGTGGTGGGCTTGAACGATGCCAACGATACGGTGAAGGCCATCCTCTTCACCCTGCAGCAGGAGGACCCCTCCACCCCGGACAACAACCTGGGCTACGCCATCTGCCTGGCCCTGGAAAAGATCGCCAAGGCCAACGACGGCATCAAGGAGCCGGACGCTTATCGGGCCCTGGTGCGCATCGCCCAGGGGCCGTACATCCGCACCGTCAAGCAGAAGGCCCTGGCCACCCTGGAGGAGCTTAAGAAATACCAGTAGGATAGGCCGGCTCTGCCGCCCTCCCTGGCGACGCCGGCTTCGGCATCCCTGCCTATGGCCGGGCCTGCAGCTCCCCCATGACCTCCTCCAGCCAGCGGATCTCCGCCTCCAGGTGCACGATGCCCTTGCGGACGATGGCCTTCAGAAAGAAGTCCAGCTCGCCGCGGATGGAGTCCAGCGCCCGCTGGAAGGTGTCGCGCTGCTCGATGGTCCGGTGCTGCTGGCTGCGCAGGTACTCCAGCACCGTATCGCGCGGCAGTTTGTTGAAGAACAGGAACTTGAGGGTGAACTCGTCCTTTACCTTATAATTGGAGCGCAGCGGGCGCAGCAGCCACTCGTCCAGCTTCTTGCGCCCCTTGGCAGTGAGCGAATAGATGTTCTTCTCGGCGGCCTTTTTCCCCGGGGCGGTCTTCTTGGTGACCCATTCCAGCTCGGACAGCCGCCGCAAGGTCGGGTACAGCTGGCCGTAGGATACCGACCAGACGTTGCCGAGGGCTCCCTCGAACTTCTGCTTGATCTCATAGCCGTACTTGGGGCTCTCGGCCAGAAATCCCAGCAGGGCGTATTTCAGGGACATGATGCCTTTCCCCGCACTCCATTGTAGCACAATGGAGGGGCATTGCAAGTACGCGGCAGGCGCCCGCGCGGCCGGCGCCCACGGGCGCCCGCGTGCTTCAGCGGCCCGCGCGGGGAAGGGCCCGGCGCCACTGCGGGGGGGCGTCGGTCTTTTCGTACTGGACGCGCTTGAGCACGAAGAAGCGCATGGGCCCGCGGAACTGGACCACCCCGAAGCTGCCGTTGCCCAGGTAGCAGATCTTCTCGTTCTCGCCGGGATTGTGCTCCTCGCGCAGCAGCTTCAGGATGCAGTCGAAGTGGGCCGGCTCGCCGGTTTCCCGGTGGGCGATGGCCGAAGCG
>MIBK01000037.1:3631-11026 GCA_001829505.1 Spirochaetes bacterium RBG_16_67_19 | reverse complement strand
GACGCTGACACACCGGGCAAAGCGGCAGGGAGACATCGGGCCGGTCCTGGGGACGGCGGCGGTGATGGTAATAGCCCCCGCGGCGGTGGGGCCCAGCGCCTGGCATGCCTATTCCTCCCGGTGGATGTTCAGGGTGAGGTCCTGGGCGATCTTGCTGATGGCCATGGCCAGGTACCTCTCGTCGTGGATCTTCTTCTTCAGCTCTTCCAGGCGCCGGGGGTCGGTCTTCTTGGCAATGCGCACCATCAGGCCACTCCGTCGAAGGCGTTCTCGAGGTGCAGGACCTCGTCCCCTCGCAGCAGGATCACGTCGAAAGCGGGGCGTTCGGGCCGCGGATGCCGGCTCAAGTAGCTGCGGGCCACCTCGATGATGCGCCGCTGCTTTGCCGCTCCGATGGCCTGGCCCAGGCTGTCCTGGCCCAGGGCGTCCCAATTCTTGACCTCCACGAAGGCCAGCCGGGCGGGGTTGGCCACGATCAGGTCCACCTCCCCGCGGCGGGTGCGGAAGTTGCGGGCCAGCACCTGGTATCCCCGCTGGACCAGGAAAGCCTCCGCCCGCCGTTCCCCGGCCAGGCCCTTCGCCCGGGTATTCATCCGGCCGCGGCCTCGCCGATGGTCTTTGGATCGACGGCCTTGACGATGAACAGGGCCTTCTTGTTCAGCAGGTCGAGCGACTCCTGGCCCTGCAGGCGGTTGCCCAGCTCGTCGATCAGCAGGTCCAGCTTCGGCCGCAGGGGGGCGTCGGGATGGTTTTCGCTCACCCGGCCGATGCTGGAGTTGTTCAGCTGCACGATGCTGCCCACCGGGAAAATGCCCATGCTCTCCAGGAAGGCCTTGAGCACCTGCGGGTCGAAATGCTTGCCGTTGTCGCTCAGGATCCCCCGCATGGCGGTATAGCCGATCATGGAGTTGCGGTAGGGCCTTTCGCTGACCATGGCCTCGTAGGCGTCGGCCACGGTCACGATGCGGGAAAAGAGCCCGATCTCCTCGCCCTTCAGGCGGCGGGGATAGCCCAGGCCGTCCCAGCGCTCGTGATGCTCCAGGGCCGCCCTGGCGATGTCCTCGGGATACTTCAGGTCCTTGGAGATGATCCGGTAGCCCAGGGCGGAATGGGTGCGCATCTGGTTGATCTCGGTCTCGCTCAGCTTCCCCTGCTTGCCCAGGATGGATTTGTCGATCTTCAGCATGCCCACGTCGTGCAGGAGGCCGGCGGTGGCCAGCTGCAGCTGGCGGTGGCTGGTGAGCTTCAGGCTGATGCCGATGACCACCGACAGCAGCATGCAGTTCACCGCGCTCAGGGCTTCCTTGCGCTCCAGCAGCTCCCCCAGCAGGATGAGCTGGACGATCTCATGCCGGTTCTGGCGCAGCAGCTCCACGTTCTCGTTCACCACGGCGTCGATGGGCTCGTGGCTCACGCTGGTGCCGTCGACGATGTCCTGGAAGATGGCCTCGACCTTCTCCACCGTGGCCCGGTAATTCCGGAGGAACTTCTCCTCGCGGGGCGGGAACCAGGCCCCCTCGCGCGAGGCGCGGCGCGGGAGCTCGCTCTCCGCGATCTCCCGCCCGTCGGTGTAGACCTCCTCGATCTGCCAACGGGTGAGCCGCTCGATATCCTTGTCCTTGATGGGGATCTCGGCGGGCACGAGGATGTTTTCCCCTTCGATGTACACCGGCTGGTCGAAACGCATGCCGGGGCGCAGCATGAAAACCTTGATCGCCTTCATTTGCCTCTCAGGTTCCGCACATAGACCAGCAGCTCGGCGATGACCCGGTACAGCTCCTCCGGAATGAGGCTGCCGACCTCCAGCTGGATCAGGGAGTCGGCCAGCTCGGGAACGGCGGCCAGATGGATGCCGTGCCTTTCGGCGATCTTGGTGATGATCCGGGCCAGCTCACCCCGGCCCTTGGCCAGGACGATAGGAGCGGGCAGCTCCTCGCTGTAGCGGATCGCGACGGCCTTCTCCATCCCCCTCGAGCTCTCAGCCCTCCGTGTCCACACCAGCCTCCCCCGGGAGGGAGAATCCGTCGAACCCTTCGTCCCCACGTATAGTATCGTCAGTTTCCACACCGAGGTTTTGCAATTTCTGCGCCAGTCGGCGCCAACCCCGTTGGGCCCGCGCGCCGGGCGTTCCGGCGCAGATGGCCTGAAGGCGGTAGCCGGCGTCTTTGCGGTTCAGCACGAAGGACCAGGGACCGTCGGTGGTAAGTACCAACCGGTCCGCCTCCGCCGCCGGCGAGCGGCGTCGCAGCCGTATGCTGCCGCTCACCTCGCCGTAATCGTAGGGGACGACGAACCACTGCTCCGGGTGAATCTGCAGGTGATTGAACAGCGGCAGGGCCGCCGTCTGCCCGCCGCCCGATCGCCGCAGGTGACCGCGCAGCTCCTCGGCCAGCCGCTCGGGTTTACCAGGCCAGGGCCGGGCCTGGCGCCGCCCTCGGCCGCCGGACTGGCCGTAGGCCAGATCGGCCAGCAGCTCGGCCACACCGGGGGAGTCCAGATCCATTCCCTTCTGCAGCAGCATCACCGCCAGCCGGGCGTGGCTCTGGGACGGCAGGCGCAGCCGTTCCAGCAGGCGCCTGACCTTCTGCACTTGTTCCGGTCGGGGATTCAGGCCTGCCGCCAGGAATGCCGCGGCGATGCGCTCGGCGGGAGCGGGCGCCAGCGTCGTCTCGGGCCCGGCGGCGGGCTGCGTCACGCGCAGCAGAATCCGGCCTCCGCTGGCCATCACCCTGGCCAGCAGGCGGGCCCCGGGCTCCAGCGGCACCTCCGCGCTGACCGGGATCCTCCTGCCCCGGATGCTGACCAGCCACCGGCCCGCCTCCAGGCGCTCCAGCACCTGCACGCTCAGCAGGGCGCCCGCGCGAAAGCCCGGCCCCAATGGCCTGTCCAGGCGAAGGCTGAAGGGCTGCGGGCCGGCGAGCATGGCGGCTTAGCCTTCCTTTTTCTGGATCAGCTCTTCCACCTTGGCGGACTTGCCCTGACGCTGGCGGATGTAGTACAGCTTGGCGCGGCGCACCTTGCCGTGGCGCATGACTTCGATCTTGTGGATGCGGGGGGAAGCCAGGGGGAAGATCCGCTCCACGCCGACGCCGTAAGAGATCTTCCGCACGGTGAAGGTCTTCCGGCCCCCCGAGCGCTTCCTGGCGATGCACAGGCCCTCGAACACCTGCACCCGTTCGGTCTTGCCCTCGACGATCTTGTAGTGCACCCGCAGGGTATCCCCGGAATCGAAGGCCGGCAGGTCGCTGCGGGTGTACTCCGCCTCGATGGCTTTGATCTTATCCATGTTCCAACTCCTTCATGATGGCCGCCACCTCGGACGGCAACTCCCGGCTGCGGAGCAGCTCCGGCCGGTTGCGCAATGTCTTCGCCACGCTCTGCTCCAGGCGCCAGCGCTCGATGCGGGCGTGGTCGCCCCCGAGCAGCACCTCGGGCACCCGGCGCCCCTCGAACTGCGCCGGCCGCGTATACTGGGGGTACTCCAGCAGTCCCTGCCGGAAGCTCTCCTCGGCCAGGGATTGCGCCTTGATCACCCCCTCGACCAGGCGCACCACGGTGTCCACCAGGACCATGGCGGCCACCTCGCCGCCGGCCAGCACGTAGTCCCCTACGGAGATCTCGTCGGTCACGAAGGCATCCACGATCCTCTGGTCGATGCCTTCGTAGCGGCCGCACAGCAGCACGATCTCGCTTTCCCGCGCAGCCTGCTCGGCCAGGGCCTGGCTCCACGGCCTGCCGGAAGGGGTCAGATAGACGACCCTCGCCCCCGGCTCCTGCCCCTCGCCGGAGCCCCGGCCGGCCCGCTCGCGCACCGCGGGAATCGAGCGCAGCGCCTCGGCCAGGGGGGCCGGCTTCAGCACCATCCCGGCCCCGCCGCCGTAGGTGTAGTCGTCGCAGGTGCGGTGCCGGTCGCGGGCGAAGTCCCGGATGTTCACCAGCCTCATCGACACCTGGCCCTGCTCCTCCGCCCGGCCCAGGATCGAGGCCCGGCGGTAGCCCTCGAAGACTTCCGGGAAAAGCGTCAGGATGTAAAAGATCACGGCAGTTCGACGTCCTCCCGCAGGGCTATGCGCCCGCCGGCCACGTCGACCTCGCCCAGGAAACCACCGCTGAAGGGGACCAGGAAACGGCGGCCGTCCTTGTCCTCCACTTCCAGCAGGTTCGCGGCCCCCGTCTCGCAAACGCTCACCACCCTGCCCAGCTCTTCGTCCCCCCGGAACAACCGGCACCGGCAAAGGTCGGCCAGGTAGTACTCCCCTTCGCCCAGGGGGCTGGCGTCCGCCCGGTCCACCCAGATCTCCAGGCCGTTCAGGGCGGCCGCCGCCTCCGGCGTGGATATCCCGGCCAGCTTCACCGACAGCTCTCTGCCCCGGCCCTTCACCGCCTCCACCTGGTAAGGCAGGAACTCCTGGCCCCGGCGCAGGTAACAGCGGGCCAGGCGGTAGAAGTGCCCGTCCTCGCCCGACAGGCTGCGCACCTTCAGGAAGCCCTGCAGTCCATGCGCGCCGCGGATCAGGCCCGCCGCCAAGCGCTCGGTCAATCCAGGATCTCGAGAACGACCCTCTTGCCGCTCTTGGAGGAGGCGGCGCTCAGGATGGTGCGCACCGCCTTGGCGATGCGCCCGTGCTTGCCGATCACCTTGCCGATATCCGCCTCCGCCACCTTCAGCTCCAGGATGGTCGACTTCTCCCCCTCTATGACGTTCACTGCCACCCCGCCGGGATCGTCCACCAGGGACTTGGCGATGTATTCCACCAGCTCCTTTTCCACGGCCCTCAGCTCCCTCAGGCGATGCGGAAGTTGATGTTGTTCAGCAGCTTCCTGACCGTGTCGCTGGGCCGGGCGCCCTTGCCCAGCCATTCGCGGATGCGATCCTCCTGGACCGAAATCTGCTTCTCGGCGATTTCGATCGGATGGTAGAAACCGACCTCTTCGAGGGTCCGGCCGTCGCGCGGGTTGCGCGAATCCGTCACCACGATGCGATAGTAGGGCCGATGCTTGGTCCCGAACCTTTTCAGCCTGATACGAACACTCACCGGGTATCCTCCTCAGATCTTCCCTTTGGCGAACTGGGAAAGCAGCGTCTCCTGGGCTTTCCTGTTCTTGCTTATTTTCTTCATCATCAGCTTGGTTTTCTCGAACTTCTTCAGCAGCTTGTTCACCTCGAACACCGCGGTGCCGCTGCCGCGGGCGATGCGCGTGCGGCGCCCCGGCCCGATCATCCGGTAATTGCCCCTCTCCCCAGGGGTCATGGACAGGATGATCGCCTCCTCTTTCTTCAGATCCCTCTCGTCGATGGAGTCCGGGTCGATCGCCCCCCGCGCCCCAGGGATCATCTCCAGCAGGGACTGCATGCTGCCCATCTTGCGCATCCGCCGGAACTGCTCCAGGTAGTCCTGGAGGGTGAAGGTCTCCCGGACCATCTTTTCGGCCAGCTCGGCGGCCTCCGTGGCGTCGATGGTTTCCTGGGCCTTCTCCACCAGGGTGACCACGTCGCCCATGCCCAGGATGCGCGTGGCCATGCGCTCAGGGTAGAAGGGCTCCAGCGCGGTGAGCTTCTCCCCAGTGCCGATGAACTTGATCGGCTTGCCGGTGACGCTCTTGATCGACAGGGCGGCGCCGCCCCGCGTATCCGAGTCGAACTTGCTCAGGATCACGCCGGTCAGGCCCAGGCGCTGGTCGAAGGCCTGGGCGATGTCCACCGCCGACTGCCCGGTCATGGCGTCGGCCACCAGCAGCAGCTCGTCGGGCTGGGCGGCCTTCTTCACCGCCTCGATCTCGTCCATCATCTCCGCGTCGATGGACAGCCGCCCGGAGGTGTCCACCACCACCGTGTCATATTGCTCCCGGCGGGCCATCTCCAGCGCGTTGCGCACCACGCGCACCGGATCGCTGCCGTCCTCCCGGTGCACGGCCACGCCCGCCTGCCCTGCCAGCACGGCCAGCTGCTCCGCGGCGGCGGGCCGGCGCAGGTCCGCGGCCACCAGCAGCGGCCGGCGGTTCTGTTTCTTCAGCAGGGCGGCCAGCTTGGCGGCGGTGGTCGTCTTGCCCGAACCCTGCAGGCCCAGCAGCAGGATCACCGACTGGGTGTCCGTGCCCTTGAGCTTGAGCTCCTGCCGGCTGTCGCCCAGAAGCTCGACCAGCTTGTCGTGCACGAGCTTGATGAACTGCTGGCCCGGGGACACCGAGCGCAGGACCTTCTCCCCGAGGGCTTCCTCGGTGGTCCGGTTCACGAAGCGCCGCACGACCCGCAGGTTGACGTCCGCCTCCAGCAGGGCCACCTTGATCTCGGAGATCGCGTCCTGGACGTTGCGCTCGGAGATACTGGCTTTCCCTGCGACCTGACGCATGATGTCGGTCAGCTTGTCGGCGAGACGTTCAAGCATAGGCCTGTAAATGTATACTGTGAATCCCCGGCCTTGTCAACGCGCTCACTGGACGTGGAAAAAATAGCGGTCCAGGTACAGGATCCGGCGGCGCGCCTCCCCCGCGTGCTCGCTTTCCGGGAACTCCTCGTATACTTTTCTATAATATTCCCGCGCCAGACGCACGTCCCGCAGGGGGGATTCCAGCTCGTAAAGCCGGGCCAGCTGGAAGTAGGCCGCGTCCAGCCCGACCCCCCGGGGGAAGCGCCGCAGGTATTGGGTCAATATGTCCAGGGCCAGCTCGTGGCGCCCCTGGGAAGCCGCGAAGCGGGCCACTCCCAGCAGCTCGGCCCGCGTTTCCTCCGGGGGCAGCTCCAGCAGTGCCGGAAGGTGCTGGAGCACCAGCTCCGGGGAGGCCATCGCCAGGCCGGCCCGCACCAGGCCGACGATCGCGTTGCGGCCGAACGGAGGCGCGGAGGCCAGGTTGCGGTCATAGAACTTCGCGGCGGCGGCGGCTTCCCCCTTCTGGAGGTAGATCGCGGCCAGCCGGTCGTTCAACAGGGGATCGGCTTCCCGGTAGATGGCCAGGTACTCGGGCAGGGCCAGATCGTAGTATCCTCCGGCGAACAGCCTCTCGGCCTTCAGCAGCCGGGCAGGGTCCGCAACCTCCGGGGGCGGTCCGCCCCCCTGCCCTGCTCCCTGAACGGCTCCCTGCCCCTCCTTGGCGGCCAGCATTTCGCGGAACTGCTCATCCCGCAGCACCTTCAGGCGCACCACCTCTCCGGTGGCCGCCCCGCGGGCATTGTCCTGGAGCTGGAAAGCCAGCTCGTACTCCCCTAACTCCAGCGCCTTGAAGGAGAAGGAAATGCGCTGCGGGCCGGACTGTGAACCCAGGAAGCTGACCCCCCGCCGGTCCCCCGGCAGCAGCAGCCAGCCCCGGCCTTCCAGGTCGATCACCACAGTGTCCCCCCTACGGGCCAGGACTTCACGGGTCGCCGGCGGCGGGGGCCCGCCGGCCGCGGCCGGTGCG
>MIBK01000037.1:0-3615 GCA_001829505.1 Spirochaetes bacterium RBG_16_67_19 | reverse complement strand
TGCATCGCCCGCGGCAGGCTTGGCAGGCGAGGCAGCGGGGGCCTTGGCGGCTTTGGCGGGCTCGCCGGCGGCCTTGGCCTTCCCCGCCGGCTTTTTCGGTTCCGCCGGAGGACGGGGCACGGGCAGGGCAGCGCCAGGCGCGGACTCGCCGCCGGAAGCGGGCTGGCCGCTGAGAGCGGGCTCCACGGCCTCCGGGTTCTCGCTGTCCGGGCTCTCGGCCTCGGGTTCCGGAAGCTCCTCCGCCGCGACAGCCTGGCCGGCGGCCTCCCCGTTGGCGGCGGTCACGGAAGGCACTTCCTCTTCCCGCGGCTCCTGCAGGCCGGCGCAGGCCGCCAGCCCCGCCAGCAGCAGGCAGGCGAACAGGACGCGCCACCCTGGCATCAGGGCACCTCCCTCAGAAGTTCCTCGGTCCGCCGGTCGTTCTCGCGCCGTAGGATGCGCAGCACCGCCTCGTTCACCGGCACCCAGAAGCGGCGCACCTGCTCCTCGGACCAGCGCGGCGTGCGTTCCCGGAAAAGATGGACCCTGGGTCGGGGCGGCGCCTCGGGTGCTTCCAGCAGGAACTCCTGGATGCCCAACCTCCCCACCGCGGGTTCCGCCGGCCGCGTTTCGTCCGGAGGGGGGGCCTTGGGGGCGGTCCGGGGCCCGGCGGAGGCCAGGATGATCAGGGTGACAGCTACCGAAAGCAGAAACAACCCGGCGGCGCCCAGCGCCAGCTGGCGCGGTTGGAGGTCCTCAAGCCGAAGTTTTTTCCTCAACCTTGTTCTCCACGCGCAGGCTGACGATCTTGGAAACCCCGGACTCCTCCATGGTGATGCCCAGGAAGGTGTCGGCGCTGGAGATCGTCTTCTTGTTGTGCGTGACGATGAGGAACTGGGAGCCGGCCGCGAACTCCTTGAGCACGTGGATGAAGCGCAGCACGTTCTGCTCGTCCAGGGCCGCGTCGATCTCGTCCAGCACGCAGAACGGGGAAGGGCGCACCATGAAGAAGGAGAACAGCAGGGCGATGGCCGTCAGGGTCTTCTCGCCGCCGGACAGCAGGTTGATGTTCTCCAGCTTCTTGCCCGGGGGCTGGGCGTAGATCTCGATGCCGGACTCCAGCACGTTGTCCGCGTCCAGCAGCTTCAGCTCCGCCCGGCCGCCGCCGAACAGGCGGCGGAACATCATGTGGAAGTTCTTCTTGATGGTGTTGTAGGTGGCCAGGAACATCTCCGCGGACTCCGTGCGGATTTCCTTGGTGATCTCCACCAGGTCGGCGTTGGCCTTGCGCAGATCCTCCAGCTGGCCGGCCAGGAACTGATAGCGCTGGGCGACCTCGGCGAACTCCTCCGGGGCCATGAGGTTCACCTGCCCCAGCTTCTTCAGCTCCTCGCGCACGCCGCTCAACTCGCCGCGCAGCTCCTTCAGCGGGGTGCGGATCTCGAACATCCGCTCCTCGTGCTCGGCGAGGTCCCGGGAGTGCGCCTCCTGGAAGCTGGCGTGCAGCCCGCGGATCTCGGTCTTCAGCTCCGCCTGGGCCACCTGCAGCTTCTCGATGTGGCCCTGGGACTGCTCCAGCTCGCCCCCGCGCGACTTCAGGGACTGCTCGGTGCGGGCCAGGTTCTTGTTCTTCTGGCTGATCGCCCCCTCCAGCGAGGCCAGCTCCTTCTTGACCCGCCGGTCCTCGGCCTCCAGCCTGCGGGCCTCCTCGGCCAGGCCGGCGATCTGGGCCTCGACGGCCGCGTGCCGCTCCCTGGCCTTGTCGGCCTCCCCGCGGCTTTCGCGCAGGGCCAGGTCCTGCTCGGCGATCTCCCGGGCGAGGCGTTCCAGCTCCCCGGCAAAGGCCGTGCGCTGGGCGTACATCCGGGCCCGGTTGACCCGCAGCTCCTCCAGGGTACGCTGGTATTCGTTGATCTTGCCGCTCAGGGCCCGGTTCTCGACGGAAAGCTGGTCCGCCTCGCCTCGCTTCAGGGCGATCCCAGCCAGCGTCGCGGTGATGCGCTGGTCGATCTCGCGCTTGCGGGTGATGATCCCTTCCGGAGCCAGGAACTCCTCCAGGAAAAGCGGAGTCCAGCGCCGGTAGTCGGCGAAATGCCCGGCCAGCTCCTCGATGCGGTTCAGGATCTCCTGGAAGGTGGAGGCGGTGGAGGACAACAGGCGGGCGAGCTCCGCTTCGCCCAGGTGGCCCAGCAGGCGGTAGTCCTCCACCAGGCGCACCTTGCCCATCAGCTGGATGCGCAGGGCGTCGAGGGCCGAGATGATGCGAGCCTCAGCCGCCTGCCGGCCGGCGGCTGAGTAGCCCAGCTCCTTCAACTTCTGGTCCAGCTGGGTGACGATGTCGTCGGTGATCTGGCGCAGGTCGCCGCGCAGCCGCTCCACCTCGGCCTCCAGGCCGGCGGCCTGTTCGGCCGCCGCGGCGATCATCTTCTCATTGCCGCCGATGCGCTCCTCGAACTGCCGGATGTCGGTCTGGAAGCCCTCGATGTTCTTTTCCACGTCCGCCAGCAGGCCGGCCAGCTCCGCCAGCTGGGAGTTCTTCTGCGAATGGCCGTCCTTGCTGGCCTCCAGCTTCTTGCCCAGGGCGCGGGCCCGCTCCTCCACCGCGGCGATCTCCCGCTCGATCTCCGCCAGGCGCTCCCGCAGCATCTTGACCTGGTTTTCCTTGGTGCTCCTCTCCAGATCGATGCGGTACAGGGCTTTCTGGTTCTCCACCAGGCTGGACTCCATGGTGTTCACCTGGTCGATGCCCTGCTCCATGGCCTGGCGGATGGAATCGATCTCGCCCTTCAGCCGCCCGCGCTCCGCCTGCTGGCGGGTCAGCTTTTCCTCCAGGCGGTCCCGTTCCTGGGTAAGCTCCTTCAGGCGCACCAGGTGGATGTCCAGCTCCAGCGCGAACACCCGTTCCCGCAGGACCCGGTAGGCCTGGGTCTTCTCGGCCTGAGCTTTCAGGCTGTCGTGGCTGCGCTTCACCTCCCCCAGGATGCCTTCCACCTGGCGAATGTTTTCCTGGGTCTTCTCCAGCTTGCGCTCGGCCTCCTGGCCCTTGATCCGGTACTTGGTGATGCCGGCGGCCTCCTCGAATACCGTGCGCCGTTCCTCCGGGCGGGTGGAGAGGATCTGGTCGATGCGCCCCTGCTCCATGATGGAGTAGGCGGACTTGCCGATGCCCGTGTCGTAGAACATCTCGCGGATCTCCCGCAGGCGCACGGCGGTGCCGTTGATGAAGTACTCGCTCTCCCCCGAGCGGAACAGCCGGCGCTTGACCGCGATCTCCGCGGCGCCGGGCAGCAGCTCCCTGCCGTCGTTGGAGAGCTGCAGCTCGATCTCGGCCACGTTCAGGGGCTTGCGTCCCTCGGTACCGTTGAAGATGACCGCGTCCATCTGGTCGGCCCGCAGCGTGCGGGCCGACTGCTCGCCCAGCACCCACTTGATGGCGTCGACGATGTTGCTCTTGCCGCAGCCGTTGGGCCCCACCAGCGCCGTGATGCCCTCGGCAAACTCCAGGCGGGTCCTGTCAGGGAAGGACTTGAAACCCAGGATTTCGATGCTCTTTAAGCGCACTCACCCTCCCAGCGGCGGCTTTGAACTCACAATCATAGCACCCGTACTTTCGCAGCGTCAAGGCGAACCCTTTCC
>MIBK01000036.1:11605-25584 GCA_001829505.1 Spirochaetes bacterium RBG_16_67_19 | reverse complement strand
TGAGGCACTTCTTGAACAGGCCCGCGATGAGCGCCATCTCCGGCTCCTTCATGCCCACCCGGGTCATCTCCTGCACCCCCAGGCGGATGCCCGCGGGGTTGGCCACGTTCTCCAGCCCCTCATTGGGCAGGAGGTTCATGTTCAGGATGATGGCATTGTCCTTCAGGTGGCGGGCCACCTCGTCTCCGCCGCCGAACTCGCGCACATCCAGGGCCAGCTGGTGGCTCTCCGTGAAGCCGAACGCCGCCCCCTGCACGTTGAAACCCTGCTCGCTCAAGCGGCGCCCCAGCTCCTTCGCGTTGGCGATGGTCTGCCGGGCGTAGGCCGGGGCGAAATCCATCATCTCGTAGACCGAGACGGCCAAGGGCACCAGGGTATCCAGATGGTGGTTGGAGGAGGAGCCGGGGAAGGCCCCCTTGTCGATCTTGCGCCACTCCGCCTCCCCGGCATTGGACAGGATGATCCCGCGCTGGGAGCCGAAAAAGGTCTTGTGCACGCTGGCGGTCATCAGCAGGGCCCCCTCGCCCAAGGGATCCTGGAAGCAGCCCCCGGCGATCAGGCCCAGCACGTGCGCCGCGTCGTAGAGCACCACCGCGCCCCGCTGGCGGGCCAGCTCGCAGAGCTCCTTGACCGGCTCGGGGAACAGGAACAGGCTCTTGCCCAGGATCAGGACCTTGGGGGACAGAGCCTTGATCAGCTCGGCGGAGCGATCCAGGTCGATGTGGTAGCCGTCGGCGGTGAGGGGGAAGTCGATGATGTTGTGGGTGTACTTTCCCACCGAGCCCGCCCGGTGGTGGCTGATGTGCCCGCCGGCCGGGGTGGAGTTGACCATGACCACGTCCCCGGGGGAGATGTAACGGCTGAACACCGCGTCATTGGCCACCGTGCCGCTGATCGGCCGCACGTCCACCTGCCGGCAATGGAAGAGGCTCTTCAGCTGCTTCTTCAGCAGGCTCTCGATCTCGTCGATGATCTCCGTGCCCTGGTAGTAGCGTTCGCCGGGGTGCCCTTCGGCGTAGCGGTGGGCGAAATCCGAGCCCATGACTCCCCGCGCCCGGTCGCTCAGCAGGTTTTCGCTGGCGATCAGGTTCAGGGTCGAGCCGCGCCACTGGTTCTGCTTGCGCACCAGCTCTTCGATCTGGCCGACGTTGCGTTCGTACATGCCCCACAATAGCCATTCGCCCCCGAGAGCGTCAAGGCGAAGGGCTCAGGACGCCGAAGGCCGGGGGTCCCGGGGGTTTCAGGCCTGCGGCATCCGCCAGTCCAGACCGGCAAAGCGGCCGTAATCCCGGTCCGTGGATACCCACGTGCTGCCCGACTCAAGGGCCAGGGCCGCCAGGTAGGCGTCCGGTATCAGGTTCCCCTTGGCCCCCGCGGATTCGCACAGTCCCCGGAAAAGCTCCCAGTGCCGGGATCCCGGCTCCAGAAGCAGGCAACGGGGGCTGGAGCGCAGGCCTTCGAGGAATTCCCAGGCCGCGGGAAACGGGGATGGAGGATTGAAAATCCGCGGATGCGTTGCCACGCGCAGGAAGCTGCTGGCGATGAGGTCGGAGAACCCGAAGGCTTGGGGGCCGTTCACCGCCTTCTCCAGCTCTCGAAGACAGACGGCATGCCGTTCGGTCTCCTCCCGATGGGCATACAGCAGGACGTTGACGTCGAAGAGCAGCACGCTTCAGCCCAGCAGGTCCAGCAAGGAAGCGGAGTCGTCCAGGTCCACTCCCGGCAGGACCCCCTGGCCCCGGAAGGTCCGTAGCTGTACGGCCTGCGCTCCTGTGGTCCGGTTGCTGCGGGCCAGTTTCTCCCTGGCCGCTTCCTCGAGCAGCGAGTTCAGAGTGCGGTTCTGCTCAATTGCCATTTTTTTGAGCTGCTGCAGCAGCTCTTCGTTCAGACGGATGGTCGTCCGCATGCATCAAAATGTAGTCTGGCTGCATCAAGATGTCAAGCGACCGCCTCTTTCGTCCAGCTCGCGGATCTTGGCTTCGACCTTGGGGCCGGCCTCCTCGTAGATCTGCCGGATCAGCGGATCGCCGAACTCGTAGACCCGCTCGGCGAAGCTGGTGGAATCCAGGCGGTCGAACAGGCGGGCCCGGGCCTCGGCCAGGCTGCGGCCGTAGATATGGTAGGAGTCGGCCTGCCAGTTCAGGCGCCCCAGCTCGATCCTGCGCCCCGTGCGGAGGGCCAACGGGTCGGCGATCAGGGCCCGGTTGAACTGGAGGAAACCGAACATGTTCATGAAGCTGGCGCCCCAGGCGTCGTTGGAGCGGAAGCGCACGTTGCAGTTCAGCCACCCCACCCCTTGCTCATCGTACAGCAGGCGGTACCACAGGCTCTGCAGGCAGGGCGGGTCGTAGCAGTCGTAGTCCAGGTTGGGCATCCAGGTGATCATCTGCGCCTGCCGGGAGTAGGGCTGGGCAGCCAGTTTGTCCACCACCTGCCGGATCTGGTCCACCCGGTAGGCCCCGGCCGCCGCCGGGCGGCCGCCGGACAGCTCCCGCCACGCCCCCCAGGCGCTCAACCTGCCATGATAGGTGTATTCCCAGCGGGTGTCCTGCGGGTCGTTCATGTTCTTGACCCAGTGGTCCTTGGCCCCGGAGAGCTCCAGCACGTACTCCCGCAGGTCCTCGATCCCGCCCGGGAAAGCCTTGTGGATCATGGGCTCGGCCCAGGGCTCCAGCACCGTCAGGTTCAGCGTGGCGTCCAGGCTGGGCGGATCGCCGGGGCGGTCGTACTGGGTGGCCATGGGTACTCCCCCGCGGTACAAGGCCACCAGGGCCCGCTCGTAGGCCTCCGCCAGGCTGCGCCCTTCCACCGTGAGCACCGGGATGTTCCGCATGCTTGCGCCCCCTAATGCCGGAAGCTGCGCTGGCCGGTGAACACCATGGCCGCGCCGGCCTGGTTGCAGGCCTCGATCACCTCGTAGTCCCGCTCGGAGCCCCCGGGCTGCACCACGGCCGTGACCCCCTCGCGCAGGCCCACGTCCACCCCGTCGCGGAAGGGGAAGAAGGCATCGGAGACCATGCAGCTCCCGGCCAGCCCCCCGCGGGCTTCCCGCACCTGCTCGTCGATCGCGGCCCTTTGCCGGCCTTCCGGCAGCGCGCTGTACGGCTGCCGGTGTCTTTCCCAGCACAGGCGGTCGGCCAGCTTGCGGTAGGCCTTGTCGCGGGCGATCTCGGCCACCCCGACCCGGTCCTGCTCGCCGGTGCCGATCCCCACGGTGGCCCCGTCCTTGACGAAGAGCACGGAGTTGGAGGTGACCCCCGCCTCCACCAGCCAGCCGAACAGCAGATCCTCGGCCTCCGCCGCGGTGGGCTGGCGCTGGATGCGGTACTCGCGCCCCTGCCAGGTGGCCACGGCGGGCAGGAAGTCCCCGACCGTGCGGGTGATGGGGGCGTAGGACCATTGCACGACCAGGCCTCCATCAACCAGGCTGGTAAAGTCGGGGACCCGCAGGGAGGCGTAGTCCTGGAGGCGGGCCATGGCCCCAATGCGCATGACCCGCAGGTTTTTGCGGCGTCCCAGGATGTCCAGCACCCCCTCGGCGAACTCCGGGGCGGCCACCACCTCGCAGTACTGGGCGGCGATCAGCTCGGCGGTCTCGCGGTCCAGCTCGCGGTTCACGGCGATGGCCCCGCCGAAGGCGGCAATGCGGTCGGCCAGGTAGGCCTGGCGGTAGGACTCCGCCAGGCCGGCGGCCCTGGCCACGCCGCAGGGATTGTTGTGCTTCACGATCACCGTGCAGGGGCTGCCGGGCAGGTAGCGCAGGATGTTCAGGGCGCTGTCGACGTCGGTCAGGTTGGTCTTGCCCGGGTGCTTGCCGGACTGCAGCAGCTCCGCGTCCGACACCAGGGGGTGGCCCGGCTGGATGGTCCGCACCTCCCCCAGCGCCAGGCTGCCGGACTCCAGGCGGTACAGGGCCGCCTCCTGGTCCGGGTTGTCGCCGTAGCGCAGCCCCTGCCGCTGCCCCGCGATGTCCCAGGTGACCTTGCGGTAGCACAGGGTCTGGGCCTCGGGCCCCTGGCCGAAGCGGATCTCCAGGCTGTCCGGGAAGTGCTCGCGAAGGACCGTGCGGTAGGCGGCCTTGAAATCCATGGCGCTCACGCCTCCCCTCCCCCCGGCTTCAAGTTCGGGTAGCTGGCAGCCACCTGGGACCCGGTCAGGCCCCCCAGGTAGCCGGCGATGGCCCGGTCGTACTCGGCGGTGGCGGCGAACGCCTTCTGCGCCAGGCGGAAGCGGGTGCCCAGGCTCAGGGCGCCGCCGCCGGCCTCCAGCTCGGACAGGAGCGCCGGATAGTCCGCGGGATCCACCACCACGGCCACGCGCAGGAAGTTCTTGGCCGCGGCGCGCAGCAGGCAGGGCCCGCCGATGTCGATGTTGGCGCGGGCCTGCTCCGGGGTGACCCCGGCGCGGGCGATGGTCTCCTGGAACGGGTAGAGATTCACCACCACCAGGTCGATCGGCTCCGCCCCGGTGCGGGCGAGGTCCGCGGCATGCTCCGGATTGTAGGTCTCGGACAGCAGGGCCAGATAGATCTTGAAGTCCAGGGTCTTGACCAGCCCTCCCTGCATCTCCGGCTGGCCAGTGTAGTCGGACACCTGCCGGAGGTGGCGCGCGGCGCCAGGGCCCAGGATGGCTTGCAGGGCCACGAAGCTGCCCCCGGTGGACAGGATGCTTAAGGAAGGGTTGAGCCGCAGCAGGCCCGGGATCAGCAGGTCCAGCCCGCGCTTATTGAACACGCTGACCAGCGCCCGCCGGACGGGCACCCGGTCGTCGATGGTATCCACGAAGTTCATGACGCTGCCCCCCGGTTGAGGTAGCGCAGGCCGGTCAGCGCGTACACCCGCGCGGCTTCCAGCAGCTGGCCCACCTCCACGTACTCGTCGACCTGGTGCGGGATATGCCGCGGTCCCGGGCCGTTCACCAGGCAGGGGATGCCCTTCCAGGCAGAAAGGAAGGTCCCGTCCGTGGCCCCCGGCACCCCGCTGTACACCGGCTCGCGGCAGGCCACCTCCCGGAAGGCCCGGGCTGCCTCCTGCACGAGCGGCTCGTCTTTCCCGATCGAAACCACGGGCCGGTCCTCGATGAACTGGATCTCCGCCCGGAAGTCCGGGTCCTCGCCCGCCAGCTCGCCCAGGATCCGCCGCAGGGCCGCGCGCACTTGCTCATGATCCTGGGCGGGCACGGTGCGGATGTCCACGAAGCCCTCCGCCTCGCCGGGCAGCACGTTGAGCTGGGCCGGGGCCCCCGGCGGCGGGGCGCGCAGCACGGTGAAGGTCACCGAGGGCCAGCCCAGGAAGGGGTCCTCCCCGCAGCGCCGGATCTCCGCGGTTTCGTAGCGCTCGAAGGCCAGGATGATCCGGGCCAGGCGGGTGTTGGGGTTGACCCCCGATCGCGGCATGGCTCCGTGGGCCATGCGGCCGTGCACGCGCACCACCGCCCGGATGGCCCCCTTCATGCTGAGGCAGAGCTGGTTCTCCTCGGGCTCCGGCACCAGGCAGGCGTCCACCCCGTCGGCGTGGCCCCGGCGTATGAAGTCCTTGATGCCGATCATCATCCCTTCCTCGTCGCAGACGAAGCACAGCGCCAGGCGCCCGCGCCAGGACACTCCGGAGGAGTGAAGCGCCTTGGCCACCACCAGGTTCACGGCCAGGCCCGCTTTCATATCGCAGGCCCCCCGGCCGTAGATGCGCCCGTTTTGCAGAAGTCCGCCGAAGGGGTCGACGCTCCAGCGCCCGCGCTCCCCCTCGGAAACCACGTCCGTGTGCCCCTCCAGCAGCAGGCAGGGCCCGGGACGGCCAGAGTCCAGGGTGAAGAAGAGGTTCTCCCTGCCCGGCTCCACGGTTTCCACGGTAGGCTCGAGGCCCAGCTCCCGCCGGACCCAGGAGCGCAGGAACTCCACCACGGCGGCTTCGGTGTTGCCGGTTTCCGGGCGGATCACGGAATCGATGCGCACCAGCTGCCGGGTAAGCTCCACCAGCTCGTCTTGCTGCACGCGCGCCAGCAGTTTGGCTTCGTCCATGAAGCCCTATTGTTATTGCAAATGGGCGGAGGGGTCAAGGAGCAGCGCAGGACACGAAGTGTGATATGGTCAATAAAATAACTCGTATTGTGATTGCCTCTATCCGGGGAATTTTCGTATATTGGTGACTGAAATCGCGAAAGGAAATCATGAACGCAGTAGAGCTGATCGAGGCCCGCAAGAGCTACATGCTGGGCGAGACCCGGGTGGAGGCGCTGCGCGGCGTCTCCCTGCGCATCGAGAAAGGCGAGTTCCTGGCCATCGCCGGCCCGTCCGGGGCCGGCAAGAGCACCATCCTGAACCTGATCGGCTGCATCGACACGCCCACCGAGGGCCGGGTGCTGATCGACGGCACGGAGGTGGAGCACCTCTCGGACACGGAGCTGACCCGCTACCGCCGCCGGAAGCTGGGCTTCATCTTCCAGTCCTTCAACCTCATCCCCGTGCTCAACGTGTACGAGAACATCGAGTTCCCGCTGCTGCTGCAGAACCACCTCAGCCGCCAGGAGCGGGAAAAGACGGTGATGCACTTCATCGAGGAGGTCGGCCTGGCTGACCGGCTGAAGAACAAGCCCAACGAGCTTTCCGGAGGGCAGCGCCAGCGGGTGGCCATCGCCCGCGCCCTGGTGACCCGGCCGCTGATCGTGCTGGCCGACGAGCCCACGGCCAACCTGGACTCCGAGACCGGCCACCGCATCGTGGACCTGATGCGGGCCATCAACGAGCAGGAGAAGACGACCTTCATCTTCTCCACCCACGACGAGCACATCATGGAGCACGCCCGCAGGATCATCAGCCTCCGCGACGGCCTGGTCACCGGGGACAAGGCGAAGGGCTGAAATGGTAACCCTGAAGATCGCGCTGCGCTCGCTGCTGCGGCGGAAGAGCCGCGCCCTGACCATCGGGGTGCTGGTGGCCTTCGGCACCCTGCTGCTGGTGTTCGGGCAGACCTTCACCCGCTCGGCGGGCATCGCCTCCCGCGAGTCGATCATCGACAACTTCACCGGCGACCTGATCCTGTACTCGGAGCGCTCCAAGGAGAAGCCCTCCCCCTTCGCCTTCAACACCCCCCTGCCGGTCATCCCGGAGGTGGAGACCATCCGCGCCTTCCTGCAGGAACTTCCCCAGGTGGAGGCGGTCGTGCCCTTCGCCCAGAACTACGCCCTCCTCCAGGCGCAGAAGGACGGCCAGGCCGTGGAGCTGCCCTTCATCTTCTACGCCATCGAACCGGCCGGCTACCGCGACATCTTCCGCAACGTGGAAATGCGCCAGGGGGACTTTTTCGGCGTGGAGGGCGGAGCCCCGCGCCAGGGGATCCTGATCAGCGAGTACCAGAACCAGCAGTACCAGAAGAACTACGGGGTCACCCTGGCGGCGGGCCAGCAGGTCACGGTGCTTTCCCTCACCGAGGGCGGGTCGGTCAACGCCCTGCGCTCCGAGCTGGTCGGCTTGTTCGAGCCGCGGTATTTCAAGAACGTGTTCAACTACATCAACTTCGTGGACATGGAGAGCTACGCCAGCCTGTACAACTTCACCGGGGTGGCCGCCGATTCCCTGCCGGAGAGCCTGACCCGGGGGCTGGAGGCCAGCGCGGGGGACGAGGAGGCGATCTTCGACCTGGCCGAGGACGAGGATTTCGGCCGGCTGGACCTCTCCAGCCTGCGCTCCGAGACGCTCTCCGGCTACACCATGATCGCGGTCCGCCTGGCCGACCACGGCGCGGTGGACGAGGTGATCGCCCGGGTCACCGCGGCGGGCCTGGGCCTCAAGGCGGCGCGCTGGGACGAGGCCTCCGGCTTCTTCGCCCGGATCAGTTCCGGGCTGCAGGCCTTCATCATCCTGGCCACCGGCCTGATCTTCCTGATCGTGGCCTTCATCTTCATGAACACCCTGATCATCAACATCGTGGAGCGCACCTCGGAGATCGGCACCATGCGGGCCCTGGGCGGGGAGAAGCGCTTCATCCGCGGGCTGTTCCTGGCCGAGACCCTTCTATTGAACATTCCTTTCAGCCTGGCGGCCATGCTCTTGAGCCTGCTCGCCGTGCTGGCCACCGGGGCGGGAGGGCTGCCGCTGCCGGAAACCATTTCCCAGTACCTGATCGGCGGCGGCCCGCTGGCGCTGCGCCTGGCCGCGGCCCCCTTCCTGGAGGCCCTGGGCATCGTGATCGCCGTCTCGATCGTCGCGACCCTGTACCCCATCCGCGTGGCCACGGGCATTTCCCCGCTGGCCGCCATGGGCGAGAGGTAGGCCATATGTACCTGAACCTGGCGCTGAAGAACCTGTTCCGGCAGAAGAAGCGGACCTTCACCCTGGGGGTCAACTACGCGATCGTCACCTTCATCCTGGTGCTGCTGTTCTCCTTTTCGCAGGGGGCCCGGGTGAACATCACCTCCAACCTGGTGCGCGCCTCCGCGGGGCACATCACCGTGGCCGGGCAGTACGTGGTCGGCGGGCGCGTGTTCCAGGGGGTCCTGCGCTACCCGCGGATCGAGCAGGTGGCCCGCGAGACCCTGGGTGAAGACCTGACTGTCCTGCCGCGCTACATCGTGCGCTCCTCGATGTACAACAACGGCCTGTCCAAGCGGGTCACCTTTGTCGGCATCGATACGGAGCTGGAAACCGGCTTCCGCGACCAAGTCCGCTTCCTGGCGGGAAGCTGGCAGGAATACGTGGACCACCCCAACGCCGTGGTGCTGCCGGCGGAGGTGGCCCGGTACTTCGAACTGGGCTACGACGACGACGTGCTGGTCGCCACCCGCACCCGCTTCGGGGCTTTCAATACCGCAACCCTGCGGGTCAAGGGCATCTATCAGACCGGCAACTTCTTCATCCAGAACCAGGTCCTGGCCCACTTCGGCTTTCTGCAGAAGCTGGACCTGGCCGAGGCCGACGCCGCCTCCGCCCTGTACCTGTACCTGCCCAACACCACCGGACTGGGCGAGAAGCGTGAACGGCTGGCCCGGGCCCTCAACCTGGCCGGCTTCGAGGCCAAAAAGCCCAAGGACGAGAACTCGGCCCTGGCGGCGGTAACCGCCGCCTCGCCGCGCTACGAGCTGGACTCGCGCGGCGTGGACCGCGTGGAGCTGACCCTGGCCACGATCGGCGAGGTCCTGGGCATCCTGCGCAGCGTGCTGGCCGCGGTGAACGCCATCGGCGCCCTGATCGCCGCCATCATGCTGTTCATCATCGCCGTGTCGATCTTCATCAACATGCGCATGGCCATCAACGAGCGGCTGCGCGAGATCGGCACCATGCGGGCCATCGGGGTGGAGGCGCGGGGAGTGACCGGACTGTTCGTGCTGGAGAACGTGCTGATGGCTTTGCTCTTCACCCTGGGCGGGGCGGTCCTGGCCCTGCTGGCGGTGCTGGTGGTGCGCACGGCCGTGCCCCTGCCCCCGGCGGGGAACCTGGGGCTGTTCCTGAACCGCGGCCGCCTGGCCCTGGTTCCCCGGTTCGTGGACCTCCTGCTGATCCTGGCGGTGACCACCGGCTTCACGGCGCTGTTCTCCTTCTTCCCGGCCCGCCGCGGCGGCCGCATCCGCCCGGTGGAAGCGTTGACCCGGGTGTTCTGAAAGGAAAGGAAATGAAAAGATTCGCCCTGATTGGCGCCCTGTTGCTGGGCATCGCCGCCCTGACCGCCGCCCAGAAGCAGAACGACCCGCGCGCCGAGAGGATCGTGCAGGCTTATGAGGACAAGCTCAACCTGCGCGGCCTGGACCTCACCTCCACCTTCACCCTGGTGCAGAAGCAGGAGGGGCAGTCCGACCGCGTGCTGCGGATCAGGATCTACCGCCGCGACGCCGCGGACACCTTCACCCTGATCTTCCAGTACCCGGACAGCGAGAAGGGCAAGGGCTACTACCGCAGCGGGGAGGACCTGTACCTGTACCTGCCCTCCACCCGGGAGTTCGTCTACCGCAACCGCAAGGACGACGTGGGCTCCACCGACGTGCGCACGGACCTGTTCGGCCAGCCCAAGACCCTGGAGCAGTACTGGGCCACCTACCAGGGCACGGCCACCGTGTCCAAGTGGGAGTGCGACGTGGTGCGCCTGGAAGGCAAGTCCCTGGACGTGTCCTTCCCGGTGCAGAAGTGGTTCTTCCGCCAGAGCGACGGGCTGCCGGTCAAGGTCGAGAACTTCAGCCTGTCCGAGACCCTTCTGCGCACCTTCTATTATATCGATTACGCGCCGGTAGCCGGCGGCAAGTTCCTGTTCACCAAGCTGTTGGCGGTGAACCACCTGGAAAAGAACCAGAGGACGCTGCTGACCAACGAGAACATCGCCACCGCTGCCATCCCCAACTACACCTTCAGCAAGGCCTTCCTGGAGGAGCAGTCCCGGTGAGCGGGCGCCCCTGGCCGGCCGCGCTCCTGCTGGCGTTCGCGGGGTTGGCCCCGCTGCCCGCCCAGGACCTCGCCGAAGAGGATATTTTCAGCGCCGAGGCCTTCGATCAAAGCGTGGCCGACAGCCGGGCGCAGGAGCAGGCCGACAGGCTGGAATATTTAGTGGGCGGCACATTTCTATGGAGCAACACCGCCGTGGCCACCCAGGCCTTCGACGGCTACACCGCCGCGGGGGCTTTCGCGGCCAAGGCCTTCGTGCGCCTCAGCGTGCCCTCCTACGGCTCCCTGTACCTGGGCTACAACCTGCGCCACACCCTGTACCAGGGAGACGGGGGCACGTTGGACTCCACGCTGCCGGGGGCCGACCTGTTCCAGAACACCTACGACCTGTCCGAGTTTTACTTGAGCTTCGACCTGGGCAAGCGGGTGTTCTTCCGGGCGGGCAATCAGCTCCTGGCCTGGGGCCCCGCCTTCGTCTGGACCCCGGTGGACTTCGTGAATCTCCAGCGTCTGGACCCCCTGGCCAGCGTCGACTTGAGGAAGGGCAAGCCCGGCCTGCGCCTCCACGTGCCGATGCGCCAGAGCAATCTGTTCCTGTTCGCCGACTTCTCCCGCAGCGTGGACCTGGACGAGCCGGACGTGGACGACCTGGCCCGCACCGCTTTAGCGGCCCGCTGGGACCTGACCGCGCTGGGCTTCGAGCTGGGGCTTTCCGGCTACTTCGGCCGCGGCCTTCCTGCCAACTTCGGCCTGGACCTCTCCGGCCGCCTGCTGGGCTGCGACGTGTACGGCGAGGCCGCGCTGAATGTTGATTTCCCGGCCGAGGCCGTGGACTGGGCGGCCAGCGTGGGCCTCCAGCGCAGCTTCGGGGAGCTGAAGGACTGGAGCGTCCAGGCGGAGGCTTTTTACCAGAGCGACGTGCGGACCGATCCCCTCTATCAAGGAGAATGGTACGCCTACGCCGCATTGGGCAGGGAGAACTTTTTCGCCGACTTCCTGGACGCCACCCTGTCCGGCCTGGTGAACTTCTCCGACCTCTCCTACACCGTGCGCCTGGCAGCCGCCTTCGACCCGGTCGCCGTCCTGCCTTTCACCTTCACTTTGAGCTGGCTGGGCGGCGGGGCCGATAGGGAGTTCACCTGGTACACCGGTGGCAACGCCCTAAGCGCGTCGGTCGAGGTGCGCTTCGAGTTCTGAGGCCTGCGACGCCGCAATAGCGGTCGCCCGGCCCGGCGACGGCAATGCCGTTGCGCACTGCCCGACCTTGCGATAGGATGCTGGAACCGAGGAGGAGACGAAATGAACAGAGCCGGACTGATCTTCCTTTCGCTGCTGGTGGTTGCCGCTGTTTTCCCTGCGGCGCTGGCCGCGCAGAATGCCGCCTCGCTTCCCGGGATCCTGGGCGACGACCCCTATCCCCCGCGGGCTGCGTCAGCTGCCACAAAAACGATACGGGTGCCGCTGCGCTCAAGCTGAACCTGATGCTGGCTAGGATCCAGGGCCACCCCAAGGTGGACGCCATCGTGAAAACCGCGCCCAGGGACTGCGGCATGTGCCACAAGGAAGGGGCGAAAGCGGGCACTCTCGATTCCGTGGTGCACAAGGCCCACTTCGCCAAGAAGGCCGACAGCCTGTTCATAAAGCAGTTTCAGGGCGCTTGCCTGAACTGCCACCACATGGACCTTGCTTCCGGTCTGGTGTCCATCAAGAGCGGAGCGAAGAACTGGTAGCGCCGTCCTCAAAGCTCTGCTGCCCGCCCTATGAGGGGATCAGGTACTACAGGCTGAAGTAGCTCTACTGGAGGACCGCTTCCACTCCTTGCGGACCTGCTGCGCCGGGCCGAAGCACTCAATGCCGAGGAGGCGATCGGCCTGCTGGAAAAAACCCGGGCCCAGGGACAGAAGGCTCCGGCGATCCTGCTGAGCCTGGCGGACATCTACCAATATCGGCTCCAGGACCTCCCGCGGGCGATCTTCTATCTGCGGCAGTTCCTGGACGCCGAGGACAACCCGGAGGTGCGGGCACGCCTGACCGAGTTGGAAAGCCGGCCTGCCCCCTGAGCCCGCTCTGAGAGCCCGTCGAAGAAAAACGACGGCATTTTCAACATCAGGCGACAGCCAACCTGAATCGACTACGATCTGGACATGATCAAGGTCGTGATCTGCGACGATCACCCGGTGGTGCGCGAGGGGATGAAGGTCGCCTTCTCCCAGACCCCGGACATCCGCGCGGTCGCAGAGGCCTCAACCGGGGCTGAGCTGCTGGAGAACGCCGGCTCCACGTGCCTCAGCGCCGTAATATTGGACATCTCCCTTCCGGGGTCCAACGGCCTGCACGTGCTCAAGGACCTGGCCAGCCGCCGAATCACCGTTCCCGTGCTCATCTCCAGCATGCATCCGGAAGGGCCAGTACGCGCTGCGGGCGCTGCAAGGTGGCCTCCGGGGGAAAGTACATCAGCCCGGCCCAGGGCGAGCTGCTGGCCGAAGAGTTCGGGCGCGGGCGCGCGGCTTCAGCCCCTCCACCGTCGGCAGCCACCGCACCCGCCTGCTCGCCAAGCTGCACACCGGCGCCGACCTGGTCCGCTTCGCGGTGGAAAACCAGCTGCTGGAGTAAAGCCCTTCTACTTGTTGTGGTTGGGGGTCTCGGTCACCTTGCGGGCGCCGGCCTTCAGGGCCAGGTCGATCTGGATGCGCACGCGCTGCTCCTTGGCCGAATCCGGGTCGAAGGGGTCCAGCAATGAGGTGCCGTACATCGGGTCCACGTGGTTGAGCATGTAGGCCAGCAGGTCCAGCACGCATTGCTCGCAGGGGCAGAACTCGCGGTGCTCATGGAGGAACTGCTCCACGCGCTTGTACACCATCTCGGCGGTGCGGTTGCGCAGGTATTCCAGGTGGTAGCGGTCAGACAGGCTCATGGCTCTTGCTCCTTTGCGGCGGGACACAAAGCGACCAGGCGCGCGGCGAGCGCCCCGAGGGGCAGGACCTCGTCGGCGCCCCCATTCTCGATGACCGCCCGGTTCATCCCGAAGATGGCCGAGGAAGCCTCGTCCTGGGCAAGCACCTTTCCGCCCTGCCGCCGCAGCCGGGCGAAACCCTCGGCGCCGTCCCGGCCCATGCCGGTCATGATCACCCCCAGCCCCTGCGCCCCGAAGCAGGCCGCCACGGAGGTGGCCAGCACGTCCACCGAGGGGCGGTGCCCGTTCACCGGTTCCGAGGAATCCAGGCGGGCCACCACCCGGCGCTCGTCGCGGCGGGACACCGTCAGGTGACGCCCCCCGGGGGCCAGCAGGACCTCCCCGGCGGCCAGCGCGCGGCCTTCCTCCGCCTCCAGCACGCGCACGCGGCACAGGCCGTCCAGGCGGCGGGCGAAGGCGGCCATGAAGCCCGCCGGCATGTGCTGGGCCACCAGCATCGGCACCGGGAAGTCGGCCGGAAGTCCCTGCAGGACCTCCGCCAGGGCCGCCGGGCCGCCCGCAGAGGCGCCGATGGCCACGACCTGGAAGCGCCGCCGCCCGGCGCCGCGGGCCTCTGCTGTCGGTCCTGCCTCGCCTGCCCGCGCGCCAAAGGGATGCCCGGCGGTCAGGACTTGCGGCCGGATCTGGTGGGCTTCGTACACC
>MIBK01000036.1:7576-11595 GCA_001829505.1 Spirochaetes bacterium RBG_16_67_19 | reverse complement strand
CGGCGATCTCGCTGACGCGCCCCGAACTGGCCCCCCCGGGCTTGGCCAGGCAGCTCACGGCCCCCAGCTCCAGGGCCCGGACCGTGGCATCCGCGCCGCCGCGGGGGAAGGCGCTGAGAACGATGATCGGGGTGGGCTGGTCCCGCATGATGCGGCGGATGGCCTCCAGCCCGCCCAGGCCCGGCATCTCCAGGTCCATGGTGATCACGTCCGGGCGCAGGCTTTCCACGCGCCGCAGGGCCAACTCGGCGTTGGGGGCCGTGCCCACCACCTCGATGCCGGGATCCCGCTGCAGGGTCTCCACCGTGACCTTGCGGGCCAGCGGCGAGTCGTCCACGACCAGCACCCGGATCATGCGCCAGCCTCCGCCGGGGGTGCGGCCAGCCGGTAGATGGGACAGCGGTAGAGCTGGGCGTACTTGAAGCGCCGGCTGCCCCCCAGAAGCGATTCCGAGTTGCCGATGAACAGGTACCCGTCAGGGGCCAGCGCCGGGGCGAAACGCTCGTCCACCAGCCGGGTCTGGGTGGGCCGGTCGAAATAGATCAGCACGTTCCGGCAGAAGATCAGGTCGAAGCCTCTTCCCGGAGGCTCGTCATGCAGCAGGTTGTGCACCTGGAAGTGCACGTGGTCCTTGACCCGTTCCTGCACGCGGTAGCGCCCGCCGCCCAGATCGTCGAAATACTCCTGCAGATAGCGGGGCGCGATGGCCCGCAGGCTGCGTCCCGTGTACTCCCCCTGCCTGGCCGCGGCGATCATCTCGCGGCTGATGTCCGTGGCCGTGATGGCCAGGCCCCCGGTCCAGCCCAGCGCCCGCAGCGCCTCCTCGGCCACCATGTAGATCGTGTACGGCTCCTCCCCGCTGGAGCTGCCGGCGCTCCAGACCTGCAGACGCCTGCCCCGCCGGGAGGGGGCGGCCAGCAGCGCCGGCAGGACCTGCTCCCGCAGGGCCGCGAACTGGTTCTCGCCCCGGAAGAAATAGGTTTCGTTGGTGCTGATCGCCCCCACGAAGTTGGGCAGCTCCTCCGGGGCCCGTTCGGGGTCGGTGAGGCAGCGGTAATACTGCTCGTAGCTGGAGAGGTTCAAGGCCACCAGGCGCCGGCGCAGGCGATTGGCGACCAGGATCTTCTTGTTGCCGCGCATGAGGATGCCCATCTCGCGCAGGATCACCTGCTGGAACAGGGCGAAGGTCTGCTCGCTCAACTCCGGGCCGCTCACCCCTGATTCTCCTTGAGCGCGGTTTCCAGTCTCTTCAGGGTCTTCACGGCGAGTTGCCCGTTCTGGCAGTCGAAGAGCACGGTCCGCCCGCAGTTGCCGCCCGTATCATCGAAGACCACCGGGATGTTCAACTGCTGGACCGCCTTGTGCGCCGCCTGCACGTTGCGGTTGCCGATGTCCGACATCCCGACGGCCTCGAACATGGAGGCCCCCCCGACCAGGAAGGCCTCCAGCCTGCCCCCCGGGCCGCCGGCGCGCTGTCCCATCAGGGACACCATCGCCGGAACCGCCGAATCGGCGTACTTGCCAAGGGTCTGGTCGCCGGGTGATTTCTCCGGCAGCATGACGTGGGCCAGCCCGTAGACCTCGTTCTGCCGATCCGCCAGGATGATCCCCACGCAGGAACCCAGGGTGGTCTTCAGGGCCACGGGATGCTCCCGGGTGGACTTCACCACCTGGATCTCGGCCATCCGCACCAGCACGACGTTCTCCGGCGGGGAACACATGGACTAAGAACTCAGCCCTGCGCGTTGGGCTCTTCGATCTTCTCCCGAATGCCGAACTCCTCCGACGCCTCCACCGGCCTGGGCAGCTCGCGGATCACCTCTCCGTCCTCCGCCGACCCGCCTGCACCCTGCTGCCCGCTGTCGACCTTGAACTGGCCGCTCAACTGGCGCAACTCGTCGGCCATGGTGGCCAGCTGGGACACCGCCCGCGACACCGCCTCCGCGGAGCTGGCCGAATCCTGCACCACGTCGTTGATGTCCTCGATGGCCTTGGAGATGTGCTTGGCGTTGGTGGACTGCTCCTCCGTGGCGGCGGAGATGTTCTGGCTCATCTCGTTGATGCTCTCCAGGGCCTTGGAGACCTCGCGCACCGCCTCGATCTGCAGGCTGATGTCCTTGGCCAGGCGCTCGATCATCTGGTTGCCCACCCCGACGTTGCTTTCGCTTTCCCGGATCAGGGCGGCGATCTCCTTGGCCGAATTGGCGCTGCGCTCCGCCAGCTTGCCGACCTCGTCGGCCACCACCGCGAAACCCCGGCCGTGCTCCCCGGCGCGGGCCGCCTCGATGGCCGCGTTCAGGGCCAGCAGGTTGGTCTGGTTGGCGATTTCGGTGATGAAGTTGACGATGCCCGTGATCTTCTGGGAGCTGGAAGAGATGTTGGCGATCGCCCCCATGACCCCCGAAAGGGTCTTGGAGACCTCGGCGGCCGCGTTCTTGACCTCCTCCACCCCGGTGGTGTTCTCCTCCACGGAGGCCGTCTGGGACTGGGCGTTGGTGGCCACCTGCTCGATGGAGGCGGTGAGCTCCTCGATCGAGGTGCTGGTCTCCTCCAGGGTGGCCGCCTGGGCCTGGGTTCCTTCGGCCAGTTGCGAGGTGTTGCGGGATATGTCCGTGCTGGCCTGGGCCACCGACTGGGCGCTGTGCTGGATATGGCTGACCATGCCGCGCAGGTTGCCCACCATCTGGTCCAGGGCGTAGGCCAGCTCGCCGATCTCATCCCGGCGCCTCAGGCCGAGGGTGCCGGCCAGCTCCCCTCTGGAGATCCTGCGGGTCAGGCCCACCACCTGGGACAGGGGGGCGTGCATGATGCGCACCAGCAGGATCAGCACCAGCACGGCGACCACGAAGCCGGCCGCCGAGACGATGAGGTTCCGGCGCTGGGACTGCAGGATGACCCCCTGGGTGGGACGGAAGTCCTTGGTCAGGTGCAGCACGCCCAGGACGCGCTGCTTGGCGTCGTGGCAGGTCATGCAGACTTCCTCGTAAGGCACGGGGACCATGGAGGAGAAGACCTGGTAGCCCAGCTCCTCGTTGTACTCCAGACCCAGAACCGCCTCGCCGGCCAGCGCCTTTTTCAGGTCCGGCATCTTGGACTCCTTTTCCAGCAGGTTGGAGGAGGTGCTGCGCTTGACCACCCCCTTGGCGTTCAGCAGGTGGATCGCCAGCTCCTGGTTCTGCCCCTGGATCCGGCGGAAATGCCTCTGGATCAGGTCCATGTCGCCGCTGAGCATGGGAGTGCGGATGGACAGCAGGATGGCATTGGACAGGGTGCGCGACACATCCATCTCCCGGGCGACGATGAACCGCTCCTGGTAGAAAGTGTTGGTCACGGTCAGCACCGCGAAGATCACGATCAGCAGCAGACTCAGCCACAGGGCGATTTTCAGCCCCAGGGTCCGTCGGAACTTAGGGACGCTCTGCATGTCTTTCCTCCTTATTGTGCACCCAGCGGCTGGAAAGCCCCCCGGGCCAGGCCGCGCAGCAGCCGGCCCAGGTCCCTGGGCCCGGCCAGCTGGGCCAGCACCCGGCGCGCCGCGTCGCGCACCCGGGCATCCGGGTCACGGCGCGCGGCGGCCAGCGCTTCCTCGATCCTCTCCTCGCCCCGCAGCCCCAGCGCCGCCGCGGCGCAGGCGCGCACCTGCCACAACGGGCAGTCGCGCAGGCGGCTCTTCAGGCGCCCCGTGCCGATCCTGGCGAACAGCGGGTCCAGCAGCACCGCCTGGAACAGGTCGGCGGACTCCCCCGCCTCCCGCATCCGCCACAGCTCCTCCAGGGTGCGGTAGGCCTCCGTGGCCTCGCGGAACCTCCGCGCCCCTTCGCGGTTCAGGTCGGGATGAAAGGCCCTGGCCAGCCGCCGGTAGGCCGCCTGGATCTGGGCGCGGATCGCCGCGCCGGACAGCCCCAGGACCTGCAGACTGGCGGTCCACTCGTCGCTCATTGTTTCGCCTCCTCGGGCGCGGCCTCGCGCAGGGAGCGCAGGGCGATCATCTCGCCGGCCGAAAGGATCCTCTCCATGTC
>MIBK01000036.1:0-7524 GCA_001829505.1 Spirochaetes bacterium RBG_16_67_19 | reverse complement strand
TGCCGGAAAGCCCGCCGATGAACGGCGGGGAGGGGGCCACTTCGCCGGGGGCCAGGCGGATCACGTGGCGCACGTCGTCCACCACCACGCCCACCGCCTTGCGGCCGATCTCCACGATGATCACGTTGGTCAGCGCCGAGTAGGCCTCATGAGCCAGGCCCAGCTTCTCCCGCAGGTCGATCACCGGGATCACCTCGCCGCGCAGGTTGATGATCCCCTTCACGAAGCTGGGCGCCTTCGGCAGGGGGGTGAGCTCGCGGAAGTTGATCACCTCCCGCACCTTCTGGATCTCCACCGCGTATTCGTCGCCGCCGAGGGTGAAGTTGATCATCTGCAGGCGCTGCTCGTTGCGCTCGGCGGCCCGCCCCTCCCTACTCTGCCTTTCCATGGACCCCTCTTTCCCGGCGCCCGGCCACCTTGGCCAGCAGGCGCTCCATCGATTCCCGCTCCAGCACGATGAGCAGGTTGCAGACCACCTGCTCCCGGTCGGCGTAGAACACGTCGGCCTCGATCAGCAGGGCGTGGGCGCCGGGCTGGCTGAAACCGGCCAGTACCGAATCCACGACGGCCACGCACATGTCCACCCTGGCCTCCGGCACCTTCAACCTCACGTCCAGGGAGGTCTCGTCGGCGATGGAGGCGGTGAAGGAGGCGGCCAGGATGTTGCCCGTTTCCCGCAGCGCCGAGATCTCCTCCTCGCCCAATTGGGAGGTGGAGCCGGCCTCCCGGCCCAGCAGCATGTCGCTGAAGCCCAGGGCGGTGTCCCGCGGCAGGAGCAGCAGCGCGCCCCCCAGGATGTCACCGGCGATGCCGACGAAAACCCCGCACACCGGCAGCTCCTCCCCGCCCAGGGCGCAGGCCACCTCGCCCAGCGGGATGAGCTTGGTTTCCGGGAAGCTCACCCGGAACTCCCGGTTCAGCAACTCGGACAGCGAGCGGGAGGCGTTCACCGCCCCGCCCACCAGGATCTCGTCGAAGCGCGCCAGGTCCGCCGGCCGCCAGGCAACAGCGGGAGCAACGGCGGGCGCCGAGGCTTCCGGCCGTTCCGGCCGCCTCTCCCCCTCGGCTTTCACCCCTAGCCTGCGGGGCCGCTCCCGCGTTTCCCCTTCCCCCTCGCCGGGCTCCCGCGGGCGGCTGTCTTCCAGCACCTGGTTGAGAGCGGACTCCCCCTGGTTCTGCCGGTAATAGGAGTCCAGCGACTCGCGCACGTCCAGGATCAGGGCCAGTTTGCCGTCGCCCAGGATCGATGCGCCGCTCAAGCCCTCCACCTGCTCGAAGTTGCGGGTCAGGGACTTGATCACCACCTGCTCCCGGCCCTTGAGCTGGTCCACGATCAGCCCGACCTTGCGGTTGCCGTAGTCCACGATGACGATGGACAGCTCCTGGGCCGGGTCCCCCGGAGACTCCCCATCGGCCAGCCCGAGCACTTTCGGCAGTTCCAGCACCGCCAGCACCTCTTCGCGCAGGCGGATCACCTGGTTGCGCTCGAAGTGCCGCAGCTCCCCGCGCCGCGTCAGCAGCACCTCCCGCACCGAGGACAGGGGGATGGCGAAGCGGATGTCGGCGGATTCCACCAGCAGCGCGTTGATAATGGCCATGGTCAGCGGGAGGGTGATCGTGGTGCACACTCCCAGCCCCAGGGTGGAGCGCAGGCGCACGCCGCCGCCCATTTCCTCGACGGTCCGGCGCACCACGTCCATGCCCACACCGCGGCCCGAGATATCCGATATCTCCCGGGCCGTGCTGAAGCCGGGCAGGAAGATGAACTCGAAGATCTCCTCATCGCTCATCTTGTCCAGCTTGTCCCGCGCGGCCAGGCCGCGGGCCTCGGCCGTGGCGCTGATCGAGGCCCGGTCCAGGCCGGCCCCGTCGTCGCGCACCTCGATGCAGATGCGGTCGCCTTCCTGGTAGGCGCCGACGCGGATGTGACCGGTGGCATCCTTGCCGTAGGCCGTCCGGTCGGCGGGCGGCTCGATGCCGTGATCCACGGAGTTGCGCAGCAGGTGGATCAACGGCTCGCCGATGCGGTCCATGACCTTCTTGTCGATCTCGGTCTGCTCCCCGAAGATCTCCAGCTCGACCTGCTTGCCGCCATGCTTGGCCAGGTCCCGCACCACCCGGCTGAAGCGGCTGAAGATGGTGGCCACCGGCAGCATGCGCACCTTCATCACCGCGTCCTGCAGGCTGCGAGCCGTGCGGGCCAGGGAGTCGGTCTTCTGCTCCAGCTCGACGATCACGGGGGATTTCCCGTAGGCGCTCTTCGCGGACTTCAGGATGGAGAGGAACCCGGAGTTCTGTACGACCAGCTCGCCGACCAGGTTCATCATCACGTCCAGCTTGTCCACCGGCACGCGCACGATCTCCTCGATGCCCGTCGGGGCGGCGGCGGGGCCCCTGGCCGGGAAGACGGTGCCGGGGCCCGACCCGGCCTGCTCCACCGGCCCGGCTTGTTCCTTGGGTTCCTCGCCCTCCGCCTCCACGGACAGCACGTTGACCTGGTCGATGTCCACCTGCCGGCGCAGCTGGGCGGGGGAAAGGGAGCTTTCGATCAGCACCTGGAAGCGGAAGTCCTCCTCGCGCATGCGCAGGTCTTCCAGGGGCGGGCTGATATCCACGACCTTCCCGACTTCCTCCAGCTTGCTGCGGATGAGCAGGCCGCGCAGGTAGGCTTCCTTCGGCTCGGCCTCGATCTCCAGCCAGATGATGAAGGAGGAGGCCGGGGCACCGGGTTCCGGCTCGCCGCGCGGGGCGAGGGCAGGCGGAGCGGCGGAGGCCCCGAAGGAGCGCGCCCGGGTAATCACCGGTTGGAGGTCTCCCTGGAAATCGGTGCCTGCCGCCAGGGCGGTGGTCATTGCCTTGACCAGGTCCAGCCCCGCGAACATCAGCTCGATCACGTCCGGGCCCAGGGCCATGCCCTGGTCCCGCGCCCCCTGCAGGACCGACTCCAGCTCGTGGGTCAGCTCCAGCATCAGGTCGCAGCTGACGAAGCCGGCGCAGCCCTTCAGGGTATGGACCGCGCGGAAGAGCTTGTTCAACAGCTCCTTGTCCGTGGGCTCCTTCTCCAGGCTGAGCAGCGTCTGCTCCCAGACCTTCATGTTGTCTTCGGCCTCGGACAGGAAGGCCTGGCGGTGTTCCGCGGGAATGTCCGGACAAATAGCCATGGCTAGTAGCTGGGCCTCCCGGGGCTCAGGCCCCTTCTTCCTTGCGCTCGAGGGAAAGGTTGATTTCGATCGGCCCGTACGGGGTGTACATGCCCAGCGCCACCGTAGGCGTGGGCACCAGCCTCACGCTGACCTGGCTGCCGGTGACGATCGCGGGGGTGGTGATGGTCAGGGAATGGTCCTGGCGCTTGTTCAGCAGGCTGGTGGCGTTGCCCGTGATCATGTTGGCCACCTCCCCGAGGGTGTCCACGAACAGCTCCTTCATCTGCTTGGCCGAAACATCGCCCAGGATCCGCTGTACCAGGCGCACGGCCACCTCCTTCTTCATGCTGTAGACCACCTGGCCGGTGACGAAGCCGAACACGCCGATGATGATCGAGACCTCGTAGGCCGGAGCCGGCGTCACCCGGTAGGTGAGATGCCCGCGCCGCACGTCGATGCCCGTGAGCTCCTTGATGACGCTGATGCCCGCCTCGATGAAGGGATTGACGATGTCCGCGTTGATCTTCATGCCAGCGCCTTCTCCACAGCCGTCAACAGTCTTTCCGGCTTGAACGGCTTCACCACAAAGTCCTTGATCCCGACTTTGAACGAATCGATGAGGATCCGTTCCTGCCCCAGGGCGGTGACCATGATGATCCGGGCGTTCTTGTCCACCGCGAGAATTTCCCGGGCGGCCTGCAGCCCGTCCTTCTCGTTCATGGTGATGTCCATGGTGACCAGGTCCGGCTTGAGCTCGAAATACTTGCGCACGGCTTCGACCCCGTTGGCCGCCTCACCGGCGATCTCGAAGCCGCGCGGGACCAGGATGCTCTTCACGATCATCCGTATGAAGGTGGCATCATCCACGATCAGGATGCGCTTGCCCATGCAGAACTCCTCTCTAATCGGTTCGCTCTCATTGTTTCCGGTCCTGATCATCGATCCTGGGCGGCAACCTCAGCTCGGTGCCCGGGATGAGCAGGTCCGGATCAGGGAGCGCGTTTTCTCCTGCCAGCAGGTCATACAGGTAAGGGTTGCCGTAGTATCGTTCGGTGATCCGCCAGAGAGTGTCCCCCCACTGCACGCGGTGCGACAGGGCCGGGCCGCCCTGCGTGGGCACCGGCTCCGGGCGTGCGACCGGCGCCGGCTGTGGGCGCTCGGGCTGCGGCTCCGGGCGCGCAACCGGCGGCTGTGGGCGCTCGGGCTGCGGCTCCGGGACCCTGACCGCGGCGCGGGCCGGCCGCTGGACGGTCTCACCCTCGGAGGCCGCCTGCCCCGCGGGCAGGAGCTCGCGCAGCGGAGTGAAACGGAACAGCGCGAGCGCGGCTCCGGCCAGCGCCGCGGCGGCCGCGACCACGGCAACGGCCTTCCATCGGAGGGGTCTCCTGGCCAGGGCAGCGGGGGCCCGGGGGACTGGGTCAACGGCCGCCGGCTCAGCGCGGGGAGCGACCGGATTGATGCGTACGGCCTCGTCGGCGCGCGCGGCGACCGGAACGGCCGGAGCAGGGGGAGCGGCATGGGCAGCGGCGGCGAGCGGAGGCGGCCGCCGGAAGGCGGGCAGCCGGACGCTATAGCTGCGGGTGGCTCCCGAGGAGCGTTCCTTAAGCCGGAGCAGCAGGCCGTCTTCCCGCCCCGGGATCAGGCTCAGCTCCAGCGTGGGCCCGCCGGCGGGGGAAGCCGGCAGCGCATCCCATTGCACCTGGCCGACCGGCTGCCAGGCGCTGCCCGGGCCTTCCCGGAAATAGAAGTCGAAGACGGCCTTGCGTTGCCCATCGGCCAGCGTGGTGAAAAGGCGCGTGACCTGGACGGGATGATCCAGGTCCAGCAGTGCGAGGAAACGCGCGCTACTCAAGCGCAATGCGAACACGCTGCCCATGGGGACCCTATTCCAATTGTCGGCAGCTGTTAATCGCAATAGATCTTATTTTCGGCAGGGTCCTCAGGCCAGCAGGACGACGGCGTCAATTTCCACCAGCGCGCTCATCGGCAGCTTCGCCGCCTGCACGGTCGTGCGCGCCGGCGGGCCCTTGTCCGCCGGGAAGAACTCGGCGTAGACGGCGTTCATGGCCTGGAAATCGGCCAGGTCGGCGAGGAACACCCCGCACTTCACCACGCTCCGCAGGGAGCTGCCGGCCGCCTCCAGGATGGCCCGGATGTTCTCCAGGGCCTGGCGGGTCTGCGCCGTGATCCCGCCCTCGACCAGCTTGCCGGAGGCCGGATCGACGCCCGCCTCCCCGGCAGTGAACAGGAAATCCCCCGCCTTGATCCCCTGGGAGTACGGGCCGATGGCCTTCGGCGCCCTGGGTGTGGAAACCACTCCACGGCTCGGGCTGGAATGGGACTCGGTACCGGGCATGTGAGCCTCCTTGGGACGGGACATGGTCAACCCCGCACCCCTATGAACAATATCTCGGCGCTGGGCGCCACGAGCAGCACGTTATCCTTGATGCTTGCCAGGTGCTCCTCCACGAGCGCGGCCTCGATGCCGGCGGGAACATAGACGGTGAACAGCACGCCGGTGGTTGCGGAAGTGAGGCGGGTGCGCGAGTCCGGACCGTAGAGCACGCTGGACAGGACGCTTTCCTGGTCCCGAATGAACATGTCCCCGGCTTTCAGCCCCTGTTGCTGGCCGCTGAGCGTGGTGTAGGATTCCTCTCCTGTGGCCGCCTCGACGGAAGGCCGGCCCCGCAGCGCGTCCAGGTCATGCCCCGCGGTCAGCAACAGGCTCTTCAACTCGGCCATGAACATCGCCTCGACCAGAGCCGCCGCGCCGGGCAAGGGTCGGCCTTTCAAGACCACCGACTCCAGCTGGAGCTGCAGGTGATAGGTCTTGCCGAAGCGCCTGTAGTAGGCGCCGTAGGCCTGGAGGACGGGATGGGCCTTGAGCTGCGCGCGCTCCAGGCCTCCGTAGCGGGAACGAAGCTCAGCCTGCAGCTCCGCCTTGCGCTGCTCCAGGAGCGGGTGATGTTCGGGATTGCTCACTCCGCGCATAGCCAGGAGCCCGATCGAGGCCCCCGGATAGGCGGCCCGCCAGGTTTCGGAAACGTGGAGCATGCCCGCTTTACTTCTTCCAGCCGGTTTGCAGCTCCAGGGCTTCCTGCAGGTCGTCCTCCTCGCCCTGGGTCCGGCGCGGCAGGGCCTGCAGCTCGCCGATGGCCCAGCCCAGCAGCTCCCGGGCCTCTTCCCGGTCGGGCTGGTCCTTCAGGGACAGGGAGCCCTCGTAGTAGCTGTTCTTTTCCAGCAGGTTGGTCCTGGCGGCGAACTGGGCGGCTTTCTTGGCCTGCTCCTTCTGGCGCTTGCCAGCGCTCCAGTTGCGCTCCCAGAGGTGCTTGGCCAGCTCCGTGTAGTAGTCGTAGTAGATCTCGTCTTCCTCGCCGGCCCGGACCTGGGCGGCGCGCAGGTCCACGGACTTGCGCCCCAGCGACACGGCCCAGTCCTTGTCCCCGAAGGAAAGCGGTGAGCCGGGGACCTGCTCGTAGAGCTGCCCCAGCACGTAGTAGGAGTCGGCGTGGTTGGGTTCAAGCTGCAGGGCCTTCTGCAGCAGGTCGCGCATCGGCTTGGCCTTGGCCAGGGCGTTCAGGATGCCCTTGGCCTGGCCCCAGCGGCCGCTGGTGGCCGACTTCCAGAAATAGGGCAATGGGTTGCCCGGGTCCGCCTCGATGCCCTTCTGGGCCAGCTCCTCGCCCCTGGCGAAGAAGGACAGCAGGGCATCGCCCTTGGCCCCCTTGTCCTCGGCCTGGTCCCCCAGATTGAGCCAGGCGCGCGCCAGGCGCCAGTAGATCTCGGCCTGCTCCCGGCCTCCGGCCTCGCGGGCCAGGACGGCCTCCAGCATGGTCCGGGCCTCCTCATGGGCATCGTGCTTGTGCAGCAGATCGGCCTGGGCCATCTCCTGTGGGAAATCCGCCAGCAGGGCGGGGGCGGCGGCCAGCAGGAAGGCCAGCGGCAGGAGCGCGAAACGTTTCATGGGCACCTCCGGCGGATATGCTAAAAGAGCCTCTCCCCGCTGTCAAGGAAAACCGCGCTCCGGAGCATTTGCTTGCCGGCCGACCCGGGCGAGTGTATCTTGCCAGCATGCCCGAAGGCATCCACCCCGGCACAACCCTGGGCTCGGTGCAGTTGGCGGTGCTGGACCTCGGCCGCGCGGTGCGCTTCTATACCCGGGCCCTGGGCCTCTCCGTGATAGGGGAGCAGGGCTCGCGGGTGAGCCTGGGCTCCGGGGAGGGTGCGGTGGTCGCGCTGGCGGAACGCCCGGGCGCCGCCCCGCGCGACGGCACGGCCGGTCTGTACCATCTGGCCCTGCTCCTGCCCTCCCGCTTCGCCCTGGCCCGCGCGCTGGAGCGCCTAGTACAGGAGCACGCCCGCCTGGAAGGCTTCGCCGATC
>MIBK01000035.1:12653-14057 GCA_001829505.1 Spirochaetes bacterium RBG_16_67_19 | reverse complement strand
CAGACCGGCGGCGATCTCCCGCAGTCGGGGGTGCGCGGGTGGGGAAGGCTTTTCCATGCCCGGGAGCATAGCGGTTTCACCGGATTTGGTCTCGGGGTTGACGGGCAGGCCCTATCCAGGCAAGCGGCAGGCGTGTAGGATCTCACCTGGGCAAGGAGGCTGGCGTGCTGGAGAACCTGCGGCTCAACAAGCTATTTTGGACTATCACGACGGCCCTCGCGCTGGCGGCGGCCCTGGCGGGCATCGTGGATAGGAACCTGTACGACGGCCTGTTCCCGAAGGATTTCCTCCCCGGCGCCTTCCCTCAGGACATCCTGACCGTCCTGGCCTGCGTTGCGCTGTTCATCGTCATTGCCACGATGCGCGAAGGGGAAGTACGAAAGCAGGTCGTCGTGCTTGGCGTCATCGGCTCGTTTTTCTATCTGTACGGCATCTTCACGATCGAACGCGTATACAATGCCTTCTACCTCCTGTACGCCGCCGTCTTTGGCCTGTCGTTCTGGAGCCTGGCCTACAGCCTGTCGCAGTTGAAGATGGGTACAGTGAACCGCGTGTCAGTTCCTGCCGGCATGCGGCTCCTGACCGCGATCTGTTCGCTGCTCATCGCCGCGGTGTTCACCTTCCTCTGGACGATGGCACTGGTGCCTTTGCTGAAGGCCCGCAACCGCATCGACTTCCTCTACTCGATCTACATCCTCGACCTGTGCTTCGTGATGCCCGCCTTCGCCGTGACGGCGATCATGGCGCTCCGCGGGAGAATGCTCGGCGCCGTGCTGGGGCCGGCCATCATGATCCTGGGGTTCTTCGTGATCTTTCCCCTGGCCCTAAATGAGCTGGCCAAGCCCGCCGCGGGCCTGGCCTTGAGCGCGGGGCCGCTGGCGGCCTCGCTGCTGTTCTCGGCCCTCATGCTCGTGCTCGCCGTGCTGCAGCTGCGCGCGATGCGCGGGGGTTCTCCGTCGCGGGGTGCTTAGAAGGCAAAGCGCCGCATCCCTCCTGTCCAAGTCCTGCGCTATCGCCGCTTTCCCTCCGCTTCGGTTTCGGTTGGGCTGTGCAATCCTGGCTGCCGGCCTCCACGCGGCGGCGGGAGTCTTCTTTCAGGCTCTCGTAGGTGGCGGGCCCGGCGCAGCGCTGGTGGGCCTGCGGGTCCTTGCCGCCGCCGCCGGCCGTGGCGATATTTGTACGCCAGGAGGACAACCATGGCCCAACTCATTCCATACTGTCTTTCGACGGGAATTGCCGCGAAGCAATGACCTTCTACAAGGACTGCATTGGGGGGGAGCTCGAGCTGCAGACGGTGGGAGGCTCACCCATGGCGGCTTCCATGCCTGCGGAAATGAAAGACCGGATCATGCATTCCAGCCTGACCGCGAAGGGCATCAAGTTCTTCGCCTCGGACGCGATGGG
>MIBK01000035.1:12513-12618 GCA_001829505.1 Spirochaetes bacterium RBG_16_67_19 | reverse complement strand
TGTGCGTGGTGGGGGACAGCGAGAGCGAGATCGAGAAGCTGTTTCCCCGCCTGGCCGCCGGGGGAAAGGTCAACCAGCCCCTGAAGAAGGAATTCTTCGGGCTGT
>MIBK01000035.1:11483-12464 GCA_001829505.1 Spirochaetes bacterium RBG_16_67_19 | reverse complement strand
CACGGGCCAGTAATCCAGGAAGCCCGCGCGGCGCTCGTGCGTTCCAGCACCTCCTCTCCCTCGTCGATTTCCGCTTTTCCCGGACGACTATGGTCTAGAAGGAGCAAACCATGAAAGCAGCTTCATTCGTCACGGTTTTCAGCATGGCCCTGGGCCTCCAGGCTGCGTTGGCCGACTACGCCCTGGTCAACGGCGTGAGGCTGTACTACGAGTTCCACGGCGAGGGGGAGCCGTTGGTCCTCCTGCACGGCGGCCTGGGCGCCATCCAGATGTTCGGGCCCGTGCTGACGGCGTTGGCTGAGAAGCGAAAAGTCATCGCCGTGGACCTGCAGGGCCACGGCCGTACGGCCGACGTCGACCGCCCGCCCAGCGTGGAGCTGATGGCTGACGACATCGCTGCCCTGATCCGGCGTCTGGGACTGGGGCGGACGGACATCGCAGGCTATTCCCTCGGGGGGGGCGTCGCCCTGCAGACGGCCATCCGGCACCCTGCCGCGGTGAGCAGGCTGGTGCTGGTCTCCACCCCGTTCCGTCGCAGCGCCTTCTACCCGGACATCCTGGCCCAGCAGGCGCAGGTGGGTGCCGCCGCCGCCGAAGCCATGAAGCAAACGCCGATGTACCAGATGTACAGGGAACTGGCGCCGAGGCCGGAGGACTGGCCGCGGCTGCTGTCCAAGATCGGCGAGGCCATGGCCAAGGATTACGACTTCTCGAAACAGGTCGCCGCGATCAAGGTGCCGGTGCTCGTCGTGGCCGGAGACGCCGACATCTTCCCGCCCTCCCACGCCGTGGAGCTGTTCGGGCTATTGGGCGGAGGCCAGCGGGACGGGAACTGGGACGGCTCGGGCAAGCCGGTTTCCCGGCTCGCGATCTTGCCCGGAAGGACGCACTACGACATGTTGGCTGCGCCGGAGCTAGCCGCGATCGTCACCACGTTCCTGGATTCTGCCCCTCGTCCTTGACGCGAGAGAGCGCCCCCGC
>MIBK01000035.1:9916-11456 GCA_001829505.1 Spirochaetes bacterium RBG_16_67_19 | reverse complement strand
GGAGGCCTCGTTAGAACACCGTGCCGAAGGGGGCGGCTCCTCAGCAAGGGGATGGTATCCTTCAGCCCGGCGGTGATCTCCCTCAGTCGGGGGTGTCCGGGAGGCTTCTCCATGCCCGAGACTATATCGGTTTCGCGGAATTCGTCTCTGGCCCTTTTACGCTTCGTGGCGATATCAAGCCGGTAACGGTTGCCTGGGGACCGCTCGCTCACCAGGCCGGCTTCCGTGAGCTGTCTCAGGTGCAGGGAAACCACCGAAGGGGACAGCTTGAGTTTTTCGGCGATCTTTTAACCGTTGCAAGTCAGCCCTCCTCGAAATGTGAATGGTTTGATTTCAGGCGTAGCCATCAACTATACTTTCTCGCGAATACCAGCGGCCAACAGGTAGAGGGAGCGTCGAGGAGAAGCAGTTCATTCTTCGTGGAAGGGGGCGATGATGAAGACATACATAATCCTGCTCAACTACACGGAGCAGGGAATCAAGAACATGAAGGAGAGTCCGTCGAGATTGGATGCGGCGAGAAAGGCCGCAGAAGCAATGGGCGCCAGGCTGAAAGATTGGTACCTGGTCATGGGCCAATACGACGCCGTCGTGCTGGCGGACGCCCCGAATGACGAGGTGATTTCGAAACTGCTGCTTACGATCGGTTCGCTTGGCAATGTCCGAACGCAGACCCTGAGCGCAATGACAGAGGGCGAGTATCGCAAGTTGTGCGCCAGTTTGACTTGATTCTGCTGGCGCTCCCTCCTTCGAAGTCATTTCGGGAGGCTGCGGATGCATAGGAAGTATCTAGTCGGCCCGTTCATCGCCTGCTTCGCTGGCTGGACATATGGAAACGGAGCCCTTCCGCTCCTTCCTCTCTACGCATTGGATCTCGGCGCATCGCGGACTACCAGTGGCCTTTTCCTCGCCTTTGCCTATCTCTGCATTGCAGCAGGGACAATGACTTCCGGGATGCTGCCGGAGACCTTTCGACGCCGGAAACTGCTCCTTGTCGCAAGCGGAGTGCCCTTCATTGTCCTCACCTGGCTGACAGGTCGCGTCGCGAATGTGCTGCAGCTCGCCATAGTGACAGGGGTGATCTACTTTGCTGCCGGAGTGATCCTATCGCAGGCAACCGTGCTTGTCGGGCTCGAAGCGGGTTCCGAGGACCGTGGCACGGCGCTCGGAATCCTTGGCATGACAAACGGCTTGGGCGGCCTGGTGGGAGGTCTCGGCGTGGGGTACATCGCGGACCTGTTCGGCTACAGGGGCGTCTTTAGCAGCCTTGCAGTTTTCTGCATCCTCATCTTGATCGGAGGTCTGGTTTCCATCGAACCGCCCGCTTCTTCACCTTCCCGGGCCCGCCTTGAGCGTGCGGCCGGCGGAGACCCGCTCGGCGGCATGTTGATTTTCCTCCTGGCAGCCACAATCCTCGTCGCGGTCACTATTGGCCCAGGCAATCTCGGCCGGTCCCTGTCCATGAATGCCCGTGGTTTTTCAAGATCCGCGATCACCCTGACGGCAGCGATCCAGGGGGCGGTATCCATCGGCTTTCCGC
>MIBK01000035.1:8559-9828 GCA_001829505.1 Spirochaetes bacterium RBG_16_67_19 | reverse complement strand
AGCCTCTTGCTGCTGGCGTTTTCGAGGTCCCTGTGGCAATTCGCCGTATTCGCTGTTCTCTACGCTTTTATCAGCGTGCCCCTGGGAATCGGTCCCGCCTACGTCGTGGATATCGTGCCTTCAAGGAACGTGGCCAAGGGCGTGTCGATCTTCCAGGCGGTGTTCTGGGTTGGCAGCATAACAGGGATGGCCCTCACGGGATACGCGTTCGAAAAACTCGGCATACCCATCCCGGTGCTAGTATCGGCTTTCTTTCCGATAGTGGGCGCGATTCTTCTGTTGTTCATTCGCGAGAAAAGGGAGGCGCCGATAACCCCACCTGCTACAGACTGACGCGCCTGCCGCCCGGCCGGCCTCAGCCGGCTTCCACGCGGCGGCGGGAGGCTTCTTTCAGACTCTCGTAGGTGGCGGTGTAATGCGGGACCAGTTCGGCATAGCGCTCGTGCGCCCGCGAATCCGGCTCCACCACCGAAGCCACGCGCACCATGGCCGCGGCCGCGGCGGTCAGGCTGGAATGGACCCCGGCGGCCACCGCGCCGGCGATGGCGCTGCCCAGGGTGACGGCCTGCTGCTCTTCCGGAATGGCGATGCGCTTGCCGCTCACGTCCGCGTGGATCTGCATCCACAGCGGGCTGGCGGTGGCCCCGCCGCAGGCCACAATGGAATCGATGCGCACCCCCTCCTGGGCCATCCTCTGGAGGATCACCTCGGTGCCGAAGGCTACCCCTTCCAGGATGGCGCGGTACACGTGCGCGGGGCCGTGGCCCAGGGTCAGGCCGCGGATCACCCCCCGGCTCCAGGGATCGGTCCAGGGGGTGCGGTTGCCCTGCCAGTGCTCCAGGACCACCAGGCCCTCCGCACCGGGGGGGATCGACGCGGCCCGGGCGTTGAGCTCGTCGTACACGGAGCGGCCGGCTTTGGCCGCCGCAGCGGCAATGTCCGCGCCCACGAAGTTCGTGGTGAACCAGCGCACCACCGAGCCGGTGGAGATCTGCCCCGCCTCGATGACCTGCAGGCCGGGCACCAGGGCTTCCGGGAAGCTGCCGAACAGCCCGCGGGCGTGAACCTCCCGGTCGGTGATCCCGATCTGCAGGTGGGAGGAGCCGGTGATCAGGGCCAGGGTCCCCTCGGCCAGAGCATTGATCCCGATCACACCCATGTAGGCGTCCGCACCGCCTCCCGCCACCGGGATGCCCGCCGGCAGGCCCGTGGCCCGGGCCATCTCGGGGCTCAGCCCACCGACCACCTCGCCGATCTTCACGATCCGCT
>MIBK01000035.1:5338-8447 GCA_001829505.1 Spirochaetes bacterium RBG_16_67_19 | reverse complement strand
TCTTCTCGCCGGTCAGCCGGAAGGCCAGCCAGTCGGTGAGCTCGAACACGGTCCGGGAGTTCTCATACACCGCCGGCTCGTGGCGCTTCACCCAGGCCGTCTTGCACGGGAACCACTCGGCCGAGACGTTGCCGTGGCCCACGTACTCCAGGGCCGGGTCCCCGGTGGCCGCCACCTCCTCGGCTTCCTTGGCGGCGCGGATGTCCATCCAGATCACCGCCTCCCGCAGCGGCCGGCCGCGCTCGTCAAGGAAGACCACGGTGCAGCTGGTGCCGTCCAGGCCGATGCCGCGGATCCGCTTCGGCTCCACGCCGCTGGCCTCGAGGGCCTTGCGGATCGAGTCGACCAGGGCCGTTTCCCAGTCCCGGGGGCTCTGCTCGGCCCAGCCCGGGTGGGGATGCACGGTGCGGTTGGCGCTGACCCCGAAGCCCAGGCACTTGCCCGCGGGGTCGAACACCCCGGCCCGGAAGCTCTCCGTGCCCGCGTCGATGCCCAGCAGGTAGTCGGACATGTGCGGCCGGCTCCCCACCCTATCTCTGCCCCGCGACCGGCTCCCGCTCCACCGCGGAGAGGCGGGCGGCGCGGCGCTGGGAATACCGGCGGCGGAAATGGTGGAACACCATGAGGGCGACCAGCAGCAGGCCCCACATGAACTTCTTGAAGAAGGGGGAGAAGTTGAGGAAGTTCAGCCCGCTCTGCAATACCTGCAAAATGAAGATGCCCAGGGTCAGGCCCAGGGCCGTGCCGAAGCCGCCGGCCGGGTCCGTGCCGCCCAGGATGGCGATGAGCACCGAGATCAGCAGGTACTCGGAGCCGTAGCCGGGGCGGATGGAGTTGACCCCGGAAATCACGATGATCGAGGCGGCTCCGGCCAGCAGGCCGGTGGTGAGGTAGGTGCGCATCAGCACCGCTTCGTTGTTCACCCCGGAAAAACGGGACACCAGCGGGCTGGAGCCGTACATGCGCATGGAGAATCCCTGCCGGGTGCGCGTGAGCAGCAAGCCCACCAGCAGGGCCACCGCCAGGTAGATCAGGAACTGCATGGGGATCCCGGCCACCTCCCCGTTGCCGATGAACAGGAACGGGTCCGGGAAACCCCCGACGCCGCTGCCCCTGGTGATGCCGATGGCGATCCCCAGGAACAATCCTTGCGTACCGAGGGTGGCGATGATGGCCGGCACGCGCACGTAGGCGATCAGGGCGCCGTTGATCAGGCCGCAGAGCGCCGAGACGGCGAAGGCCAGCAGGATGCCCAGCAGGATCACCAGGGCGGGGGACAGGGGCAGCGACTCCCAGCGGGACAGGAGCTGGGCGGAGACCACCCCCGACAGGCTCATCACCGAGGTCACCGAGAGGTCGATGCCGCCCGTGATCATGGCCAGCATGTTGGCCAGGGACAACAGGCCATACTCGGGGAACTGCCGGCCCATGGAGGCGAAGTTGCGGCCGGTCAGGAACTGCCCGGGCAGCAGCAGGGAGATGACCGCGGTGAGCACGAGCAGGATGGCCAGGAGGGTCAGGTTGGTGGAAAGCTTGGTGTTCATATCCGCTCGCGCAGCCTCTTCTGGAGGTGGGTGATGCTCACCCCCAGCACGATGATCAGGCCCACGAAGAACTGCTGCCAGAACGAGGACAGCCCCAGCATGACCAGGTTTTTCTCCAGTATCGAGATCATGACCACCCCCAGCAGGGTCCCGGTGAGGGTGCCCGTACCCCCCAGAATGCTGGCCCCCCCGAGGATGACCGCGGCGATGACATGCAGCAGCTCGGAGTTGATGATGTAGGTGGCGTTGCTGTAGCTGATCAGGGAGGCGTGCATGATGCCCATCACGCTGGCCAGCAGGCCCACGTAGCAGTAGATGAAGAACTGCAGCCGGACCAGGTTGAAGCCGCTGCGTTTCACCGCTTCGGGATTCCCGCCCATGGCATAGATCACCCGGCCCAGCACGGTGAAGCGCAGGATGACCCAGGTGGCCAGGATCACGGCCAGGATGATCAGGAAGAACACGGACAGCCCGTAGAAGGTGCCGTCCCCGCGCGGCAGGGAGAGGATGTTCACCAGGCCGAAGGTCTTGAAGCAGTTGGGCATCTGCCCGGCGTTGATGGCCTTGGTGCCCACGAACTCCAGCATGGCCCCGTGGAAGATGTTCATGGTCCCCAGGGTCACGATCAGGGTGGGGATGCGGAACACCGAGATGAAGAAGGCGTTCACCGCGCCGAAGGCCAACCCGATGGCGATGGCAATGGCGAAGGCCAGGGCCAGGTTGTCGATGCCCAGACTGATGATGGCGTTCACCGTGATGTACTGGGCCACGATGGCTACCGCCGGGAAGGAGATGTCGATGCCTCCCGACAGCAGCACCAGGAAGAAGCCCACCGCCAGGATGGCCATGCCCGAGCTGGAGCGGATCAGGTCGAACAGGTTCTCGATGGTCAGGAAGGCCGGGTTGACAATGGTGATCGCCGCGGCAAAGACCACGATCACCAGCAGCAGGTAGAACTCGTTGCGCTTGAGCAGGGCAGCCTTCATGAGGTCCCGTTTCCCTGCCGGCCGCCGACCACCGCCAGCAGCTCCGCCTCGCCGACCGCGGACACCTCCTGGATTTCCTGCTCGAGGCGCCCTTCCCGCATGACCAGCACTCGGTTGCAGTTGTGCAGGATCTCGGGGATCTCGTCGGAGATGATGATGATGGCGATTCCCCGCTGGGCCAGGGCGCGGATGATCTCGTGGATGTTCCGTTTGGAGGCGATGTCGATGCCGATGGTGGGGCCGTCCAGGATGAAAACCTTGGGATCGGTGGCCAGCCACTTGGCCAGCACGACCCGCTGCTGGTTGCCCCCAGAAAGGCTCCAGGCCCGCACCCGGGCCGAGGGGGCCTTGATGGCCAGCTCCTCCAGCCAGCGCTTCTCGGTTTTGCGCCGCCGGGCCGGATCCAGCAGGCCCAGGGCCCCCAGCAGCTTCTTGAGCACCGTAACCACGATGTTGTCCCCGATGGACTGGCCGATGAAAAGCCCCTGGGTCAGGCGGTCCTCGGGCAGGTAGCCGATGCCCAGGCGACCGGCGTCCTCCGGGGAGCGGATGCGCACCGCCTTGCCGGCGAGCAGGATC
>MIBK01000035.1:438-5293 GCA_001829505.1 Spirochaetes bacterium RBG_16_67_19 | reverse complement strand
TCGGTGCGGCCGGAGCCGATCAGTCCGGTCAAGCCCAGGACCTCGCCGGGCCAGAGGGAGAAGCTCACCTCCCGGAAGTGCCCCCGGCGGGAGAGGCCGCGCACCTCCAGCAGCGGCACGGAGGTCCGGGCCGGAGCCTTGTACGGGGTGTACTGGATGCGCTGTCCGGTCATCAGGTAGGTCAGCTTGGCGTCGTCCAGCTCCGCGGTGGGGAAATCGCCCACCTTCCTTCCATCACGAAGGATGGTCACCACCTCGGCGATCTGGAAAATCTCGTTCAACTTGTGGCTGATGAACAGGGTGGAGACGCCCTTGGCTTTCAGACGGGCAATGACCGAGAAAAGGTGGTCCACGTCCTCCCGGGTGATGGCCGAGGTGGGTTCGTCCATGATGATCAGGCGCGCGTTCTGGGTCAGGCTGCGGGTGATGGCCACGATCTGGCGTTTGGCCACGGAAAGGTTCTGGACGCTCTCCTCCAGGTCGATCCTCTCGCCGATCTCCGCCAGGCCCCGTTCGGCGATGGCCCGCATTTCCTTCCAGCTCACGAAACCGGTGCGGCGCTCCACGAACTGGTTGAAGGAGATGTTCTCCGCCACGCTCAGGTTGGGGTACAGGGAGAGGTCCTGGTAGATGATCTGGATGCCCTGGCGGATGGCGTCGATGGCCGCCAGATGGCTGTGCGGGCGCCCGCCGATGACCACCACCCCCTGGTCGGGCTCCACCACTCCGCCGATGATCTTGATCAGGGTCGACTTCCCGGAGCCGTTCTCCCCGACCAGGCAGTGGATCTCCCCCCTGCCGATGGACAGACTCACGTCCCGGAGGGCCTGGACCCCTTCGTAGGCTTTGGAGATGCCGCGTGCTTCCAGAAACGCATCGGCCATTGCTGCCCCAGCTTTCCAAAAAAATGGGTTGACAGGATCGTCGCACACCGGTGCGCGTCCCGTCAACCCAAAATTCGCCGTCGAGCGCTGGAACGCTTCGTCTACAGCTTGTAGCTCCCGTCCGGATTGGTCCAGTCCTTCAGGTTGTCCTTGTTCACGTCCACCCAGGCCGCTCCGTAGATGACCGGCACGCCGGACTTGTTGTTCTTGATAATGATCTTCTCGTAGCCGGGCCGGCCCAGGTTCATACCCGCTGTGATCTTCTTGCCCTTCAACAGATCATAGGCCACCCGGGTGGTCACGTAGCCGGCATCCGCCGGGACCCAGAAGTGGATGGAGATCGCCGCGCCGCTCTTCAGGTAGTCCCCCGCCACGGAGGGCAGGCAGGTGCCGAAGGCCGCCACCTTGCCGATCAGGCCCTTCTCGGTGATGGCCCGGGCCACGCCGGGCACCGTGCTCATGGCGCTGCCCATCATGGTCTTCAGCTGCGGGTAGGTCTTCAGCAGCTCCAGGCCCTTCTCGTAGGAGATCTGCTGGTTTTCCTGCTCTTCCAGCCGGTCGGTGGCCATCTTCAGGTTCGGGTACTTGTCCTTGGCCTGCATGACCTCGCCGTCCACCCACTCGTTGTGCGTGGTGGAGGTCAGGTGCCCGACGAAGGGCTGCCAGAGGCCCCGGTTGCCCATCCACTTGGCCATGATGTCCATCATGTGCCGGCCGTAGGCGATGTTGTCGAAGGCCTCCACGTCGTAGCTGACCTGCTGCTGCACCGAGGCCTCGTGGGTGAGGGTGATGATCTTGGCGTTGTTGGCGCGCTTGAAGGCGGGCACCAGGGAGGCCGGGTCGTTAGGCACCGCCAGGATGGCGTTGACCCCCTTGGCGATCAGGTCTTCGATGATCTTCACCTGCGCGGCCGGATCGGCGTTCTCCGCCCCGGTCTGGTAGGCATCGACGTCCGGGTAGTCCTTGGCGAAGGCCTCGACGCCCAGGCGCATGTTGTCAAACCAGGCCACGCCTTCCAGCTTCACCACCATGACGATGGTCTGCTTCTTCTGGGCGAAGCCCAGGCTCGTCACCAGCAGGAGCGTGACGAGCAGAGCGAGGAACAAGAGCTTCTTCATTCTTCCTGTACCCCCTTAAGGTAGAAAGATGTGTTTAATCAACAGTAACACCGGCCCGGGGAGCTGTCAAGAAAAAGGGGGGAAACAAGGGGGAACAGGGAGGAAGTCTCAGGAATCCAGGTCCGACCGCAGCGACCGCAACGTGGCCATGATCGCCGGATCTTCCTTCAGTTCGGCGAGCGGTTCCAGCTGGGCCTGGATGTGATCCCAATCCAACCGGCCCTGGCGGTGAAGAATTCCCTCGATATCCGCCCAATCCCGCCGGCGGTCCGCGAAGGCCTTCAGAACGATCAGGTCCTCGGCGCTGCAGGTCCTCAAGCGAATACCAGGGAGAAAGTCGAAATCCGTCGCCCTGTTGACCAAGGCGACCTCGAAATCCATGCCGCCCAGGGCCAGGTCGATTCCAATGCCCGATTGGGAACGCAGCAACAGCACCCGGTTGCGCCAGGCGAACTCCCCCGCGTCCGGAATCCTGCCCGCGTAGCGGCCCAGCAGGATGCGGATGTACTCCCGCTCGTCTCCGAACCCGGTCAGCAGGGTGCAATCCACGTCCTGGGTGACCCGAGGCTCCCCCCAGCGCTGCAGGGCCAAGCCGCCAATGAAGCAGAAGCGCCAGCCCTGGGCGGTCAGGAAATCCTGCAGCTCCAGCGCGACCTGGAATAAGTCGATCACGGGCGCAGTTTTTGGAACCAGCGCTGCTGCTCGACCAGCCCGGAGGTGGGCGAGGGAACGAAATGCCGTCGGCAGGATTCGAAGGCCCCGGCCAGCTTCCGCAACGCGTCCTCGGTGCGGATCGCGCGCAGCTCACGCCTCTTCAGCTCGCGCAGCCGTTGGCCGACTCTCTCCCAACCTTCGACCCAGCTCCGTTCCCGGGTGCGCCGCTCCGATTCCATATTCCTTGGCTCCTCATTCAGTATAGCTGACCGCGGCCTCAGAGTCCATTCAGCCGCCGGGCGTTTCCGGGGCGAAGCAGGCCCATCCCCGCCACGGCGGCGGCGAACAGCGTCGCCGAGGCCGCCACCACCTGCCAGCGGAAGTCCCCCTCCAGGTTGAACACCGCCGGCCAGCGCGGCGGGAAGTTGGCCAGCAGGATCAGCACGGCGTTGTACAGGAAGTGGGAGAGCATGGTCAGGTACAGGGACCCGAAGCAGGCGTAGACGAAGCCCAGGTAGAAGCCCACGATCAGCAGCGAAGGCAGGCTGAGGACCTGCTGGTGGAACAGGGCGAACAGGCCGCCGGAAACAAGGAAGTGCCAGGGGAAGGCCAGGCGGCGCTGCAGGGTGCGCTGCAGGTAGCCGCGGAACAGGACCTCCTCGCAAATCCCAGGGGTCACGGCGATCGCCAGGAGCGTGGCGGCCAGGGGCCAGGGGCGGGGATCCACGATCAGCGCATTGCCCACCTGGCTCCAGCGCTCCAGCGCAGGGAAATAGGACAGCAGCCAGGAGGCGATCCCGCTGGACACCGGAAGCAGGAACAGGGTCCCGGCCACGGACAGCAGCCCCGCGGGGGCAAAGCGGCGCAGGCCCAGGTAGGCGGGCAGCTGCGGGGTGTGCCAGCGGCGGATGGCCCGCAGGGGCAGCAGCAGGAAGATCAGGAACTGGGTGGCGGTCAGCACGGCCAGGATCACCGGCCGGTAGCGGCGGTACAGCTCGGCGAACATCTCCAGTCCCCGCCGCTCCTCGAGCAGGTGTCCCCGCCGTGCCAGGTCGGCCAGGATGAAGCCGTTCACCAGCAGCCCCTGCACGAGCATGTAGAGGGCTCCCAGGCCGACCACCAGCACCAGGGCGCCCACCAGGGGGTTGCGCCCGCGCCGCTCCCAGCTTCCCGACAGCTGCCGGCGCTCATAGCCATCCTTGGCCGCGCCGGCTTCCGGCATCCTTGCCTTGATCAAGTTTTCTTCTTCCTCGGGCGGCTCTCGGGCAGCTCGCCCTTGCGCACCTTCAGATCGACGTAGAACAGCCCGTAGAAGGCGGGCAGGAAGAAGGCGCCCAGGGCGGCCTGGATGAAGGTGCTGCCCGCCGCGCCGATCCCGATGCTCACGCCGCTGAGGCGGAACACCTCGGCCATGTCGCTGATCTCGAAGGAGTTCTCCAGGGCCAGGCTGACCATCCGTGATACCAGGGGCAGGAAGGCCACGCCGGTGAAAGGCAGGGTGACCAACCCCAGGGCAAAGGACAGGACGATGCTCACCACCAGCGAGATGCCCAGCAGGCGCCACCAGCTTCCGCGCACCAGCCGAGAGCTGGCCTGCAGGCTGCCGAACACCCCTTCCCCGTCGAAGACCACCGCCTGGGGGGCGAAGTGCAGCAGCACGGACAGCCAGACCGCCACCGCCACGCCCAGCAGCACCGCCCCCGCCGCGCCGGCGATGCCCAGGGCCAGAAAGGCCCTGCCGGAGGCGGCCAGCGCCCCCAGGGGCACCGCGGCGAAGAACAGGATCATCAGCGCCCCGCTGGCCAGGGCCTGCTGCACTAGAGCCTGCAGCAGGCTGGGCAGGAAGAACCTGCGGCCCGCCAGGCCGGCAGCCTCCCAGGGCTCCAGGCTGCGCCCGCCGGCCACCGCGGCCACGTGGGCCCCGACCGCGGCGTGCACGAACACCCCGGCCAGCCACAGCAGCAGCGAGGCGCCCAGCATGGAAAGCAGCAGGCGCAGATATCCCAGGAAGAAGGCCAGTCCCGGTTCCTCCGCCGTGCCCATCAGGCCGGCCAATCCGCCGAAGAAGCGCGCGGTGCCCCAGCCCACCAGCGCGGAGAGAGGCAGGAAAAGGACCAGCGACAGCAGCAGGCTGGTCTTCCAGGTATGGCCCATCATCTTGAAGGTGTTGTCCAGCAGGTCGCTCAAACCCTGCCGGGC
>MIBK01000035.1:0-228 GCA_001829505.1 Spirochaetes bacterium RBG_16_67_19 | reverse complement strand
CGATCCGCTATCTGGAGCAGCTGCCCTCCCGCCGGGTAGCCCCGGAACCCGGGGCGCTCGCCGGGCTGGCCGCGCTGGACGCCCCCCTGCCCGAGGCCCCCGCCGGGGCCGCAGAGGTGCTGGAGCTGCTGGACACGGCGGTAACACCCGCGACCATGGCCATGGCCGGACCGAGGTTCTTCGGCTTCGTACCATGGCCATGGCCGGACCGAGGTTCTTCGGCTTCGT
>MIBK01000034.1:45305-46362 GCA_001829505.1 Spirochaetes bacterium RBG_16_67_19 | reverse complement strand
TTTGATAGAGTGTATCCATTATTTAATGTAAGATCAATAACAGGAGTTCCCCTCCCCAAATCTATCGGGGACCAGCTCTACCAACTCTATTTGGCGCGGGGGACTCAGGCTACTACAGCCATCGAAGGCAGCACTCTCAGCGAGCAGCAAGTCCGGCAGCAAATTGAAGGAAAGCTTCAGCTCCCCCCCTCCATGGCGTACCAGGGCAGGGAGGTAGAAAACATCCTGATTGCCTGCAATACCATTCTTGAGGACTTGATTGCCGGCGAGCCTGCCAACCTCACTGCTGGGCTTATTAAAAGCTACAACGGCTTGGTACTGGCCGGATTGCCCGCCAAAGAGGGCGTCGTCCCCGGTGAGATTCGCAAGATTCCGGTAGTGGTCGGTTCCTATCGGGGCGCGCCTGCAGAGGATTGTGAGTATCTGTTGGAAAGACTCTGCGTGTTTCTGAATGCCGAGCGGGAACGCGAGACGACCCTGGATCGGCTTTCTTTATCGGTCCTGCTTGCGGTTACTGCCCACCTCTATCTGGCATGGATTCACCCCTTCGGGGACGGCAACGGCCGGACGGCCCGTTTGGTTGAGCTTCTTCTGCTTCTCAACGGGGGAGTGCCCGCCCCGGCCGCGCACCTGTTGATCCGGCGGAGAAGTGATGCCTTTTGTGCTCTACGGGCTTCAAGGATTTGTTGATGGATTGAGAGGGCAGCTGGAAGACATCCGCCTCTTCCAGCATCGAGCGATGTGGCGTGACTATGTGCGCGAAATATTACAATCCGCAGGCAACACCCGCTCTGTAGAGGTACGCGCTCGTCAACAGCTGCTGGTAATCGCTCTTTCAGAACGAGAGCTGCCTGCTCACCCCTGCAATCGCCCAGGCTTACGCCTGTAAGACACCCAAAACCGTCAGCCGCGACCTGAACGCTCTGCGAGAACTGGAACGCGGCGTGCGGGCACGGACCGAAACAATTCTATCCTTCTCCTAGCCAGACCATCGGCTGGCGCCACGCCTGGAGGCCAAAGGCCCGCCCGGCCATTCTTGTTGACAGGTCGGGGAGCC
>MIBK01000034.1:45039-45118 GCA_001829505.1 Spirochaetes bacterium RBG_16_67_19 | reverse complement strand
GCCTGGAAGAGTTCCTGGGCGAGCTGGACTTCTTCGCCCATGGCACCACCGTAGCCACCAACACCCTGCTCACCGGCAC
>MIBK01000034.1:38339-44764 GCA_001829505.1 Spirochaetes bacterium RBG_16_67_19 | reverse complement strand
GCCCACGAGAGGGCCATCCGCCGGATCGTCGAGCGGGAGCTGCCCGGGGTGTTCGTGTCCATCTCCTCGGAGGTGCTGCCCCAGATCCGCGAGTACGAGCGCATGTCCACCACCGTGGCCAACGCCTACGTGGGGCCCAAGCTCACCGTGTACCTTTCCAACCTGGAACGCCAGCTGAAGGCCGACGGCTTGAAGCGGGCCTTCTACATCACCGCCTCCAACGGGGGGGTGATGACCGCCGAGACGGCCATCCGGCACGCCTCGGCCACCCTGCTGTCCGGGCCGGCCGCCGGCGCCATCGGGGCGGTGTTCTTCGCCGGCCTCCTGGAGCAGAAGAACCTGATCCTGATGGACATGGGCGGCACCTCCTTCGACGTGACCCTGGTGAGCCAGGGCCGGGTGACCCTGAGCACCGAAGGGGAGATCGCCGGCTACCGCCTGGCCAAGCCCATGATCGACATCCACACCATCGGGGCCGGCGGCGGCTCCATCGCCTGGATCGACGGGGGCGGCATGCTGAAGGTGGGGCCGGCCTCGGCCGGCTCGGACCCCGGCCCGGTGTGCTACGGGCTGGGCGGGGAAAAGCCCACGGTCACGGACGCCAACCTGCTCCTGGGCTACCTGAACAAGGACTACTTCCTGGGCGGGGAGATGCGGGTGAGCGAGGAGAAGGCCCGCGCGGAAATGAAGAGGCATATCGCCGAGCCGCTGGGTCTGGACGAGGTGGCGGCGGCGGCCGGCGTGTTCCGCATCATCAACCAGAGCATGGCCGATGCCGCCAAGGTGGTCTCGGTCCAGCGCGGGCACGACCCGCGCGAATACGCCCTGGTCAGCGCGGGCGGGGCCTGCTCCGTGCACGCCTGCCGCATCGCCGAGGAGGTGGGCTGCCGCTCGGTGATCGTGCCCAGGGCCGCCTCGGTGTTCTGCGCCCTGGGCATGCTGGAGTCGGACATCCGCCTGGACCACGTGCGCACCTTCAACGCCGTGATCCCCGGCATCGATTTGGCGGCCTTCAACCAGACCATCCGCCAGCTGGAAGAGCGGGCCCTGGCCGAGCTATTATCGATGCGGGTGGAGCGCGAGCGGGCCGCGCTCCTGCGCTACCTGGACGTGCGCTACGTGGGCCAGCACCACGAGGTGACCATCCCCATCCCCGGCGGCGCGATCGCGGAGAACCACCTGGGCGGCATCGCCGAAAGCTTCCACGCCGCCCACGAGCGGCTGTACACTTACGCCACCCCGGAAAGCGAGCTGGAGGTCATAAATCTAAGAGTGACCGCGGTGGGGGCGGTGGACAAGACCGGCCTCGGCCGCAAGCCCGCCGGCGGGCCGGATGCCGAAGGGGCGCGCAAGGGGCGGCGCAGGGCCTGGTTCGAGGAGAGCGGGGGGTTCGTGCAGGTGCCGGTGTACGACCGGGACCGTCTGTCCCCGGGCCACCGCCTGGGGGGACCGGCCATCGTGGAGGAGCGCATCACCACCGTGGTGGTGCATCCTGGCTGGTCGCTCGCCGTAGACGAGTTTGAAAACCTCGTGATGGAGAGGGAGCGGTGAAACGCAAGGAGTTCGAGGGAGCCCGCGACCCCATCACCCTGTCGGTGATCTACAACCGCCTGCTGACCATTAACGCGGAGATGGGCATCACCATGATCAACACCTCCATCTCGCCCATCTTCGCCGAGGTGCATGACTTCTCCTGCGCCATCTGCGACTGGGACAACCGCATCGTGGCCCAGATCGACGGGGTGCCGTCGCACACCGCCTCGGCCATGGAGGCGGTCAAAGCGGTGGCCCGCGAGTTCCAGGGCGACATCCACCCAGGGGACGTTTTTGTGCTGAACGACCCCTACCTGGGCGGCACCCACCTGCCGGACGTGACGATCATGAAGCCCATCTTCTACGAGGGCCAGCTGCAGTTCATCGGCATCAACCGGGCCCACCACGGGGACGTGGGCGGCCTGGAGCCCGGCTCCTACGCGCCGGGGGCGCGGGAGCTGTTCCACGAGGGCATCCGCATCCCGCCCCTGCGCATCTACCGCGACGAGCGGCCGATCATGGACGTGATCAACATGATCCGCATCAACACGCGCCTGCCCGACGCCCTGTGGGTGGACATGAAGGCCCAGGTGGCCTCCTGCCGGGTGGCCGAGAAGCGCATCCTGGAGCTGCTCGCCAAGTACGGGGTGCAGCGGACCCGGCAGACCATCGAGGACATCCACCGCTACGCCGAACGGCGCATGCGCCTGGAGATCGGGCGCCTCGCGGACGGGGTGTACGAAGGGGAGACCTGCCTGGACTCCGACGGCTTCACGGACACCCCGATCCGCATCCGGGTGGCCATCGCCATCCGGGGCGAGGAGGCCTGGGTGGACTTCGCCGGCACGGACCCCCAGGTGACCGGCTTCGTTAATTCGCCCCTGGCCAACACCGCCACCTGCGTGTACGTGGCCTTCCTCACCACCGTGACCACCCCGGACATCCCGCACAACGAGGGGGTGTACAGGCCCATCCACATCAGCGCCCCGGAGGGCAGCGTGGTCAACCCGCGTTTCCCGGCCCCGGTGGCCTCCTGCACCCTGGACACGGCCTGCGCCATTCTGGAGGCCTGCTGGCAGGCCCTGGCCAAGGTGCTCCCGGAGCGCGTGCCGGCCGGCTGGAACCGCTGGAACGGCCCGACCATCACCGGTGTGGACCCGCGCAAGGGCAGCTTCTACGTGATGTTCGGCTTCAACGGCTTCGGCGGTGCCGGGGGAATGCCAGGTATGGATGGAAGGCACTACATCGGCGACGGCATCGACCTGGGGGGCTTGATCGCCCCGAACATCGAGACCAACGAGAGCGACTACCCCCATGTCACGGAGTTCAACGAGTTCACCGCCGACTCCTGCGGGGCGGGCCAGTTCCGGGGCGGCTGCGGCGCCAGGTACCGTATCCGCCTGTACGACCCCTCTCCCAACCTGGTGATGTTCGGGGACGGCAAGATGCACCCGCCCTACGGGCTTTTCGGCGGGAAGCCCGGCTCCTGCAACCGGGCCTTCATCAACCAGGGCAGGGCTGGGGAGCGCGAGCTGAAGGCCAAGGAGGCCGTGCGGCTGAAGGAAGGGGACACCTATACCAGCTATCCCTCCGGCGGCGGCGGCTGGGGGGACCCCCTGGAGCGGGACCCCGAGGCGGTGCGCCGGGACGCGCGGGGAGAGATCATCTCCCTGGACAGCGCCCTCCAGGTGTACGGGGTGGTGCTGGAAGGCGAGGAGCTGGCGGTGAACGAGCAGCGGACGGCGGCCCTGAGGAAGAGCCGCCGCGGAGGTTGACATGAAGAAGATCCGGAAAGTGGCGGTGCTGGGGGCCGGCAGCGGCGGGCTGATGTGCGCGGCCGACATGGGCGCGCAGGGTTACGAGGTGGCCCTGTTCTCCCGGGAGGAGGACAAGCTCACCGAGGTGCGGGCCAAGGGCGGCATCGACGTGCTGGACATCCAGTCCCGGCCGACGGGGATCTTCGGCAAGGTGGCCTTGGCCACCTCCGACATCGGCGCGGCCCTGGAAGGGGCCCAGCTGGTGCTGAATCCCGTGCCGTATTTCGTGTGCGAGGAGTACGCCCGCTTGAGCGCCCCGCACCTGGAGGAGGGGACGGTGGTCCTGTACCTGGGCAAGGGCGGGGCCTCGCTCACCTGGGCCAAGGTGCTGCGCGACCTGGCCATCCAGCGCAAGGTGTACCTGGCGGACTGCAATACCCTGCCCTACGGGGCCTCCAAGAAGGGCGGCGCCCAGGTGCGCCTGGAGAACCGCACCCAGAACCTGATCGTGGCCACCTTCCCGGGCCGGGACATCGACGCGGTGGCCGAGGTGGCCGAGACCGTTTTCCCGAAGAAGCACGGGTACACCATCCGCCGCGGGCAGAACGCCATCGATTCGCTGCTGGTGGACTACAACGCCATCACCCACACCCCGCCCATGATCTGCAATGCGGCCCGCATCGAGAGCGGCGATCGCAGCTTCTGCCTGTTCGGCAAGAAGGAGAACACCCCCGCGGTGGTGCGCCTGATCGAGCGCATCGACCGGGAGCGGATGGCCATCGGCCTGAAGCTGGGCCTGAAGCAGTACCCGCTGGAGGAGGAGATCCTGATGGTGAAGTGGAACCCCCACGGCGAGGACCGGGTGCTGCCGCTGTACGAGGCCATCCACACGCCGTTCCTGGAGGTGTGCGAGGGTCCGTTCAAGCTGGACACCCGCCATCTGACCGAGGACATCCCCTATGGCCTGGTGACCTTCTCCTCGCTGGGAAGGATGCTGGAGGTGCCCACGCCCGTCACCGACGCGGTCATCACCCTGGCCGAGGGCCTGCTGGACCGCGACTTCCGCTCCATCGGCCGCACCGTGCAGTCCATGGGCCTCAGCCCCAAGTGGTCGCTGGCCCAGCTCAAGCGCTATCTGGAAAGCGGCTCGACCGCGAACAAGAGGAGTTGAACATGGCGAACTTGAAGGGCAGGGACCTGAAGGGCATCGCGGACTTCAGCCGCGAGGAGATCCAGAACACCCTGGAGGTGTCCGGGCTGCTGAAGCGGGAGCTCGAGATCGGGCGGGCCCACCGCCTGCTGGAGGGCAAGAGCCTGGGCGGGATCTTCGAGACCCCCTCCACCCGCACCAGCATCTCCTTCGAGACCGCGATGACCCAGCTGGGGGGCCACATGCTCTGGCTGGACGAGCACCGCCTCTGGGTGGGCGCCGCCGAGGAGGAGGACTGGCCGGACACGATCAAGACCATCGACCGCTACCTGGACGGCATCGCCTACCGGGCCATCCGGCGCGAGCGCCTGGACCTGGCGGCCCAGGTGGCGCGCATCCCCCTGATCAACGCCTCCTGCCCGGTGGAGCACCCCTGCCAGGCCTTCGCCGACGCCATGACCATGATCGAGAAGAAGGGGCCGCTGCAGAAGGCCAAGGTCGCCTTCCTGTGGGGCTGGCGCACCGCCAATCCCCCGGCCGGCCTGACCAACTCCACGATGCTCATGGCCGGCAAGCTGGGCTTCGAGCTGGTGATCGCCTGCCCGCCGGGTTTCGAGCCCGACCTGTCCATCAAGGCCGAGGCGGACCGCGAAGCCTCGAGCTCGGGCGGCTCCATCAAGATCGTGCACTCCTACGAGGAGGCGGTGAAGGGGGCGGACTTCATCAACGTCTACTCCTGGGTGTCCCCGGCCGTGTTCGCCAAGGGTTTGGAAACCCACTTCAAGGGCGATCCGGAGTTCCAGGCCGCCAAGGCCAAGCTGAAAAACGACTGGTGCGTCACGAAGAAGGTGGTGGGCCAGGCCAAGAAGGATGCCCTGGTCATGCACTGCATGCCCATCTCCCGCAACACCGAGGTCACCGACGAGGTGCTCAATTCTCCGGCCTCGATCATCTTCGACGAGGCGGAGAACCGCCTGCACACCGAGAAGGCCATCCTGGCCCTGACCATGGGGGGGTATCGTTGAGTCCTGCCCCCTCTTTCGCCATCGATCCGGAGAAATGCACGGAGTGCGAGCGCTGCATGAGCGCCTGCGCGCTGGTAAAGATCGGGGTCGTGCGCCTGGCTGACGCGCGCATCACCATCCAGCGGCGCTGGCCCGAGGTCCCGGGCATCCGGGTCTGCCGCTTCGGGGACTGCGCGGGCCAACCCTGCATCCCTGCCTGCCCGGTGGAGGCCATCACCAATCGGGACGGCTACGTGCTGATCGACCGGGACGCCTGCACCGGCTGCGGGGCCTGCCTGGAGGCCTGCCCCTACCAGGCCATCCGCCTGGACGACGGGGAGAGGGCCTTCAAGTGCGACTTCTGCGGCGGGCAGCCGGCCTGCGTGCCGGAGTGCGTCACCCTGGCGCTGACAGTCAGGGCCGGCAAGGGGGCCGGACCATGAGCGGCAGCATGTGGGGCAGCCTGCTGCGGGTGGACCTGTCCGCTCGGCGCGCCGCATCCTGGCCGGTGCCGGCGGGGCTGGCCGGGTACCTGGGGGGCATGGGCTACGGGGTCAAGCTCCTGGCCGACGAGGTGCCCCCGCGCACGGATCCCCTGGCCCCGGAAAACAAGCTGATCCTGACCGTGGGCCCGCTGACCGGGACCCTGGCCCCCATGCACCCGCAGAGCTGCATCGTGACCAAGAGCCCGCTCACCGACGGGATCCTGAACTGCTACGCCGGAGGCTTCCTGGGGGCGGAGCTGAAGTTCGCCGGCCTCGACGGCATCGTGCTGGAGGGCCGCTCGCCGGACTGGACGCTTGTCTTTGTTGAGGACGGGCGGGTGAGCTTCCACGACGCCGCCCCGGTGCTGGGCAAGGGCACCGCCGAGACGGAGGCCTGGATGAAGGAGCGCTTCGGCCCGGACGTGCGTACCCTGTCCATCGGGCCGGCAGGGGAGCGCGGCGTGGCCTTCGCCGGGATCTTCAGCGAGACGCGCAC
>MIBK01000034.1:32943-38244 GCA_001829505.1 Spirochaetes bacterium RBG_16_67_19 | reverse complement strand
GCCTGGTGGCTGAGAACATGGAGCAGCTCCGCCGGGCTTGCGCCGAGGAATACAACCTGGTGGGCATGTTCTCGCGGGTAGGCACCGGGGCCGGCATGGGCCTGGTGAACGGCCGCGGGGGCCTGGCCACGCGCAACCACGAGTACGGGCAGTTCGAGAAGTTCGCCGAGATCGACGGCTTCGCCTTCGCCAAGAAATTCTATACCCGGGCGGTGGCCTGCTACGGCTGCCCCGTGCACTGCGGCATGCTGCACAAGTTCCGCAAGCCCGGGGGCGGGGAGAGCTGGCTGCGCGGGCCGGAGTACGAGACCATGTTCTCCCTGGGCTCCGAGCTGGGCAACGGGGACGCGGTCACCCTGGCCGAGGCCAACCAGCTGTGCGAGGAGTACGGCATGGACACCCTCACCGCCGGGGTCACGGTGGCCTGGGCCCTGGAGATGGGGGAGAAGGGCCTGGCCCGCGAGCCGGGCCTGTCCCTGCGCTTCGGCGACCGCGAGGCCATCCTTGGTTTACTGGGCCGCATCGGCCGGCGGGAAGGCATCGGCGACCTGCTGGCCCGCGGGCCCCTGCGCGCGGCCCGGGAGCTGGGCGGCCTGGAGATCGCCATGCAGATCAAGAACTCCGGGTTCGCCGCCTGGATGCCCCGGCGCATGAAGGGCACGGCCCTGGCCTTCGCCACCTCCAACCGCGGCGCCTGCCACAAGCGGGCCCCGATCGGGGCGGAAATCACCGGGCAGATCGAAATGAACGCCTACGAGGGCAAGGCCGCCCTGGTGAAGGGCATCCAGGACCGGGTGAACGCCATCTTCACCCTGGTGACCTGCCGCTTCCACGAGTTCGTGACCCCGCCCGAGCTGTACCCGCGCTTCGTGCAGGCGGCCGCGGGCCGGACCCTCAGCCTGCGGGACTTCGACCTCCTGGGGGAGCGCATCTGGAATCTGGAGAAGCTGTACAACCTGGGTGCCGGTCACACCCGGGCGGACGACGCCCTGCCCGAGCGCTGCTTCCAGCCCATCAAGGGCCCCGCCTCCGAGGGGGCGGTGATCGAGCGGGCCGGCTTCGAGGCCATGCTGGACGAATATTACACGGCGCGCGGCTGGGACCGCGACGGGGTGCCCACAGCGGCCAGGTTGCGGGAGCTGGGCCTCGAGAGCTACGCGGCGCTCGGCCGGCCGGGCGCGGGCCAGGCCGCCGGCGCGCAGGCCGACGGCGGGGGGTGGCGATGAAGGTGCCCATCGAGCTGCTCGCCCTGTTCCGGCAGAAAGCCGGAACGGACCGGTTGGAGGTGGAGGTGGCCACGGGCCCACGCGGGGAGATCCCCTTCGGCGCGGCACCCTGCAAGGTGCCCCAGCCAGCCGCGGGCTCCGCGCCTACGGTGCTGGACGCGCTGCGGGCGGTGGAAGCCCGGCTCGGCGGGCAGGCTCTTCTGGAAGGGGAGGACCTGCGCCCGGGGGTGCTGGTCTTCCTGAAGCAAAGCGGGGGAGCCGCGCGCCGGGTCGTTCATCCCGCCGGGGAACGGGTGGGCCCCGGGCAGGCGGTGGTGCTGTCCACCGCCATGGGCGGGGGCTGAGCAGCCGGTGGAGTACCTGATCGCCGGCAGCGTGGAAGAGGCTCTTCGCCTGATGGGGGGCCTGGACGAACAGGGCCGGAGCGCCCGCTACGTGGCGGGGGGCACCGACCTGGCTGTGCAGCTGGCCGGCAACGCGGCGGGCGGGCAGCCCGAAGCCCTGGTGGACGTGAGCGGCATCCCGGAGCTCCTGCGGCTGGAGCGTGCGCCCGGCGGGGCCTTGAGCATCGGGGCGGCGGTCCGCCTGGAAACCCTGGCCCGGAGCGCGGACCTGCCGGCCTGCCTGTCCCAGGGAGCGCGCGCCATCGGCTCGCCGCAGATCCGCGCCCTGGGCACGCTGGGCGGCAACCTCTGCAACGCCTCCCCCTGCGGCGACACCCTGGCGCCGGTGATCGCGCTGGGCGGCCGGCTGGTGCTGGCTTCGGTGGAGGGCAGGCGCGAGGTGCCGGCCGAGGAGTTCTTCACCGGGCCCAAGGCCACGGTGCTCCGTCCCGGAGAGCTGCTGGTGGAGGTGGACTTCGGCCCCGCGGCCCTGGCCGGGCGCTCCGCTTTCCGCATGATTGGGCAGCGCGAAGGCCAGGCCATCTCCCAGGTGAACGTGGCCGTCTGGTTGCTGGCGGAAGGCGGTCGGATGGCCGAGGTGCGCGCCGCGGCCGGTTCGGTGGCCCCCACCCCGGTGCGCCTGGCGGCGGCCGAGAAGCTGCTGCGCGGCCAGGCCTGGAGCCAGGGGCTGGGACGGGAAGCCGGACAGGCGGCGGCGGAAGAGGTGCGTCCGATCGACGACGTGCGCGCCCCGGCCGCCTACCGCCGTCTGCTGACCGCGGCCCTGCTGCGCGAAGCTCTGGCCGAGGCCTGCGAGGGGGTGCAGTGATGCAGCTGGAGTTCACCTGCAACGGCCGGCCCGTCCGGATGCAAGCCGACGGGTCCATGCGCGCCCTGGACCTCCTGCGCGATCTTCTGGGCCTGACCGGCACCAAGGAAGGCTGCGGCCGCGGCGAGTGCGGCGCCTGCACGATCCTGGTGGACGGCAGCCCGGTGAACGCCTGCCTGCTGTACGCGGCCAAGCTGCAGGGCCGCGCGGTGCTGACCGTGGAGGGGCTGGCGAAGGGGGAGGTCCTGCACCCCCTGCAGGAGGCCTTCCTGGAGGAAGGCGCGGTGCAATGCGGGTACTGCACGCCCGGCCTGCTGCTGTCCTCCAAGGCGCTGCTGGACCGCGTGCCGCATCCCACGGACCCGGAAATCGAGCAGGCCCTGAGCGGCAACCTGTGCCGCTGCACGGGCTACGCCAAGATCCTGAAGGCGGTCCAGCGGGCGGCGGATAGGGCGGGTCGCGGCGACGGGACAAGCCGCCGCGGGCGGGAGGCCGGCCGGTGAGCGCCCAGCCGGTGAACACCGGCGAACTGGCCGTGGTCGGCGCGCGCGTGCGCAAGGTCGACGGCCGCGAGCTGGTGACCGGCCAGGCGCGCTTCGCCGCGGACCTGCGTTTCCCCGGCCTGCTGTACGCCTCGGCGCGCCGCGCGGGGGTGCCGGCCGGGAAGCTGGTCGAAGTGGACCCGTCCCCCGCCCTGCGGCTACCGGGCGTGGTCGCGGTGCTCCTGGCCCGCGACATCCCCGGGCCCAACCTCATCGGCATCCTGCCGCCCTTCGATCAGCCTCTGCTGGCCGCCGGCGAGGTGCGCTACGAGGGGGAGTCCCTGGCGCTGGCGGTGGGCGTGAGCCGCGAGGAGGCCCGCCGCGGGGCCGCGGCCGTGCGCGCGCGTATCGAGCCCTGGGAGCCGATCCTCACCGTGGAGCAGGCGCTGGACCCGGCGGCCCGCAGGATCCATCCCGGCGGCAACGTCACCTACTCCAAGAAGCTGGTGAAAGGCGACGTGGCCCAAGGCTTCGCTGGGGCCCAGGTGGTCGTGGAGAACACCTACCAGACCTCCTTCCAGGAGCACGCCTACCTGGAACCCGAGGCGGTGGTGGCCGTTCCCGGGGGCGACGGGCGGATCACCGTGTACGCCTCCTGCCAGTCCCCGTTTCACCTGCGCGGGCACATCGCCGCCAACCTGGGCCTGCCGGCCAGCCGGGTGCGGGTGGTGCAGGCCTACACGGGCGGCAGTTTCGGAGGCAAGGACGACGTGGCCACCGAGATCGGGGCCCTGGCGGCCATTGCCGCCGTGCGCCTGGGGGTGCCGGTGATGATCGCCCACGAGCGCGAGGAGTCGATCATCGGCTCCAACCTGCGCCACGCCGCGCGCATCCGCTACCGGACCGGGGCGCTGCGCGACGGCACCCTGGTGGCCGGGGAGGCCGAGATCCTCCTGGACGGGGGGGCATACGCCTCGGAGAGCCCCTTCGTGACCATGAAGGCCATGATCCACGCCGCCGGTCCCTACCGGGTGCCCAACGTGCGCGTGGAGAGCACCACCGTCTATACGAACAAGACCTACTGCGGGGCCTTCCGCGGCTTCGGCGTGCCCCAGGTGACCTTCGCCTCGGAAAGCCAGATGGACGAGCTGGCCGCGGCCCTGGGCCTGGACCCCCTGGAGCTGCGCCGCCGCAACGCCCTGCGCCCCGGGGAAGGCACCGCCACCGGGCAGGTGTTCACCCAGTCCGTGGGCATCGGTCGGACCATCGAGCGGGTTGCCGAGAAGGCTGGCCCCAGGCCGATGGGTCCGAAGCCGGCGGAGGGCCCGCCGGCCGGGGCGCAGCCCGCCACGGATGGCGGCCGTTACCTCTACGGCCGGGGCGTGGCCTGCCTGCTGCAGGGCATCTCCAACGGCGCGGAAGGCATCGATGTGGTGGGCGCCTCCGTGCAGATGGCCCAGGACGGCAGCGCCCTGGTCGGGGTGGGGCTCACCGACATGGGCCAGGGCTCGCGCACCGTGTTCGCCCAGGTGGCCGCCGAGGCGCTGGGTGTGGATATCACCCGGATCACCGTGCGCCAGGTGGACACCGACGCGGTGCACGACTCCGGGCCCACCGTGGCCTCCCGCTCGACCACGGTCGGAGGGACGGCCGTGCTGAAGGCCGCCCGCGAGGTGGCCGGCTCGCTGCGCTCCATGGCCGGCCTGATGCTGAAGTGCCCGCCGGAGGCCGTGCGCCTGGCGGAGGGCTTCGCCATGCTGGAGGCCGATCCCCAGGCCCGCATCCCTCTGGCCGAGGTGGCCACCGCCGCTTACTGGTCCGGTTTCCCGCTCATGCACCTGGCTTTCTCGCGGGCCCCGGACGCCCGCTTCGACCACGAGACCCACCAGGGCGACATCTACATCGCCTACAACTTCGGCACCCACCTGATGGACGTGCGAGTGGACCGCTGGACCGGCAAAGTGAAGGTGCTGCGGCACCTGGCGGCGCACGACGTGGGCCGGGTGGTCAACCCCCTGGGCCTGGAGGGACAGGTGGAGGGCGGCTCCCTGATCGGCTTCGCCCTGGCCCATCTGGAGCGGATCGATACCGAGGGCGGACATATCCGCAACGCCAACTTCGCCGACTACGCGGTGCCCTCGATCCTGGATCGCCTGCCCACCGAGACCCTGGTGGTGGAGGAGCCCAGTCCCGCCGGGCCCTTCGGGGCCAAGGGCGTGGGGGAGCCGCCGGTGGCCGGGGCCGCGGCGGCCTTCGCCAACGCGGTGGCCGACGCCACCGGCCTGCGCTTCACCCGTCTACCCATCACCCGCGCGGACATCGCCGCCGCGCTGGCCAAGGAGGTCTGAACATGGCTACTGAGCTGCTGATCAGAAACGGCC
>MIBK01000034.1:27552-32866 GCA_001829505.1 Spirochaetes bacterium RBG_16_67_19 | reverse complement strand
ATCGTGGAGGTCGGGGACAGCGCGGCGCTGGCGGCCAAATACCCCGACGCCGAGGGGCTCGACGCCTCCGGGCGGATCGTCATGCCCGGTTTTATCATCACCCACACCCACATGCCCTACGTGCTCGGGCACAACATGCCCGTGGACTTCCGCCAGCTCAAGAGCTTCTGGGACATGCTGCAGAAGATGGGCTGGGAGTGGCTGGAGGACCTCACCACCCGGGAGGGCATCTACGCGGCCACGCGCTACGCGGCGGCCAAGATGCTGAAAGCCGGGACCACCACCGTCTGCGAGCTGGTGGAGGGGCCCAATGCCCTGCCCGGCGCGCTGGAGCAAAGCGCCCGGGCCATCCAGGAGGTGGGCCTGCGCGCCCAGGTGGGCTTCGAGGTCACGGAGCGGGTTCCCGGCGCCAGCATCCTCGAGCGCCAGGATCCGGCCATGGCCCAGAAGGCCTTCCAGGAGAACCTGGACTTCCTGGCCCGCTACCCTGCCGGCGGTGAGGGGCGCATCCAGGGCCGCCTGGGGGTGCATACCGCCTTCACCAACTCCCCGGAAACCCTGCGCCAGGCGCGCGAGATCGCCGACCGGCACAAGTGCGGCATCCAGATCCACGTGGCCGAGATCCCGCGGGCCTTCCTGATCGAGAAGTACGGCAAGTCCGCCCCGCAGGTGCTGGAGGAGGCCGGCCTGCTGGGCCCGGACGTGGTAGCCGCGCATTGCGTGGACCTGAGCGACGAAGACCTGGAAATCCTGGCCCGCAACCGGGTGAACGTGGCCCACACCCCCATGACCAACTCCCTGGGCGGCAATGGGGTGGCCCGCGTTCCGGAAATGCTGGAGCGGGGGATGAACGTCAGCCTCGGGCACGACTGCTTCTTCACCCTGGACACCTCCGAGTACATCCGCTACGCCTACCTGGTGCACAAGGCCCATCGCGCCAATCCGGCGCTGCTGCCCCCGTTCCAGGCCCTGGACCTGGTCCTGGGCAACGCCGCCCGGGCCCTGGGCCTGGGCGAGCGCATCGGCAGCCTGGCCGCCGGCAAGCGGGCCGACCTGCTGATCCTGCGGCCGGACTCCCCGACCCCCATCACCCCCGCCTCGGTGCTCTCCTGGTTCACCATGGGCTTCCGCGGCTGGGACGTGGAGAGCGTGCTGGTGGATGGCCATCTGGTGGTGGAGGAAGGAGTCATGACCACGATCAACGAGGAGGAGGCCCGCCTGGCCTGCCAGGAGGAGGCCCGCCGGCTGTGGAGGAAGAATGGCATCGAAGCCTGAGGTCGACCTAAAGACGAGCTTCTGCGGCCTGGAGTTCCGCAACCCCATCGTCGTGGCCGCGGGGGTGCACGGCCGGGACGGGGAGACCATGGCCGAGGTGGCCCGCTGCGGGGTGGCCGCGGTGTGCACCAAGACCATCGTCTCGCGGCCGGCCCCGGACGTGCTGCCCTGCTTCGTGCAGGCCGGGCCGGGAATGCTCAACGCCGTGTTCGGCTCGGACCGCAGCGCCGAGTACTGGTTCGGCGAGGGCATCAAGCGGGCCAGGGAGGGGGGGGCCCGGGTCATCGCCAACCTGGCCGGCTTCAGTCCGGAGGAGTCCGCCCAGCTGGCCGAGCGGGCCGTGGCGGCGGGGGCGGAGATGATCGAGCTGCCCACCCACTGCCCGCACATGGGGGAGATCCTCAACGCCCTGTACCCCGGCCTGAACTACCCGGAGCCCAAGCTGACCGACGTGGCGCCGATGCAGGCCGCCGTGCGCCTGATCAAGCGGGCCGTGAAGGCGCCCGTGGTGGTCAAGCTGTCCGGTACCTTCGCCCACATCGTCAGGGAATGGGCCCTGGGGGTGAAGGAGGCGGGGGCCGACGGCATCGCCTGTGCCGACGCCTTCGGACCGGGCCTGTCCATCGATGTGGCCACGGGCCAGCCCCGCCTGGGCGGGCCGCGCGGTGTGGGCGGGCTCACCGGGGCCGGCATCCGCCCCCTGGCGCTGCGCATGGTGCTGGACATCGCCCTCACGGTGGACCTGCCGATCCTGGGGGTCGGCGGGGTGGGGAGCGCCCGCGATGCGGTGGAGTACCTGATGGCCGGCGCCACCCTGGTCGGGGTTTGCACGGCGGGCCATATGAACGGGGCGGCGCGGTATGCTAAGATCATCAGCGAGTTGGGCGGGCTGCTCGGCAGGCTGGGCTACGCCGATGCGGCGTCGGCCCGGGGTTTGGCCCTGGCCCGCATCCGGGAGCGCCGGGAGCGCGGGCGCACGGCGGTTACTTCCCCGGTCCCTGCCGTGGTCGAGGAGGGGCTGTGCACGGCCTGCGGGCGCTGCCCGGAGGTTTGCGCCTACGATGCGATCCATCTACCCGCGGGCGGCAAGGCCCGCGTGCAGGCCGAGCGGTGCATTGGCTGCGGATTGTGCGTGAGCGTCTGTCCGGTGGATTGCATCCGGCAGGCATACTACGAGGCTTCGTCGAAGCCGTGAGCGATTGAAGGAATCGAAAAAGGAGTACGGAATGAAGCGAACCTGGACGATCGCGCTGTTGCTGGCTCTGAGCGTGGTCCTGCCGTTCGCGGCCTTTGCCCAGGCGAACCGGATCGGGATCTTCGTCCCGGGCGTGGTCGCGGGCAGCCCGCTGTACGAGCAGATGGTGGCGGGGGCCGAACGGGCGGTGAAGGAGTTCCCGAACGCTTCCCTGAAGGTGATCGAGGCCGGTTTCAACCAGGGGGAGTGGACCGAGAAGATGACCTCCCTGGCGGCCACGGCGGAATACGACGTCATCGTCACCTCCAACCCGGCCATGCCGTTCATCACCTCCGAGGTGGCCAAGGCCTTCCCCAAGCAGAAGTTCCTGCACCTGGACGCCTATTTCCCGGGCAATCCCCAGATCTACAGCCTGCTGTATAACCAGGTGGAGCAGGCCTACTTCACCGGCTACCTGGGCGGACTGGTCACCACCAGCAAGATGGCGGGGGCCAACGCCGAGCTGAAGGCCGGCATGATCGTGGCCCAGGAATACCCGGCCCTGACCAAGATGATGAAGCCCGGCTACGAACAGGGCCTGCAGGCCGTCAACCCCAAGATCGCGGTGGACTACCGCGTGATCGGCAACTGGTACGACGCCAACAAGGCGGCCGACCTGGCCAACAGCATGATCGACGCCGGGGTGGACGTCATCCTGACCATCGCCGGCGGAGCCAACCAGGGCGTCATCAAGGCGGCCAAGGAAAGGGGCAAGTACGTGCTGTACTTCGACGCCAACGAGTACAAGATCGCCCCGGGGACCATCGTGGGCTGCGCGGTGCTCAACCAGGAGAAGGCCGCCTACGAGCGGGTGAAGGCCGCCATCCAGGGCAAGCTGGCCTTCGGCAAGGCCGAGATCGTCAGCGCCAAGGACGGCTACGTGGACTTCGCCGACGCCGATCCCCTCTATACGGGCAACGTGCCCGAGGCCGTGCGGAAGCCGATGGCCGAGGTGGTCAGGAAGATCCGCGGCGGCCAGATCAGCCTGCAGGTGCCGCAGCTCTAAGCCGGCCCGGCGCCTGCGCGTCCGCGGGGGGGCCCATGCCCCCCCGCTTGTTCTTGGAAGGACCATGCAGATCAGACAGCCAGGGGGGTTCCCTGCGGGGTACACCCCGCTCACCGCCATCGGCGGCCCTCAGGCGGACATGCTCATGGACTTCGGCATCCTGAAGCTGGCCCCCGGCGGCCGCCACGATTCCGGATCGGAACTGGAGCGCGCCTTTCTGCTGCTGAACGGAGAAGCCCAACTGGAGTGGGAGGGAGGCTCGCGCCTGCTGCGGCGCCGCTCCCTGTTCGACGAGTCCCCCTGGTGCCTGCACCTTCCCGGCGGCGCGCGCCTGTCGGTCACTGCCGGGCCGGGAGGCGCCGAGTTGGCCTGCCAGGCCACGGCCAACCCGGCCCGTTTCCCGGCCAGGCTGTACCCCCCTGAAGAGTGCGCCAGCGAGGAGCGGGGCAAGGGCACGCTGCGGGAGACCTCCACTCGCATCGTGCGCACCATCTTCGACGATCGCAATGCCCCGTACTCCAACCTGGTGCTCGGGGAGGTGATCACCTACCCGGGCAAGTGGTCCAGCTACCCGCCGCACCACCATCCGCAGCCGGAGATCTACCATTATCGCTTCCTGCCGGCGGGAGGTTTCGGCCTGACCGCCATAGGCGAGCGGGCCTACGTGCTGGCCGGGGGGGACACGATCCTGATCCGGGAAGGGGAGGTGCATCCCCAGACCGCGGCCCCGGGCTACGCCATGTACTACCTGTGGGTGATCCGCCACCTGGAAGGGCGACGCTACGTCACTCCGACCTTCGTGCCGGAGCACGCCTGGACCATGAAACCGGAGGCAAAGATATGGCCGTGAAAACCGTCCGCCTGACCATGGCCCAGGCCCTGCTGCGCTTCCTGGACGCCCAGTACCTGGAGAGCGACGGGGAGGAGCACAAGTTCGTCCGGGGGGTGTTCGGCATCTTCGGCCACGGCAACGTGGTGGGGCTGGGAGAGGCCCTGGCCGAGGAAAAGACCGGCCTGACCTACTACCCGGGGCACAACGAGCAGGGCATGGCCCACGCCGCCATCGGCTTCGCCAAGCAGTCCAACCGCAAGCGCATCTTCGCGGTGACCAGCTCCATCGGCCCGGGGGCCCTGAACATGGTGACCGCCGCGGGAACGGCCACCGTGAACCGCATCCCCGTGCTGTTCCTGCCGGGGGACGCCTTCGCCTGCCGGCAGCCCGACCCTGTGCTGCAGCAGGTGGAGCAGTTCCACGACCTGAACCTCACTGCCAACGACGCCTTCAAGCCGGTGAGCCGCTTCTGGGACCGCATCAGCCGCCCGGAGCAGCTCTTGAGCGCGGGGCTCAACGCCATGCGCGTGCTCACCGACCCGGCGGATACCGGGGCGGTGACCCTGGCCCTTCCCCAAGATGTGCAGGGCGAGGCCTACGACTACCCGGCGGAGTTCTTCGAAAAGCGCGTCCACCACCTGGAGCGCCGCCCTCCCACCGAGGGGGAGCTGGGCCGGGCGGTGGCCATGATCCGGGCCTCCCGCCAGCCCCTGCTGATCTGCGGCGGCGGGGTGCGCTACTCCGAGGCGGCCCGGGAGCTGAAGAGCTTCTGCGCCAGGTTCCAGGTGCCCTTTGCCGAGACCCAGGCGGGCAAGGGGGTGCTGCCCTGGGACAATCCCTGGAACCTGGGCGGCATCGGGGTGACCGGGGGGCTGGCCGCCAACCGCATCGCCGGGCAGGCCGACCTGCTGATCGCCGTGGGCACGCGCCTGGGGGATTTCACGACCGCCTCCAAGTGGCTGTTCCG
>MIBK01000034.1:27059-27475 GCA_001829505.1 Spirochaetes bacterium RBG_16_67_19 | reverse complement strand
CCGCGCCGCCTTGGGCGCCCTCACCAGGGCCCTGGGGCGGACGGGCTACGGCTCCGGCTGGGGCGGGGAGGTCGAGCAGGCGCGGGGGGAGTGGTCCGCCGAGGTGGACCGCCTGTACGCGGCCGAGGATCCGGCGGGCCTGTCCCAGACCCTCTGTCTGGGCGAGTTGAACGAGCGCCTCCTGCCGAAGGACGCCATCGTGGTCGGTGCTTCCGGCAGCCTGCCCGGGGACCTGCAGCGCGTGTGGCGCCCGCGCCGGCCCGGCGGCTACCACATGGAGTACGGCTTTTCCTGCATGGGCTACGAGATCGCCGCCGCGCTGGGCGCCAAGCTGGCCGAGCCGGAGAGGGAGGTGTTCGCCCTGGTGGGCGACGGCAGCTACGTGATGCTGCACAGCGAGCTGCTCACCAGCCTGC
>MIBK01000034.1:23544-26976 GCA_001829505.1 Spirochaetes bacterium RBG_16_67_19 | reverse complement strand
CTGCAGGAGGGCCTGAAGATCAACGTGGTGGTCTTCGACAACCAGGGCTTCCAGTGCATCGACAACCTGCAGCAGAGCCAGGGCATCACCAAGTTCGGCAACGAGCTGCGCCTGCGCAGCGCCGAGACCGGCCGGCTTACCGGCGACCTCTTGACCGTGGACTTCGCCCGCAACGCCCAGAGCTACGGCGCCCGGGGCCTGTCCGCGCGCAGCCTGGAGGAGTTCCGCCGGGCGGTCCGCAAGGCCCTCAAGGAGAGCCGCAGCACGGTGATCGACGTGAAGGTGACGCCCAAGTCCATGACCGGCGGCTACGATTCCTGGTGGCGAGTTGGCACGGCGGAGGTCTCGCGCAACCCGCAGGTGGCGGAATCCGCCGCGCGCCTGAAGAAAGAGATCGACAAGGCCAGGAGGCTATGACCTCGAAAGAGCGCATTGTGGCGGCCATCCGCGGGCGAGAAGTCGATCGGCTGCCCTGGTGTCCCTTCTTCACGTACTGGTGGGACGAGCAGCCCGAGGCGCGCCAGAAAGCGGGGCAGCCGGCGTTCTACCGGGAGATCGGGGCCGACGCCCTGTTGCGCGGCCCCACGACCGCCTTCACCGCCACCGACCTGCTCGGCATGGCCGAGGTTCCCCTGGGGGCCAGCTACAACCTGAAGGACGATATGGGCGAGGCCACCATCTCGCGGCGGGCCGACGGCGGGCACAAGTATGTGTCCTGGGAAACGCCCGTCGGCCGGCTGGAGGTGACCCTGACCTACTCCCCCCAGGGGAAGACCTGGTTCGTTTCCGAGCATCCGCTCCGGAAAAAAGACGACTACCGGACCCTGCAATGGCTGGTCGAGCACATGCGGATTCTGCCTTACTACAGCGAAGTGCACGCCCAGATCGACGAGCTGGGGGACGAGGGCCTGGTCGCGCCGCTGGTGTCCCCTTTTCTGAAGAGCCCCTTCCAGTCGCTGCTCGAGCATTTCGTGGGGACCGAAAAGCTGTGCTACGACCTGTTCGATTTCCCCGAGATCGTCGAGGAAACCGTGGCGGTGATGGGCGGCAAGGCGCGGGAAGCCGTGCGCCTCTCCGCCCAGTCGCGCGCCGAGGCGTTCATCAGCTGGGAGGATTCCTCCACGACCAATCTTTCCCCGGAAATGTTCAGGAAATACGTGGCTCCGGAGATCGACGCCTGGGGGCGGATCCTGCATTCGGAAGGGAAGATGCTCATCCACCACGCCTGCGGGCACCTGAAGGCCCTTCTGCCGATCATCGCCGGGGAGCAGATCGACGCGGTGGAGTCAGTCAGCCCGCCGCCGACGGGCGACATCGAGATCTGGGACGCCCAGGCGCTGCTGGCAGATCGGGTCGGCCTGATCGGGGGCATCGAGCCGGTGAAGCTGCAGACCTACCAGGGGAAGCGCTTCGAGGCCTACATCCGGGAGATATTGGAGAAGACCGCCGGCAGGCATTTCATCCTGGCCAACAGCGACAGCTGCCCGCCGGCCGTGACCGAGGAGAATTTCCGGACGGTAAGCAGGCTGGTCCGGGAGCAGCCGGCTCGTTGACGGGCGTCCGGGTTGCGGTCATAATGAAACACCAAACAGGAGGTAGACAATGAGCAAGCGAACCTTGAGGATAATGGCGCTGCTGCTGGTGCTCGCCCTGCTGCCCGCGGCCTTTCTGGCGGCGCAGGCGGCGAAGAAGCTGAAGTTCGTGGTCATCACCCACGCCACCGCGGTGCCCTTTTTCGTTCCCGTGCGCAATGGGGCCCTGGACGCCGGCAAGCTGCTGGGCGTGGACGTGACCTACACGGGTCCCGCCGGCTTCGACATCCAGAAGCAGGTCGAGTTCATGAAGTCGGCGATCGCCCAGAAGGTGGACGGAATCGCCTGCACCCTGCCGAACCCCACGGCCTTCAACGACGTGGTGGCGGAGGCCATGTCCAAGGGCATCCCGGTCATCAGTATCAACGCGGACGCGCCGGGCTCCGGGCGGCTGGCCTACATCGGGCAGGGCAACTACGACGCCGGCCGGTCCATGGGCGAGCAGATCGCCAAACTGCTGCCGGGCGGAGGGTCCATCATCATCGGCATCCACACCGCGGGGGCCGACCAGCTGGCCATCCGGGTGAAGGGGGTCAAGGACGTGCTGGACGCCAAGGGCGGCTTCAAGTACCGCGTCGTGGAGACCGGCACGGACCTGGTCAAGGCGGAGAGCCTGCTGGCCAGCGCGCTGCAGGCCGACCCGAGCGTCAAGGGCATGTTCGGCGTGGAGGACGTCACCGGGATCGCCATCGGCCACATCATCGAGCGCCAGAAGCTGAAGGGGAAGGTCTTCGGCGCGGGCTTCGACCTGGTGTCCGAGGTCCTGGACGCCATCGAGAAGGGCAACATGCAGTTCACCATCGACCAGCAGCCCTACCTGCAGGGCTTCCAGGGCGTGATGGAGCTGTACCTGAACAGGATGTACGCCATCACCCCCTGCGACATCAACACCGGCATCGCCCCGGTCACCGCGGAGAACGTCAAGGCGGTCAAGGACCTGGCGGCGAAGGGCTATCGTTAAGCCTCCAACCCCAGTCCTCCGGCTGCCGGCTCGGCTCTCGGCCGGCAGCTGGAATTTTCTGAAGCGATGAAATCGTCCTTGCTTTCCGTGGACAACGTCTCCAAGAGCTTCGGCTCGACCAGAGCCCTGCAGGAGGTATCCCTCGAGATCCAGCAGGGCGAGGTGTTCGGCCTGGCGGGGGAGAACGGGGCTGGCAAATCCACCCTGATCAAGCTGCTGTGCGGCGTGCACCAACCCGATTCCGGCCGTATCCGCTTCGAGGGGCGGCCGCACCGCCCGCGGGATCCGGCGGAGGCCGAACGGGTCGGGATCAGCGTTTTCCACCAGGAAATACCCATCTGTCCGAACCTGTCCATTGCCGCCAACGTGTTCCTGGGGCCCGTAATGCCCCGGCGGGGCTTGAGCCCTGACTGGCGGACCATGAACCGCCAGACGGAGGAGCTGTACCGCAACCTGCTGGGCGAGAGCATCGACGCCCGCCGGCTCATCCGGGATTGCAGCGCCGCCGAGAAGCAGCTGGCCCTGCTGGTGCGGGTGCTTTCCCGCCACGCCCGCCTGGTGATCCTGGACGAGCCCACCACGGCCCTCACCCCTCCCGAAGTGGCCAAACTGTTCGGCATCATCCGGCGCCTCTCCGCCCAAGGCATCACCTTCATCTTCATCAGCCACATGCTGGAGGAGCTGACCGAGCTTTCCGACACGATCACCGTGCTGCGGGACGGCAGGAACGAAGGCAGCCTGGCCAGGAGCGAATTCGACCGGCGGAGGCTCTCGGCGATGATCGCCGGCCGGACCCTTGCCGACCGCCGGCCGAAGGCGGCGTCCGCGGCGGGCGGCGCATGCCTGGAGGGCCGGGGCTTTAGCCTCCCCGGTGAGTTC
>MIBK01000034.1:13038-23520 GCA_001829505.1 Spirochaetes bacterium RBG_16_67_19 | reverse complement strand
TCGAGGACGTCTCCTTCTCCCTGCGGCGGGGGGAGGGGCTGGGCCTGGCCGGGCTGCAGGGATCGGGGCGCTCCGCGCTGGCCCGGGCCCTGTTCGGCGCCCCGCCGGCGAGGTCCGGCCAGATCCTGGTCGACGGGCTGCCGCGGCGGATCGGTCGGCCGGCGCAGGCCATGGCGGCGGGCATCGGCTACATTCCGGAGGACCGCAAGGGGCTGGGGATCTTCGACGACCTGGATGTGAAGCTCAACCTCTGCATGGCCGGGATCGACCGCTTCTCCCGGCGCGGCCTGCTGGACAAGCGGATCCTGCGCCGGATCGCCTCCGGCATGCGGGAAAGCCTTTCGATAAAGATGCGGAACGTCGACGCTCCCATCCGCAGCCTGTCCGGGGGAAACCAGCAGAAGGTCCTGATTTCCCGCTGGCTGGCCCTGAAGCCCAGCATCCTGGTCATGAACGAACCCACCCGGGGCGTGGATGTCGGCGCCAAGCAGGAGATCACCGAGCTGATCCTCAGGCTGGCGGCCGAAGGGTACGCCTTCGTGGTCACCTCCTCCGAACTGGAGGAGCTGCTGGCCTTGAGCGACCGCATCCTGGTTTTCAACCGCGGCCGGGTGGCCCGCGAATTCCCGGGGGCCGAGGCGGGCAAGGACCAGCTCATCCTGGCCGCCACCAGCTGAAAGCGTGATATGGAAGCAAACCTCAAACAGAAAACGACGGTGCTGCAACGGATCCTCGGTATGCGGGATTTCGGCGTATTGGTGGCCGCCCTGCTGATCGCCGCCTTTTTTTCCATCGCCACGCCCGTTTTCCTGACCGGCTACAATCTCTTCAACCTGCTGCGGCAAACGGCCCAATTGGGGATCATTGCCATGGCGATGACCGTGCTCATCGTGTCCGGGGAGTTCGACCTCTCCGTGGGCGCCATCTATGCCGTGACGGGGGTGGTCACCGGCCTGCTGGCCACCAAGGCCGGGCTGAACATCTGGGCCTCGGCGCTGGTCGGGGTGGTCGCCGGCCTGGGCCTGGGTTTCCTGAACGGTCTGCTGATCGCCACCACGCGCATCAACTCCTTCATTGCCACCCTGTCCACGATGATGGTCTTCCGCGGCATCGCCCTGGTGCTCTCCCAGGCCCAGCCCTTCTCGCTGCAGCTGTCCTTCTTCATGGACCTGTTCGGACGGGCGGAGCTGTTCGGGGTGGTGCCGGTGCCGATCGTCTGGCTGCTGGGCTGGGGGGTGGCCCTTTACCTGGTACTGCACCGCACGGCCTTCGGGGTGAAGGTGTTCGCCAGCGGCGACAACCGGGAAGCGGCCGACCTGGCCGGGATCAAGACCATGCGGGTGAAGCAGGTCGGCTTCCTGATCACGGCGCTGGCCGCCGGGCTGTCGGCGATCATCTCCCTGTCCTTCCTGAAGACCGTCACCCCAACCCAGGGTACGGGGCTGGAGCTGGAGGCCATCGCCGCCTCGGTCATCGGCGGCACCGCCATGTCCGGCGGGGTGGGCTCGATCCTGGGCACTTTCCTGGGCACCCTGATCATGGCCGAGGTGCGCACGGGACTGGTCCTGCTGGGCACCGACGCCTACGTGCAGGACGCCTTCGTGGGGCTGGTGATCGCCCTGGCGGTGATCATCAACGTCCGCTTGAGCACGAAGAAGAAATAGGGGATATCCGGCAGCCGATGGCTTACCTGCGGATGCGGGGCATCACCAAGATGTACCCCGAAAACAATGTGCTGGCCAATGCCGAGGTGGATTTCGAGGTCCGCCGCAACGAGATCCACGCCCTGGTGGGGGAGAACGGGGCGGGCAAGTCCACCCTGATGAAGATCCTCTACGGCCTGGAGCGCCCCGACCGGGGGGGCATCGAGCTGGAGGGCCGCCCGGTGCATATCGGCAGCCCCCTGGAGGCCGGCCGCCTGGGCATCGGCATGGTGCACCAGCACTTCCGGCTCATCCCCGACTTCACCATCGCCGAGAACGTGGTGCTGGGCGTCGAGCCGGTCCGCCGCGGGCTGTTCCTGGACCGCGAAAAAGCCCAGGCCTCCGTGCGGGCGGTGATCCAGGAGTACGGCTTCTCCATCGACCCTTCCTTAAGGGTGCGGGAGCTCACGGTAGGCCAGATGCAGGTGGTGGAGATCATCAAGATCCTCTACCGGCGCGCCCAGCTGCTCATCCTGGACGAGCCCACCTCCGTGCTCACCGCGCAGCAGATCCAGAAGCTGTTCCTGACCCTGCGCCACCTGCGCGACATCGGCAAGACCGTGATCATCATCACCCATAAGCTGGGCGAGGTGAAGGAGATCTCCGAGCGGGTCACCGTCATGCGCGCCGGCCGGGTGGTGGCCGTGCGCGATACCGCGGAGGTGGACGAGCGGGAGCTGTCGCGCCTGATGGTGGGCAAGGCCGCCAGCCTGCAGGTGCGGCGCGAGCCGGCCGCCCGCGGGCGTGCGGTGCTGGAGCTCCGGCAGGTGTGCCTGCTGGGCCGGGGGCAGGACCATCCGCTGCTGGACCGGGTGGACCTCACCGTGCACGCCGGCGAGCTGGTGGGCGTGGCCGGGGTCGGCGGCAACGGCCTGGCGGAGCTGGAGGACGTGGTCAGCGGCCTGCGCCGCGTCTCCAGCGGGCGCATCCTGCACGACGGGCAGGAGATCACCCGCCTGGATGCCCGCGAGCTGCGCCGGCGGGGCCTGGCCTACGTGCCGGCCGACCGCCTGCACCGCGGCTCCAGCCTGACCTCCTCGGTCATGGAGAACATGATCATCGCCAGCCATCACCGCTTCCTGCGGGGGGGGGTCCTGCGCCGCCGGCAGGCGGAGGGCTTCGCCAGCCGGCTGGCGGAGCGCTTCTCCATCGAGGGGGACCCGCGGGTGCCCATCGGCACCCTCTCGGGGGGCAACATCCAGAAGGTGATCCTGGCCCGCGAGCTGGCCTCCCGCACCGACTTCATCCTCTTCTCCGAGCCCACCTGGGGCCTGGACGTGGCCTCCAGCGAGTTCATCTACGAGCGGATCATGGAGATCCGCGGCCAGGGCCTGGCCATCCTGCTGCTGTCCTCCAACCTGGACGAAATCCTGAGCCTGGCCGACACCCTGGTGGTGATGTACCGGGGGCGGGTGGTGGCCCGCCTGGCCAACAGCGGGGCGGTCAGCAAGGAGCTGGTGGGCGAGTACATGCTGGGCTTGAAGGAGGACCGCCCTTGAAGCGCTGGAGCAGGTGGAGAGAGCTCCTGGCGGGCACCGCCGGGCTGAGCGTCACCCTGGGCCTCTCCTTCCTCATCGCCGTGGCCCTGATCCTCCTGCTTTCCAAGCAGCCGCTGGCCACCATACGCTGGTTTTTCATCGGGCCGTTCACCAACAAGTACTACCTGGGCAACATGCTGAACACCGCGGTGCCGCTGGTCTTCACCGGCCTGGGCATCGCCGTGGCCTTCAAGTCCTCGGTGTTCAACCTGGGCGGAGAGGGGCAGGTCTACTCCGGGGCCCTGGTGACCACGGTGATCTGCCTGGCGCTGCCCGCGGCCAATGGCTACGGCGGGGGCCTGGCCTCCCTGGCCGGGGCTATGGCCTGCGGGGCGGTGCTGGCCGGGCTGTCCGGCCTGCTGAAGATGAAGTGGGGCACCGACGAGCTGATCTCCACCTTCCTGATCTCCTCGGCGGTCGGTTTCATCGTCAACTACTTCATCACCGGGCCCCTGGACGACCCGGCCAACAACCTGCTGGCCAGCTACGCCATCGCCCCGCAGTACTTTCTGGCCGGGATCTTCCCGCCCTCCAGGCTCAACGTCAGCGCCGGCTTCGCCGTGCTGGCGGCGGCGGCTGTTTTCTTCCTGCTGAACTATACGCACACGGGCTACGAGATGCGCATGTGCGGCCTGAACCGGGAGTTCTCCCGCTACGGGGGGATCAACGTCTCCGCCTACGTGGTGCTGCCCCTGGTCCTGAGCGGCGCCCTGCACGGGCTGGCCGGGGGCCTGGCGGTCCTGGGCACCCAGCACATGGCGGTCAAGGACTTCTCCTTCGGCATGGGCTGGAACGGGATCGCCGTGTCCCTGATCGCCAAGAACAACCCCCTGGCCGTCGTGCCGGCGGCCGTGTTTTTCGCCTGGCTGGAGGCCGGGGCCAAGGCGGCCATGCTGCACTCCGACGTGACCTTCGAGATCGCGGCCATCGTGCAGTCGGTGATCTTCTACCTGGTGACCGCCCAGGCGCTTTACGGCGCCCTGCGCCGCCGGAAGGTGAGGCTATGAAGCCCTGGGAGGTTGTCCTGTCCCTGGTCCACAACGCGGTGGGGATCATGACCCCCTTCCTGCTGGCGGCCACCGGGGGGCTGTACACCGAACTGGCCGGCATGCTCAACATCGCCCTGGAGGGGCTCATGCTGGTCGGGGCCTTTTTCGCGGTGGTGTTCGCCGGGCTGACCGGCAGCCTGGCCCTGGGGGTGGCGCTGGGCATCGCCAGCTCCATGCTGGCAGCATTGTTGTTCGGCCTGGTCACCCTGAAGCTGAAGGCCAACGTCTTCATCGCCGGCCTGGCCACCAACCTGCTGGCCTCCGGGCTGACCGTGGTGCTGGCCTTCCAGCTGTTCAAGAACAAGGGGGTGGTGCGCTTCGAGCTGGGGAGCCTGCCGGTCCTGTCGGTGCCAGCGCTGCAGGGCATCCCCCTGCTGGGCGGCCTGCTCCTGGGTCACAACCTGCTGGTGTACGTGAGCTGGGCCATCGTGCTGGCCTCGGTGGTGGTGATCTACCGCACGCCCTTCGGGCTGCGCCTGCGCGGCACGGGGCTGAACGCCCCGACAGTGGCCTCCCTGGGCCTGCGGCCTCAAGCCTACCAGTTGGCCGGCATCCTGATCTCCGGCTTCACCTGCGGGCTGGCCGGCGCCTGGATGACCTTGAACCTGGCGGCCTTCGTGCCCAACATCACCTCCGGGCGGGGATGGATCGCGCTGGTGGCCATCTACCTGGGCAACAAGACGCCCGTGGGGATAGTGGTGGCCTCCTTCGTGTTCGGCCTGAGCGAGGCCTTTTCCAACTATGCCCAGGGGGCCCTGAAGGTGCCGGCGGACTTCATCCTGGCCTTCCCGTACTTCATCACGGTGCTGGCCATGATCCTGTACTCGATGTGGAGGCATTATCGGGCGCGGGTGAGATAGGGCGCGGGGCGCGCCGGCGGGCGTCAGAACTGCAGGGAAAGCCGGATGACCGTCAGGTCGCTGCGGGCCGGCTGGCTGACAATGGACTCGATGCGCACGTTCTGCTTCTCGCAGGCGCTCTGCAGGAAGGACAGGTAGTAGCGGCCCAGCTCGGTGCCCACGCTCTGGTTGGGCGCCTGCCGGTAGAAATCCGCCAGCGACTTCTCCCGCGCGCCCGGCTCCAGCTTCTGCTCCAGCTGTTCCCGCACCCGGGCGTACTCGCGCTCCTGGTTGGCCACCGTGATGCGCAGGCGGTGCTCGGTGCCGATGGAGGCCCCTTTACCGCCCAGCTGGTAGGTGAGAAAGAGCAGATCCCCTTCCTCCTCCATCTGCCTCTGCACCGCGGCGCGCAGCCGCTGGTTGCTGGCCACCGCCCCCGCGGCCTTGGGATTGTCGTACAGCCGGGCGGCCACCTGGCGGTAGTGGGACAGCTCGGTGTGGGAGGTGACCTCGATGACCATCAGGGCCAGGTACTCGGCGATCAGGGCCTTCTCCACGTACTCGCCCAGCAGCTGCTGGAACTCGCGCACCAGCTCGCCGTTCTCCGGCTGGCCTCGGGAGCGCACCAGCACGTACCAGATGATCTTGTGCATGGAAAGCACGAAGGCATCGATCAGGAAGGAGCGCAGCCGCCGCTCCTCCGGGCCCAGCGAGGCGTCCGCCTGCACGCGGGCCATGGCCGGTTGCTGCAGGAGCCTGGAAACCGCCGGGATGTCGGCGGCCACCGCGGCCAGGAAGGACTCCAGGGTGGCCTGGTTGAACACGGTGTCCTGGTCCAGGACCCGGGTGGGGTTGGAGCGGTTCCAGCGCTTGATCAGCCGGGAATTGAGGAAGCGCCGGTAGCTTTCGTTTTCGAACTTGCGGTACAGCAGGCGAAAGCCGATCAGCTTGGTCAGGTCGATGATCTCCCGGCGCTTGGAGCTGAACTCGGTGCGGGCCAGCTCGATGGCCGTGATGTAGTCGATGTTGATCATCTGCTGCAGGGCGGAGGCCGGGAAGCCGCTCACGGTGATGCCGTATTCCAGGCGGCTGTCGGCCATGCGCAGCTGGCTCAACTTGCGGCGGTTGCGCACGAACCACTCCACGCCCTGCGGGGTGAGGGTTATTTTCAGGGGCAGGTCGATCTGCGGGCTTCGCTCCGGCGACACCTAAGCTTGCGCTCCGGGCATCAGGATAGCGCAAAAACAGGGGTCGCTACAAGGCTTGAGCCTCTTCAGGCCAGCTCGATGCCGTGGCGGCGCTGCGGGAAGGACTTGGCCACGGCCACGGCGTTGCGGGCCCGGTTGAAGACCACCCCCCTGTCCCAGTACTCCACCGCGGCGAACAGGGCGTTGCCGCTGTCGTGCTCGTCGCTGTCCGGGGTGTGGAAGGAGACGAACTCGGCCATGGCCTCGAAGTCCTGGCGCAGGAAGCACTCGGTCCTGCGGCGGTTGAACTCGTTCCAGGCCTCCAGGGCCTTGAATCCCCGGCCCTCGTCCTGCACGATCAGGTGGGCGCTGGACGGATCGAAGTGAAACCAGACCTCCACGATCTTGCGGGGATCCTTCTTGTTGCCGTGCTTCACTGCGTTTTTGATCAGCTCGCTGATCTGCTGCTCCAGCAGGTTGATCTCCTTGATCTCCGGGGGGGCCTTCTGCATGACCATCAGGGTGTAATAGCGGATCTGGCGGAAATCGCTGGCGAACTTCTTGTGGAACATGCCCTTCTTCTGGAAAAGCGGGCTGTCCTCGTTCAACTGGATGCTCTTGATGTCCGACATGATTCCCCCTTAGTCGCTGGCTTTCAGCTGCTGGATGGCCAGGTCCAGTTCGGCCACGATGGGGAAGTATTGCGCCAGCTTGGTCAGCTCGATCACCTTGCGCACCGAGCCCTTCACCCCCGTGATCCGCAAGGAAAGGCCGTTCTTCTTGATATCGGCGAACACCTGCAGCAGCGCCCCGATGCCGCTGGAGTCGATGTAGGGCACCTGGTCCAGGTTGATGACGTAGTGGCGGATCTTCTTCTCGATCATTTTGCGCACCACGTCCTTCAGCTTGAAGGCATTGTACAGGTCCATCTCCCCGATCACGTCGATGACGTAGATCGTGTCGGCCCGCCGCAGCTTGATCTCCATGTTGCCGCTCACTAGGCGCTCCTCACTCTATCCGCAGTACCAGCAGGGTCTGGTCGTCGTGCTGCCGCGCGCCGGCGGCGTGCCGCTCGATGTCGGCGCGGATGGCCTGGACCAGGCCGTTGGCCGGCAGCCCGCAGGCCGCCTGAACCACGTCGGCCAGGCGCTTGAGGCCGTATTGCTCGTTTCTGGGGCTCATGGCCTCCAGGATGCCGTCGGTGCAGAGGATCAGGATGTCCCCCCGCTCCAGATCGAAGCGTCTTTGCCCGTATTTGCCCTCGCGCTCCACGCCGATGGGCAGCCCCTCCGCGTCCACTCGCAGCAGCTTGGAGGCGCTGGCTCGCCAGACCAGCAGTGGCAGGTGGGCGGCGTTGGCGTACACCGCCTGGCGCCTGGCCTGGTCGTAGATGACCAGGCCGAGGGTGGCGAAATGGTCCACGTCGATGCGGCCGGTGATGCCGCGGTTGATGCCCGTCAGGGTGGCGGCCGCCTCCAGGCGGGGGGAGACCAGCAGGTGGGTGATGGAGCGGATCATGATCATGACCATGGCCGCCGGAATGCCTTTGCCGGCCACGTCGCACACCAGCAGGGCCACCTTGTCCTGGTCCAGGGGCAGCACGTCGTAATAGTCGCCGCTCACCCCGCGCGCGGGGCGGCTGTGCACGGCCAGGGAGCCGCCGACCAGTTTGGGCAGCTCGCCGGGCAGCAGCTTCTGCTGGATCTCCGCGGCGATGTCCACCTCCCGCTCCATCTGGCGCTTCTCCAGAACCTCCAGGTAGGTGTACAGGTTGTCGATGGTGATCGAGGCGTACTCGGCGAAGGTCTTCAGGTGCTGGAAGTCGGTATCCTGGAAGTGGCGGTTCTCCGCGCGCTTGAGGGTGGAGATCACGCCCAGCACCCGCTTGGACACCACCAGGGGCACCGCGATCAGAGAGCTGACGAACAGGATGTCGTCCTCCCGGTTGGCCCCCAGGCGGGGGTCCTCCCGGGCGTCGCGCACCAGCAGCGCCTGGCCGCTTTTCACCGCCTCGCCCAGGATGGTCTCGCCGATGGGGATGGGGGTTTCCTGGAAGTAGCGCTTCAGGGCGGCGGTGTTCACCCTGGCCAGGGCGGGCACCGGGGCCAGGGGAGGGTAGATGCCGCGGGTGGCGCGCACCCTCAAGACGTCCTCGTACTCGTCTACCATCAGGATGGCCCCGGCGTCCGCGCCGATGTTGTGCACGGCCGAGGCGATGATGATTTCCAGCACCCGGGGCAGGTCGATCTTGGCGGTGATGGCGTTTCCCAGGTTTTCCATGAACTCGAAGGTGGAGTCCAGGTTGGTGGAGTAGAACTGGACGGCCTGCCGGCTCTCGGCGTGCAGGTGGCGGTTGTAGGCCAGCAGCACGTAGAAATGAATCAGGGCGGCGGCCGGCAGGAGCAGGTTGTGGATCAACGGCGCGGCGTAGCCGTACAACAGGCCGATCACCTGGACCAGGAACAGCCCGGCGATGATCACGAAGCGGGTCTCCATCAGGATCTCCGCCCCTTCGGTGTTGTACGGCGACACCAGCCCCAGCAGGATGGCCAGGTAGACCACGTCCGCCAGCAGGAGCAGGCTGAGGGCGGCGGGGGTGAGCGGCAGCCAGGGCAGGAAAAAGGAAGCCGCCCCCGCGATCAGGGCCAGGAAGTTCACCGCCAGGTACACCACGTCCGCGGCCTGCAGGCCGGTGAACAGCCGCACCCACAGCAGGTACAGGGCCAGCACGACCAGCTCGGCCAGGGGCACGATCAGCTCCCGGCCGAAGGCCAGGTAGCCCAGGTCGCGGGCCAGCAGGACCCCGGCCAGCACCGCCCAGATCGCCAACCCCCGCGGACGGCCGGACCTGGCCACCGCCACGAGCAGGGCCACCAGCAGCAGGGTGGTGAACAGCTTGGCCCAGAGCAGGTTCATGTCCCCGGTCCCTCGCGCTCCCGTTTTTCCAGCTCCAGCAGGGCGGTGCCCAGGTTGGCCAGCATGCGGTTGAAGGAACGGGCCAGCACCCCCACCTCGTCCATGCGCCGGATGGGGATCTGGTCCACCTCCACCAGCCCCTTGCTGGCCTTGTCCACCAGCGCGGTGAGGTCCTCGATCGGGCGGGTGACCTGGTTACCGAGCAGCAGGCCCAGGCCGATGGCCACGATCACCGAGACGGCCATCACGATGATCACCAGCTTGCCGCTCTCCTGCACCGGCTTGACGATCTCGCTGCGCGGGACGATGACTCCCAGGCTGGAGGAGACCGCCGGGATGGGGGCGAAGGCCAGGTAGTTCTCCGTGCCGTCCTCCAGGCGGTAGCGGGCGATGCCCGACTCCCCGGCCACCATGCGGCGCACCAGGCGGTTGAAGGAGGCGTTGGGGGTCTCCAGCAGGATGTCGGTGCGGTAGGTCTTGTACCATTCGGTTTCCCTGTCCTCCAGGCCCCGCCGCACCACGGCCCGCCCCTGGGCGTCGACCAGGAAGGGCTCGTTCCGGTAGCCGATGTCCAGGTTGAGGATGTCGTTCTGCAGGGTTTCCAGAAGCACGTCCATGCCCACCACTCCCTGCAGGCGCCCGGCGGGGTCCAGCACGGGGGTGGCGGCGGTGACGTTGAGCTTCTTGGTGTTGACGTCCACGTACAGCTTTGTCCAGGCGGTTTTCCGCACCTCCCGGGCCAGGCGGTACCAGGGGCGCATGCGCGGGTCGAAGCCTTGGATGGCCTCGATCACGTCTACCACCTCCTGCTTGTCGAACACGGTGATGCCGCTCTCGGTGGCCATGTAGCCCAGGCTGAGGTAGGGGTTGGAGGACACCAGGGACTCCAGGAAGCCTCCGACCTGGCGGAGGCGGGCCATGTCCGAGGCCAGCTCCTTCTCCATCTGGCGGCCACCGTAGCCCGTGCCGTTCCAGGGCATCAGCAGGCGCAGGCTGGAGGCGGAAGCGGGCAGGGGGGCGGCGTAGACCTGCCTGGCGTAGGCGGCCGCCGCCTCGGCCTCCTCCTGGACCCTTTGCAGTATCAGGCCGTAGGCAGTGGTCTTCTCCCGGACCAGCCGCTCGAGGGTCCGCTCGGCCTGGCTGCTGAGCGCCCCCTGGTTCTGCAGCAGGGCGATGGCCCCGACCACCACCAGGGAGATCATCGGCAGCAGCACCAGGGTCAGGATGATCCGGGTCTTGATGGAGAGGCT
>MIBK01000034.1:0-12804 GCA_001829505.1 Spirochaetes bacterium RBG_16_67_19 | reverse complement strand
CCGCGCGGAAGCCGATGCCCAGACCGCGACGGCCCTGCAGGAAGCCCGCGCCCAGGCGCAGGCGCTGCTGCAAACGGGCCTGGCGGAGGCCCGTGCCGAGGCCGAGCGTTCCAGCCGCGAGCTGGTCCGCCAGGCCGAGCAGGAGGCCGCGAGCTTCCTGGAAGGGCGGCAGGAGGTCCTGCGCGGCCTGGTGCAGCGGGTCGTGCAGCTGGCCGCGACCCTGCTGGACCTGAAGGGCTGAGGCCATTTGGGCGCGGTACAGAAATACGGCTTCATCAATGCCAAGCTGCGGGCGCGCATCAGCAAGATCCTGCCCGAAGCGCTCTCGGCGGAGATGTCCCGCGCCAAGTCGCTCAGCGAAGCGGTGGAGCTGCTGCGGAACACCGATTTCTCGGTCGTGGAAAGCGTCTTCGGCCAGACCGGTGATATAAAGAGCGCGGAGCTGGAGCTGGCGCGCAAGGAAGTCAGGCTGTACCTGGAGCTGGAGGCGCTGACCAAGGACGAGGTGCGCTCGATCGTTTCCGCCCTGGCCGAGCGTTTCGAGGTCGACAACCTCAAGCACGCCCTGCGCCTGTGGTTCGACAGCCATGTGCGCGGCCGGCGCATCGACGCCGGGGTGGGCTACCTGCTGCGGGACCGCGTGCACCGCGACCTGGCCCTGGACCGCATCGTCAACGCCGGCAGCCTGGAGGAGGCGGCGGAGGCCCTGACGGGCACGCCGTACGGCGAGCTGGTGGCCCGGCAGGCGGCCGAAGTCACCCGGCTGCAGAGCCTCTTCCCCTTGGAAATCGCCCTGGATCACCACTTCTACCGCCAGCTCCTGGCGGCGGTGGACGGGCTGGGAACCCGCGACCGGGAGATCGCCCGGCGGATGATCGGCGCGGAGATCGACCTGGCCAACATCAACTGGCTGATCCGCTTCAAGGGCTTCTACAAGCTGGACCCGGAGCGGGCGCTGGCCTGCGCCATTCCGGAGGGCATCTGGTTGAGCCCCCAGGCCGTGGCCGAAGCCTACGCCATGGACAACCCCAGCGCCGTTCTGAGCGAGCTGGTGCGCCGCCGCTACCCCGCGCTGGCGAGCCTGCTCACCCCCAGGGAAGCCACGGAGAGCTACGCCCGCCTGGTGCTGATCGAGCGCATCCTGGCGGAAATCCTGATGCTGGAGGTGCGCCACCTGATGGCAGGCTACCCCTTCACCATCGGCATCCTGCTGGCCTATTTCGTGCTCAAATCCGCCGAGATCCGCCGCATCAAGACCGTGCTCAACGCCAAGTTCTACAACTGGCCCGAAGAACGTATAATGGCGGCGCTGTGATCTTCCCTCAGGCCATGAAACAGCTGGTGGCCGTGGTGCTGGACCGCGACGCCGACCAGGTGACCCGCGCGCTGCTGGACCAGGGGGTGATGCATTTCGTGAGCGTCACCGAAATGGACCCCGGATTGAGCGAGCGCCTTTCCGCGGGCAGCCCCAGGGTGACCGAGGCCATGATCTCCGAGATCCGGCGGCGCATCGAGGGGTTGTTCAGCCTGGGAGGGCACGGACTTGCGGCCCAGGCGGACCTGCGCATCGAGGACCTGCGGGCCCTGGACCTGGCCGCAGCCAACCGCCAACTGGACGAGCTGGCCGCCAGCCTGGCCGGCATCCGGGAGCGGCAGCAGGCGCTGCAACAGGAGATCCTGAAGCTGGAGGACATCCGCCGGCAGCTGGGCATGTTCGGCGACCTGACCGCCGGCCTGCAGGCCCGGTCCCAGTTTTCGTTCCTCAGCATACAGAGCGGTACCGTGCGACGCGCCGAGCTGCAGGCCATGCTCGAGGAGCTGAAGAGCATTCCCTCGGTGCATCTGGAGGTGGGGCCCCAGGATGCGACGCTGGCCACCATGCTGCTGATCACCATGAAGCGCGACGACGGGGTGGTGAACAAGATCCTGGATCGCCACGGCTGGGCGGAAGTAGAGCTGTCCAGGGACGCCCTGGGCGGCAAGGAGGAGGTGCTGGCCGACCTGGACGGCAAGCTCGCCGGCTTCCGGGAGGAGCAGGAAAAGCTCAAGTCCGGCATCGAGGCCCTGATCCGGGAGAAGCGCCCGGAGCTGGAGCGCATGTGGGCCAACCTGCGCTTGAACGAGCTGTACTCCCGCATCCAGTCCTACTTCAGCCACACGGCCCGCACCATGATCTTCTCCGGATGGCTGCCGGCCCGCACCCAGGAGCCGCTGGACGCCGCGCTGCAGCGGGCCACGGAAGGCAGGTGCTACCTGGAATGGCACGATCCCAGCGAGATGTCCACCGCCCAGAAGGCCAAGGTCCCCGTGCAGTTGGGCGGCCCGCGCCTGCTGGCCCCCTTCAAGATGCTGGTCACCAACTACTCCATCCCCCAGTACGGAACGGTGGACCCGACCCCCTTCGTGTTCGTGGCCTACCTGGCCATGTTCGGGCTGATGTTCGGGGATGTGGGGCACGGGCTGGTGCTGTCCCTGATGGGTGTCCTGGGCCTGGCCACCTACAAGGGGGCGAGCCAGAACATCCGCAACCTCCTGAAGCTGGCCATCTGGTGCGGCGGCTCGGCCATGGTGGTGGGGGTGCTGTTCGGCTCCTATTTCGGTCTCAGCCTCCTGCCGCCCCTGTGGTTCAACTACCACGGCGCCGTGGCCGGGGAGCACACCGTGGGCGTGGTCAAGGACGTCTACGGGATCCTGCTGATCACCATCTGGTTCGGGATCGGGGTGATCGGCCTGGGCCTGGCCCTCAATTGGGTCAACCGTTTGCGCCGCGGCGACTGGTTCGGCCTGCTTTTCGACAAGGCCGGCCTGATCGGAGGCTGGATTTACGCGGCGGGCGTCTACATCGCCTTCTACTTCGCCGCCCGGTCCTACAAGCAGCTGCCTCCCGGAAATTTCCTGTTCCTGACCATCGGCCTGCCGGTGCTGCTGCTGGCCTGGAAGGCCCCCCTGGAGTTCTTCCTGCACCGCGAGCACAAGCGCTTCCAGGTTTCCACCCTGATCGACTGGGGCATGGAATGGGTCGTGGAGATCCTGGAGATCTTCTCCGGCTACCTGGCCAACACCCTCTCCTTCATGCGGGTGGCCGGGCTGGGCATCGCCCACGTCAGCCTGGTCATCGCCTTTTTCGCCATCGCCGGCATGCTGCGCGGACCGGCGGGCAACTTCAGCCCCTGGTCCTACCTGGTGCTGGTGGCCGGCAACGTCCTGATCATCGCCCTGGAGGGCCTGTCCGCGGGGATCCAATCCCTGAGGCTTAACTACTACGAGTTCTTCTCGAAATACTTCAGCGGTTCCGGAAAGGCCTACGAGCCGATCAGTCTCCGGAAGCTCAAATAGGAGGAAAGACAATGAGCAAGTCCAAGGAACAGATCCAGCTCCGCAAGAAGATCATGCTGAGTCTGGTGGTGACCTTCGCCCTGCTGGTCATCTTCGGCGTGGTCTCGACCACCAAAGCGGTGGCCCAGGAGCAGGCTCCGGCCCAGGCAATGACCCCGGAAAGGGCGGAGGTGTCCAAGTTCGGGCTGATCGCCGCCGCGATGGCCTTCGGCTTCGGCGCCATCGCCGCCGGCCTGGCCATCGGCAACGTCGGGGCGGCGGCCATGGGCGCCGTGGCCGAGAAGCCGGAGATCGCCGGGCAGGCCCTGATCTTCATCGCCCTGGGCGAAGGGCTGGTCATCTTCGGGTTCATCACCGCGCTGATGATCCTGGGAAAGGTATGAGGTACTTCGTCATCGGAGACGAGGACGCGGTGCTGGGTTTCGGGCTGGTGGGGGTGAGCGGGCAGGCCGCCTCGACCCCCGAGGAGGCCCAGCGGGCCTTCGGGCTGGCCCTGCAGGACAAGGAAGTGGGCATCGTCATCATCACGGAGCGGGCCGCGGAGCTGATCCGTCCCCAGGTGGACCGCTATATGTTCACCCAGAGCTTCCCCCTCATCGTGGAGGTGCCCGACCGCCTCGGGCCGGTGGCCGGCCGGGCGGACATCCGCGAGATGGTCAACCAGGCCATCGGGATCAAGCTATGAGCCAGGGCGGGCTGATCGAGGGCATCGCCCAGGACGCCCAGGCCGAGGCCCGGCGCCTGGTGGAGGAGGCCGAGAAGGCCGCCGCGGAGCGGCGCGCGGCCTCCGCGCGGCAGGCCGCCGAGATTCTGGAGGAAGCCCGGCGCAAGGCTGGCGAGCAGGCCGCCGGCCTGAAGCGCCAGGCGGCTTCGACCGCGAAAATGGAGACCAAGCGCATTGCCCTGCGGGTTCGCGAGCAGGCCGCGCGACAGGTGCTGGAGCAGGCCCGCGCGAAGCTGGAGGGGATGATCGCCTGGCCGGAATACCGGGAGGTCCTGCTGGGCTGGATCGTGGAGGCCGCCATCGGCCTGGGCCAGCCGGAGGCCGCGGTGAACGCCTCCGCCCCCGAGCTGCCGCTGCTGGACCAGGGGCTGCTGGCGGAGGCGGAACGGCGCGTGCAGGCCCTCGGCGGCCGCGCGGTGCGCCTGTCCAGGCTGGAGGGCGAGCCCCTGGCCGGCCAGGGGGTGGTGCTGGTGGGCCGCGGCGGGCGCCTGGCCTACAACAACCAGGTCTCCACGCGCCTGCTGCGGAGGCAGACGGAAATCAGAAAGATGATCTACGACGGCTTATGGACGAAAGAATCATAGGGCAGGTGCGGCGGGTCAACGGGCCCGTCATCGAGGCCACCGGCGTCACCGACGCCATGATGCTGGAGCTGGTGCGGGTGGGGGAGGTCCGTCTGGTGGGCGAGACCATCAAGCTTTCCGGCGACAGCGCCATCATCCAGGTGTACGAGGACACCACCGGCATCGCCCCGGGGGACAATATCTACGGTTCCGGCAGCCCCCTGTCCGTGGAGCTGGGGCCGGGCCTGATCGGCACCATCTACGACGGCATCCAGCGCCCGCTGGAAGAGATCCGCAACCTCTCGGGCAGCTTCATCGAGCGGGGGATCAGCCTGCCCTCATTGAATCGCGAGAAGAAGTGGCGCTTCCAGCCGGCCGCCCTGAAGAGCGGCCAGGAGGTCAGCCCGGGCATGGTGCTGGGAACGGTCCAGGAAACCCAGGGGGTGGAGCACCGTATCCTGGCGCCGCCTGAGGCCGCCGGCACCCTGAAGTCCCTGGCCGGCCCCGGCGATTACACCGTCACGGAGCCCATTGGGGCGGTGGCCGCCGCCGCGGGGGAAATCCCCTTGTTCCTGATGCACCGCTGGCCGATCCGCACGCCCCGGCCCATCCGGGAGCGGCTGCGGGTGAGCCACCCCCTGATCACCGGGCAGCGGGTCATCGACACCCTGTTCCCCGTGGCCCTGGGCGGCACGGTGGCCATCCCGGGGGGATTCGGCACGGGCAAGACCATGACCCAGCACGCCATCGCCAAATGGTGCGACGCCTCGATCATCGTCTATATCGGCTGCGGGGAGCGCGGCAACGAGATGACCGACGTGCTCACCGAGTTCCCCAAGCTGATCGATCCCCGCACGGGGCGCAGCCTGATGGAGCGCACCGTGCTCATTGCCAACACCTCCAACATGCCCGTGTCCGCCCGCGAGGCCTCGATCTACACCGGGGCGACCCTGGCGGAGTACTTCCGCGACCAGGGCTACCACGTGGCGGTGATGGCCGACTCCACCTCCCGCTGGGCCGAGGCCCTGCGCGAGCTTTCCGGGCGCATGGAGGAGATGCCGGCGGAGGAAGGCTTCCCGGCCTACCTGCCTACGCGCATCGCCGAGTTCTACGAGCGGGCCGGGCACGTGAGCGTCCTGTCCGGGCAGGAGGGGTCGGTCACCATCATCGGCGCGGTTTCCCCTCCGGGCGGCGACTTCTCCGAGCCGGTGACCCAGCACACCAAGCGCTTCGTGCGCTGCTTCTGGGCCCTGGACCGGCAGCTGGCCAACGCCCGGCATTACCCGGCCATCTCCTGGTTGGACAGCTACAGCGAGTACCTGGGGGAAGTGACCGCCTGGTGGGAGCGGGAGGTGGGCCCGGCCTGGACCAGGGATCGCGCGGAGATCATGGAGCTGCTGCAGCGGGAAGTGCGCCTGCAGCAGGTGGTGAAACTGGTCGGGCCCGACGCCTTGCCCGACAGCCAGCGCTTCGTGCTGGAAGTCTGCAACCTGTTCAAGAACGCCTTCCTGCAGCAGAGCGCCTTCGACGACATCGACCGCTTCTCCAGCGCCCAGAAGCAGATGAAGATGCTCTCCCTGATCCTGACCTTCTGGCGGCGCGGGGCGGAGGCCATCCGCAAGGGGGTCACCCTGGTGCGCCTGAAACGTCTGAAGATCCTGCAAGAGGTCATCAAGATGAAATTCAACCTGGCCAACGAGGACCTCGCCTCCTTCGACCGCCTCGCCGCGCGCCTGGAGCGCTCGCTGGGCCAGCTGGAGTCGGTCTATGACGAAGAGCAATAAGGCGCCGCCGGCGGGTTTCACCCGCGAGGAGGCCCGGCGCCGCCTGCTGGCCGGGCGCGAATACGTGGGAGTGGACCGCATCGACGGACCGCTGGTGTTCGTGAAGAACACCCACCCCGTGGGCTACCGGGAGCTGGTGGAAATCGTGGACCCGCGGGGCGCGACCCGCCTGGGCATCGTGCTGGACACCGCGGCGGACGTCGTGGTCGTGCAGGTGTTCGAGGGCACCTCGGGGCTGACCATGCCGGGCACCCACGTGCGTTTCCGGGGCGAGCCGCAGAGGATCGGGGTGAGCGAGCGCATGCTGGGCCGGGTGTTCAACGGCCTGGGGCAGCCCATCGACGGGGGCCCGGCCCCGGCCGGGGACCTGGAGGTGGACGTCAACGGCCGGCCGATCAACCCCACTTCGCGCGAGTACCCGCGGGACTTCATCCAGACCGGGATCTCGGTGATCGACGGCATGAACACCCTGATCCGCGGGCAGAAGCTGCCGATCTTCTCCGGCAACGGCCTGCCGCACAACGAGCTGGCCGCCCAGATCGCCCGCCAGGCCAAGATCCGCGGCACGGAAACCCAGTTCGCGGTGGTGTTCGCGGCCATGGGCGTGAAGCACGACGTGGCCCGCTTCTTCTCCAGCTCCTTCGAGGAGACCGGCGTGCTGGACAACGTGGCCCTGTTCCTGTCCCTGGCCGACGACCCCTCCATCGAGCGCCTGATCACCCCGCGCACGGCCCTGACCCTGGCCGAGCACCTGGCCTACAACCTGGACATGCACGTGCTGGTGATCATGACCGACATGTCCAACTACTGCGAGGCCCTGCGGGAAATCTCCACCATCCGCGGCGAGATCCCCTCCCGCAAGGGCTATCCCGGCTATCTGTACTCCGACCTGGCCGAGCTGTACGAGAGAAGCGGCATGCTGCAGGGCTACAAGGGCTCCATCACCCAGATGCCCATCCTGACCATGCCCAACGACGACATCTCCCACCCCATCCCCGACCTGACCGGCTACATCACCGAGGGGCAGATCGTCTTCGAGCGGGAGATGCACGGCCGCGGGCTGTACCCGCCGGTGGCCGGGCTGCCCTCCCTGTCGCGCCTGATGAAGGACGGCATCGGCGAGGGCATGACCCGGGAGGACCACCCGCACCTGGCCAGCCAGCTATTCGCCGCCTACAGCTACGTCAAGGACGTGAGGAACCTGGCTTCGGTCATCGGGGAAGAAGAGCTCACCCCCCTGGACCACCAGTACCTGGAGTTCGGGGAGGCTTTCGAGCGCAAGTTCGTCAGCCAGACCCAGAGCGAGGATCGCACCATCGAGCAGACCCTGGACCGGGGCTGGGAGGTGCTGACCATGCTGCCGGCCGAGGAGCTGCACCGGGTGACCGAGACCGAGATCGAGAAGTTCTACGGGAAGTAGAGCGCATGGCCAGCATCGCCCCCACCAAGACCAATCTCCTCAAGCTGCGCCAGGAGCTGTCCTTCGCCCGCCTGGGCCACGAGCTGCTGGACCAGAAGCGCAACATCCTGGTGCTGGAGCTGCTGGCCCTGGTGGACCAGACCGTGGACTTCCAGGAGCGGGTGGTGCGGGCCCTGGCCGAGGCCTACCGCACCCTGCAGGAAGCGGTCATGCACACCGGCAAGCTCAAGGTGGCCACCCTGGCCAGCGCGGTGAACATCGCCGCCGAGATCACCCTGAAGCAGCGCCGGGTCATGGGGGTGCGCCTGCCGGTGGTGGAGACCAGCTTCGTGGAGCACCCGCCCTACTACAGCCCCATGGGCACCAGCTTCTGGATCGACGGCTCGATCAATGAGTTCAAGCAGGCCCTGCAGCTGATGGGCCGCCTGGCCGAGCTGAAGATCTCGGTCATCCGCCTGGCCACGGAGGTGCGCAAGACCATCCGCAAGGTCAACGCCCTGGAGAAGATCGCCATCCCCGAGCTGCGCTCCAACGTCCTGTTCATCCAGAACCGGCTGGAGGAGAACGAACGGGACATGTTCGTGCTGATGAAGATGGTGAAGAACCGGCTCCTGGTCCGGAAAGGGGGAGATTGATGGAAGGCCCCATCCGTAGAATTTTGCTGTACATGGACGGCAGCGAAGGTTCCATCACCGCCGCCCAGTACGCCATCTGCCTGTCGCGCTATTACCGCGCCGAGCTCACCGCGTTGTACGTGGTGAACACCCGCGCGCTGGGCGATCTGTTGAAGGCGCGCATTTTCGTGAAGGCCGAGCAGGAGGAGTACCTGCGCGATCTGGAGGAGGACTCGCAGCGCTACCTCAACCACGTGCGCAGCCTGGCCCGCAAGAAGGGCCTGGTGGTGCAGACCGCCAGCGCCAGCGGCACGGTGCACCAGGAAATCAAGAACTGCGTGCTGGCCAACAAGATCGACCTGCTGGTCATGGGCGAGCTGTCCAGCGTGCGCAGCCGCAGGGACGAGCTGTACGACGAGGCCGACCGGGCGCTGCGCACCGTGCCCTGCTCGGTGCTGGTGGTCAAGGACGAGGAACGGGTGGCGGCCCTTTACGACGCGCTGGTGTAGAGGCGAAAGAGAGGTTTTCCCATGGCCCTAGTGGATCTGATCACTCCCGAGGTGGTGAAGGTGCCCCTCGCCGGAAAAACCAAGAACGAGGTGATCCGCGAGCTGGTCCAGGTGCTGCTGGACGCCGGACGGATCACCGAGCTGGAGTCGGTGTACGACGCCCTGCTCACCCGCGAGGCGCTGGGCTCCACGGGGCTGGAGCAGGGAGTGGCCGTGCCCCATGCCAAGACCCGGGCCGTGCGCCAGCTCACCGCGGCCATCGGCATCGCCCCCCAGGGCGTGGATTTCCAGTCCGCCGACGGGGAGCTCTCGAAGCTGTTCTTCCTCCTGCTGGCCCCCCCGGACCAGTCCGGGCCGCACATCCAGGCCCTGGCCGAGATCGCCCGCCTGGCCAAGAGCCCCACTTTCCTGCGCCTGCTGGCCGGGGCTTCCTCGGGCAGGGAAGTGGCGGAGCTGATCCGCGAGGGTTGAGGCGCTAATCCGCGGCGATGGGCCATCTGCTCGGTGTGGACCTGGGGACCACGGCCATCAAGGCGGCCCTGTTCGACGGCTCCGGCCGGCGGGTCGCCGCCAGCACCCGGGAGTACCCCCTGCTCACCCCCGCGCCCCAGGTGGTGGAACAGGAGGCGGAGGTCTACTGGCGGGCCTTCCGGGACGCCTTGGCGGCGGTCCTGGCCTCCGGCGGCGTGGCCCCCGGCCGCATCCGGGCGTTGGGCATCTCGGCCCAGGGGGAGACATTGCTCGCGGTGGACCGGCAGGGCCGGGCCCTGGCCCCGGCTATCGTCTGGATGGACAACCGCGCCCAGCGCGAGAGCGACGACCTGGCCGCCGCCCTGGGCAACCAGCTCGTGCACGAAGTCACCGGCCAGGTCGCCATGCTGCCCATGTGGCCGGCCTCCAAGGTCCTCTGGCTGCGGCGCAACCGGGCGGAGCTTTTCGGGCGGGTGCACAAGTTCCTGCTGATCGAAGACTGGCTCATCCACCGCCTGACCGGCCGCTTCGTGGCCGAGGGCTCCCTGCTCTGCTCCACGACCTGGTGGGAGCTGCGCACCAAGCGCTACTGGCCCCGGATGCTGCAGGAGTTGGGCATCGGGGAGGAGCAGCTGCCGGAGGTCGTGGAGCCCGGGCAGGCGATCGGCACGATCCGCCGGGAAGCGGCCGAGGAGCTGGGCCTGGCTCCCTCCACCATCGTGGCCACCGGGGCGCTGGACCAGGCCTGCGGCGCGCTGGGGGTCGGAAACGTGCGCCCGGGCATCTTTTCCGAGTGCACTGGCTCCAACGTGGCCGTGGTGGCCCTGGTGGAGCAGCCCCGGACCGATCCCCTGCGGCAGATGCCCTGCTTCTACTATGGCCTGCCGGACACCTACATGATGCACGCCTTCTCCATGACGGGGGGCATGGTCCTGCGCTGGTTCAGGGATGGTTTCTGCGCCGAGGCCATGAGGGAGGCTGCCGCTTCCGGGACCGATCCCTACGAGCTGCTCACGCGCGAGGCTTCTTCAATCCCGGCGGGCGCCGAAGGGCTGGTGCTGCTCCCGCACTTCCAGGGCGCCGGCCTGCCGGAAGCCAATCCCAGGGCCCGGGGGGTGCTTTACGGGCTGAGCCTGCACCATACCCGGGCGCACGTGCTGCGGGCCATCCTGGAGTCCGTGGCCCTGATCTGCCGCCGGATGATCGACGCGGTGCGGGACCTGGGCATCGAGGTGGGCGAGATCCGCTCCCTGGGGGGAGGGGCCAAGAGTCCCCTGTGGTGCCAGATCAAGGCGGACCTGACCGGGCTTCCCGTGACGACCACCAGGAACACGGAGGACGCCGCCTGCCTGGGGGCCGCGGTCCTGGCCGGGACGGCCGTCGGCGCCTGGCCGTCGGCCGCGGAGGCCTTGTCGCGGATCGTGGAGGTGGACCGCCGCTTCGAGCCGGACCCGCGGCAGCGCGAGCCCTACGAGCTGCTGTACGCCGACTACCGGCGCCTGTACGACTGCCTGCTGCCGGTGTTCAACGGCAGGTAGCCGCTTTCAGGCCCGGGGGCCTCACCCGCCGGTGACGATGGGCAGGACCTCGATCAGATCCCCGTCGACGATGGGGGTGGCCAGGCCCTCGCGGAAGGCGCAGTTCCTGCCGTTGATCAGGATTGCGCTGGCAATTCCCGGGGGCAGCGGCCGTCCTTCCGGGGCAATGCGCTGCAGCAGCTCCTGCAGCGGCAGGACGGAGGGCAGCTCCAGGGCGAGCTCCTCCCGGGCGGCCAAGGCCCGCGCGCTGCCGTACAGCTTGACCCGCACCATCCTCAGGTCTTGATGCCCAGCTTCTGCAGCGTGGCCTTGGTGGGCCGGCCCTCCTGGTCCCAGCCCCTGAGGCCGTAGTATTCGTCCAGAAGCCGCTGGAAGTCCTCGGCGGCGATGCTCCAGCCGGTGTCCTCCCGCTTTTCGGTCAGCCGCGGCGGCAGGCGGTCCTCTTTGCGGCTGAAGCCCTCGCGCACGTTGAACTGGCGAGTGAGGTTGTAGATCCGCTCGCCGCTCTCCAGCAGCCTCTCCACGCTCATTTCCTGGCCCAGCACGTTCAGTCCTTTCACCGACAGCTCCACGAATTTCGCCGGGTCGCCGGTGGTGTTGGCCGGGATGTTGTCGCAGCCGATCAGGGTCCACAGCCCCGCGTTGCGGTCCTGCAGGTCCTTGACCAGCCTGGCCTTGCCCTCCAGGGTATGCGGCGCGGAGGCCTCGGCCACGACCGTCCAGGCCCGCAGGTGGTCGCCGCCCCGGTCCGCCGTGGCGTAGGCCAGGGCCATGCCCACCGGCCCGCGCGAGTCGTAGCCCGGGATCTCCAGGCCCTTGACCTGCACGGCGAAGCGCTCCTGCCCCAGTTTTTTCGCGGCCGGAGCCAGGCCCTCGGCCAGCAGGTCGCCCAGGCCCTCCCGCCGGGCGATTTCGCCCAGCAGGCGCACCTGGCCCGCTCCGTCGCCCCAGGGGAGCTTGTAGTCGGTAAGGCCCTTCTCGGTGAGCTCCATGAGGAAGGCGGTGATGGCCCCGAAGGCGATGGTGTCGATGCCGGCCTCGTTGCACAGCCGGCCGATCTTCACCACGGTGCCGATGTCGTACTGCAGGCAGTTGGGGCCGTTCAGGGCCACGGTTTCGTATTCGATGCGCTCCAGCTCCGTGCCGGCGAACGGGCCGAGGGCGGCCTTGGTGCTCACCCCGCAGGCTACCGGGCAGAGGTAGCAGGTCTTCTTGCCGGTGGTGATCTCCTTGAAGGCGCTCTCGCCCACCTTCTTGTACTCGTCGTCGTAGCCCCGGCGGAAGTTGGACACCGGGGTGATCTTGGCGTCGGCGGTCACCTGCATGGCCGGCAGGTTGCCGCCCAGGCCCATGCCGGGGACCACCTCTTTCTTCAGATACTCCACGAACTCCCGGCGCAGCTCCGTCACCCCGGCGCGATGCTCCGCCGGGATGAACTGGTCAGGGGCGCCTTCCGCCTTCACCAGCACGGCCTTCAGGTTCTTCGAGCCCATCACGGCGCCCATGCCGCCGCGGCCGGCCACCCCCGCCCGCTGGCGCCGGGTGCAGTCATTGGCCACGATGGCGAACTTCACCAGCTTCTCGCCCGCCGGGCCGATGGTGGCCACCCGGTAGTCCTTGTACAGCTCGTCCACCTCGTAGGTGGTCTTTCCGGCCAGCTCGTGCGCGTCCTCCAGGGTAGCTTTGTCCCCGTCGATCCGCAGCAGGCTCAAGGCCTTGGCCCGGCCCTCGAAGATGATCCCCATCCAGCCGGCCTTGGCCAGCTCGGCGCCGAACCAGCCGCCGGCGTAGCTGTCCGAAAAGGTGCCGGTCTGCGGGGACTTGGCGGCGATGAGGTGCCGCGAG
>MIBK01000033.1:6102-6989 GCA_001829505.1 Spirochaetes bacterium RBG_16_67_19 | reverse complement strand
GCCGACGGGAAGTTCCCGTCGGCGATCACCAGCTCGTCCCCGTGGCCCATGGACATCAGCACGGAGAAAAGATCCGGGGACAGGAGCGCGGGTATTCCTTTCAGCACCTCGGCGCCCCCTACTTCGACAGGTTGACGAACTCGATTCCCGCGGCCTGGCAGAACACCTCCAGCTCCTTCACCCAGTTGCCGTAGGTGCCGTGGATGTGGTTGCAGCTCATGGCCTGGATGAAGGTCTCCATGTCGCAGTCGTACCTGGCGAAGGCGTGCGGCCAGTTGTCCTGCTCGATGGCGGCCAGCTTCTCGTCCTCGGCGGCGCCGAAGGACACGAACTCGCCGTGCACCACCACCATCTTGTAGTGCGTGGTGGACCCGCTGCGGGTCAGGCGGGCCAGGGTGACCTCCCCGGGCCTGGCGATGTGGTACACCGAGGGCCCGCCGGCGGGATAGTAGAAGCCTTCCGGCCGGAACTCCACGTTCTTCAGGTTGTCCGCGGCGTTCTTGCTCTTGCCCGCAAAGTAGGTGGCGTGCGAGCCGGAGTTGCACAGGTCCCAGACCCCCTTGTCGGGGTAGTAGCTGCGCAGGTCCGCGAACAGGGCCGGCTGCCCGGAGATCAGCTCGAAGATCTTCATGGTCAGGGCGGCGTCCATGTCGGCTTCCGTGGCGCACACGATGGGGTCGTGCGGCGTGCCGTCCGGCCCGTAGTAGTCGTTGAGGAAGGCCTCGGCCACGTCCGAGGTCACGTAGTGCTCGGTGAGCTCGCGCTGGCCCTTGATGCCGCAGAAGTCGTAGCCGAACTCCTCGCACAGGCTGATCATGCCGTAGTACAGGGCGATGGCCCGCCGGGTCAGCTCCTCGGTGTTCTTCATTTTGGCATCGGCGGCGGTG
>MIBK01000033.1:540-6069 GCA_001829505.1 Spirochaetes bacterium RBG_16_67_19 | reverse complement strand
TCGAAGGCCTTGTTCACCTTCGCCGGGTTGGCCAGCTCCAGCTCGGCGCGGCGCACCAGCTCCATCTGGTCCACGTGGTCCACGTCCACCCCGAACTTTTCCATCCACAGCGCCGGATCGGCCACCGCCGTGTCGATGCACAGCGAGCGCCCGCCCACGTGCACGTAGGTCAGGCCCTTCAGGCGGTTGAAGGCGGAGATGCCCAGGATGGCGGCCTTGAGGCGTCCGTAGATCTCCTTGTTGCCCAGCTCGCCGAAGATCTTGTGGAAGGGGATGCCCACCTGGTCCAGGGAGCCGGCGTTGGCCAGCATGCCCACCATGGCCGGGAAGCCCGGGTTCAGATCGGCGTACAGCACCAGGGGCTGGGGGCAGAACTGCGCGGCCACCCGGGCGAAGCCCGGCCAGGCCCACACGCAGTAGTTGAACACCACGCAGTCCACGCCGGCGTTCTGCATCATCTTGCCGTACTTGACGGCCAGGGGGTTGGTCCAGATCACCTCCTCGCCCGCCACCACCTCGAAGCCGTCCCTGGTGAGGGCGTCGCTCAACTTCTTCTGGAACTTGGCGTTGATCGGCTCCAGGTCCTTTTTCAGGAACTCGCGGCCGTCGCCGAAGGTGAGAATCCCGACCTTGATCTTCTTCTGCATCACATTCCTCCTGTGCTCTATGGGGCCGCCTAGAAGCGTTCCCCCTTGTTGCGCGACATGTCAAACCACACGGCCAGCAGCAGCACCAGGCCCTTGACGATGGTCTGGTAGAAGGAGGGGGCGTTGAGCAGGCTCATGCCGTTGTCCAGGCTGGCCATGACCACCGCCCCGACGATCGCCCCGAACACCGTCCCCACCCCGCCCATCAGGCTGGTGCCGCCGATCACGCAGGCGGCGATCCCGTCCAGCTCCGCGGAGGTGGCCGCGTTCACGGCCGCCGCGTCCAGGCGCGAGGTGAGAAAGATCCCGGCGATCGCCGCCATCACCCCGTTGATGGCGAAGACGACCAGGGTGACCCGCTTGATGTTGATGCCCGCGAGGCGTGAGGCCATCTTGTTGCCGCCGATCGCGTAGATGCGGCGCCCGAACACCGTCTTGTTGGTGAGGTAGTTGAAGATGATGAACAGGACCAGCACGATCACCACGGGGTTGGGCACTCCCCGGTAGGCGTTCATGGTGAGGACGAAGGCGGCGACCAGCAGGATGAAGAAGGCGCTCTTCAGGATCTCGTTGCGCACGGAGGTGACGCGGAGGCCGTGCCCGGTCTTGCCGGCGCGTCCGGCATACTGGGCGGCCAGCACCCCGACCAGCACGATCGCCCCCAGGATGATGCCCACCAGCGCGGGCAGGAAATCCTTGCCGATCAGGCCGAAGAAGGGGCTGACCGGACCGATGGTGATGCCGTCGGTGATGCCCACCAGGATTCCGCGGAACACCAGCAACCCCGCCATGGTGACAATAAAGGAAGGAACGTTGCGGTAGGCGATCCACCAGCCGTTCCAGGCCCCCAGCAGCAGGCCCGCCACCAGGACGATGATGATGGAAAGCACCGGGGAGGCCCCGTTCCAGACGTTGGCGATGGCCAGGATCCCGCCGCACAAACCGGCCATCGAGCCCACCGAGAGGTCGATCTGGCCCAGGACGATCACGTTCAGCATGCCGATGGCCAGGATGGCGGTGAACACCGACTGCCGGAACAGGTTGGAGAGGTTGCGCGGCAGCAGGTAGGTGCCGCCGGACACGGCCCCGAAGATGACCCAGATGCCCACGATGGCGATCACCATCATGTACTTGCGCAGGTCGAAGCTCAGGCTCTTCTTCTCGTTGCTCATGATCAATCCTCGCTCCCGGTGCCCGTCGCGCAGATCATGATGCGCTCCTGCGTGACGTCCTTGGCTGAATTGTCGAACTCCCCCGTGATCTCCCCCCGGCACATCACCAGGATGCGGTCGCACATGCCCAGCACCTCGGGCAGCTCGGAGGAGACCATGATGATGGAAACGCCCTTGGCCACCAGGGAGTTCATGATGGCATATATTTCCTGCTTGGCCCCCACGTCGATGCCGCGCGTGGGCTCGTCCAGGATCAGGATGTCGATGTCCTTCAGCAGATTGCGGGCCAGCAGCACCTTCTGCTGGTTGCCGCCGCTCAGGTTGATGATGCGCGTGTTCAGGCTGGGGGTCTTGATCTGGAAGGAGCGGACGCTGGACTGCACCTCCACCACCTCGCGGTTCTGGTCGATGCCCAGGAAGGTCTTGAACCTGTCCAGGAAGGCGATGGAGGCGTTTTCGCGCACGTTCATGGTGGGGATGATGCCCTGCCCCTTGCGGTCCTCCGTCACGTAGGCCAGCCCCTGGCGCAGCGCGGCCCGCGGCGAATCGAAGCGGATCTTCTGTCCCTTGATGCGGATCTCCCCGCCGGTCCTGCCCGGAGGCGAGCCGAACAGGCTGGAGGCCAGCTCCGTGCGGCCGGCCCCGACCAGGCCGAACAGGCCCAGGATTTCCCCGCGGTACAGGCGGAAGCCCGCGCCCTTCACGATGGGCTTGCCCGTGGAATGGTCGGTCACGGAGAAATCCTTCACCTCCAGGACGCACTCCTGCCGGTCGGCGTGCGGGTCCTTGGGGTAGTAGTCGGTGAGCTCGCGGCCCACCATCAGGCGCACGATGTCCTTCTTGGACAGCTCGCGGATGGACCCCCCGCCGGCGGTCTTCCCGTCCCGCAGGACGGTCACCCGGTCGGCGATGGTCATCACCTCCTCGATCTTGTGGGAGATGTAGATGCAGGCGATCCCGTCGCGCTTCAGCTGGCGCAGGATGTCCAGCAGCAGCTCCGTCTCGCTCTCGGTGAGGGAGGCGGTGGGCTCATCGAGGATCAGGATCTTCATGTGCGGCAGGCGCAGGACCCGGGCGATCTCGATCAACTGCTGCTTGCCGATGCCCAGGTTCTTCACCTTGGTGGTCGGCTCCACCGAGTCCAGCTTCAGCCGGCGGATCCAGTCGCCGGTCTGGGAGTACATCTCGTTCCAGTCCAGGATGCCCCCGCGGGCGATCTCGTGGCCCATGAAGATGTTCTCCGCCGTGGAGAGCTCTGGGAAGAGGTTCAGCTCCTGGTGGATGACGGCGATCCCGGCCGCTTCCGCCTCGGTGATCGCGGAGAAGCTCTTCTGCCGCCCTGCCACCAGGATTTCCCCCGTGTACGACCAGGAAGGGAAGTACCCGCTCAACACATTGATGAACGTGGACTTGCCCGCCCCGTTCTCGCCGCACAAGGCGTGGATCTGGTTTTCCTCCAGGCAGAAGGAAACCCCGTCCAGGGCCCGCACGCCGGGAAAGTCCTTGGTAATGTTCCGCGCTTCCAGGATGGCGCCCATATCCCCCCCGCAAACAAGGGAGGGGCCGCGGGTGCGGCCCCTCCCGGATGCTGCCTGCCTTAGTTGCTCGGCTTGGGAGGCCTCATGGCCTCGGGAACGTTCTTGTAGACGTCCTCGTAGCGATGGAAGCCGTCGGCGATGACGGTCTGCAGGATGTTGGACTTGTCCACCGCGATGATGTCCAGGTTGATCGAGGGCACGTCCTTCTTCCCGTTGGGGTAGGTGGCGTTGGTCGTGATCTGCTTGCCCGTGGCCACGTCGAAGGCCAGCTGGATGGCCGCGGCGGCCAGCTTGGGCAGCGGCTTGTAGACCGACATGGTCTGCTCGCCGGCCACGATGGCCTGGCAGGTGGCCAGGTCGGCGTCCTGCCCGGTGATGGGGATCTTGCCCGCCAGGCCCTGCTCCTTGAGCGCCTGGATGGCGCCCTGGGCGGTGCTGTCGTTGGAGGCCAGGATGGCGTCGATGTTGTTGTTATTGGCGGTCAGCACGTTCTCGGTCAGCTTCATGGCGTTCTCAGGCAGCCAGCCGCCGGCCCACTGGTCGCCGACGACCTTCACGTCGCCGTTGTCGATCTTCGATTGCATGATCATCATCTGGCCCTGGCGGAACAGGCGCGCGTTGTTGTCTTCCTTCGGACCGGCCAGCAAGTAGTAGCGGCCCTTGGGAACGATTTTCAGCAGGTACTGGGCCTGCAGCTTGCCGACGCCCAGCATGTCGAAGGTGATGTAGTAGTCCAGGTCGCTGTCCTCGATGATGCGGTCGTAGGCGATGACCTTCACCCCGTCCCGGTGGGCGGCCTCGACTGCCGGGGCCAGGACCTTGCTGTTGACCGGCAGGCAGATCAGCACGTCGATGCCCTTGGTCAGCATGTTCTCGATCTGGGCGATTTGCAGCTTCTCGTCGCCGTCCGCCGAGGTGGCGAACACCGCCGCGCCGATCTTGATGGCGTGCTGGACCATGTAGTCCATGTCGCGCTTCCACCGCTCCAGCCTCAGGTCTCCGACGGACACGCCGATCGTGACGGCCTTCCCCTTGCTCTCTTCCGCGCCGCCCGCCCACACCTGCGGGAGGGCGAAAAGAGCCACGAGGATCAATGCAATCCAGGCAACCTTTCTTCCCTGCATACAAACTCCTTTTGCCGCTGGAATCACCCGGGTCGACGACCCGGTTTTATTGGCAGGAGACGAGCTCCGTCCAACCATGATAAGTCATATGCCCAGCACGTGGGTAATTGCTCAAGGCTCGCATCGTAACAGAGCCCCGGGCGGCTGTCAAGTTTTTTCGTCCGGGCCTATACTGCCGGAGCGGAGGCACCATGGAAATCAGGACGGTGGATCTGTCGGAACAAGCCTTGAAGGGCATCGGCCTTCTGCTCACGCCGGCCCAGCGGGTGAAGCCTGAGCCGGGCGCGGAGACCTCTTACTTCGATACCGTGGACGACCTCGGGTTGGGATCGCCCTGCTCCTCCGGGGTGGTGCAATGCCGCCCGCGTCCCAAGATCCTGCACAAGATGGAGCGCCACCTGCACAGCCGGGAGGCGCTGGTGGCCCTGGAGGGAGAGGCGATCGCCTGCCTGGCGCCCCCCCAGGAGGGCTCGGCGGCGGGGCTGGAGGGCATTGTGGCGGTGAGGGTGAAGCCCGGGCAGGCCTTCATCCTGGAAAAGGGCGCCTGGCACGGAAGCCCGTTCCCGGTCGGCCGGAAGCCGGCCAGACTTCTGGTGATCTTCCACAGCGGGACCGGCAGAACCGACCTGGAGTTCCGCGACCTGCCGCAAGACGTAGCCGTCCGCGCCTAGAGCCCGGCTGGCAGGCGGGCTGGCGGGTAGGCGGGCGGCCATGAAGCGCGTGTTTCTCGGAAACAGCGGACTGGTGGTTTCCGAGCTGGCCCTGGGCACGCAGACCTTCGGCTGGGGCGCGGAGGAACCCGCCGCCATGGCCGACCTCTTCGTGGAGCAGGGCGGCATCCTGTTCGACACCTCCAGCACCTACAACGGCGGGGCCTCGGAAGCGATGCTGGGCTCCTGGCTGAAAGCGAAAAACTCCCGGCACGCCGTGGTGCTGGGCACGAAGGTGTTCTTCGCCACGGGGGAAGGGCCCAACGACTCCGGCCTGTCCCGCAAGCACATCCTGCAGTCCGTCGAGGAAAGCCTGCGGCGCCTGCAGACCGACTACA
>MIBK01000033.1:0-506 GCA_001829505.1 Spirochaetes bacterium RBG_16_67_19 | reverse complement strand
CACCCCGCTGGAGGAGACCCTCCGGGCTTTCGACGACCTGGTCCGCTCCGGGAAGGTCCGCTACCTCGGCGTATCCAACTTCACGGCCTCCCAGCTCGTGCGCTCGCTGGGCCTGAGCCGGGCCAACGGCTGGTCGGCGCCGGTCGCGCTGCAGGCCGAATACAGCCTGCTGGTGCGGGAGACGGAGTGGGAGCTGCTGCCCGTGTGCGAGGAGGAGGGGCTGGCGCTGCTGGCCTGGTCGCCCCTGGGGGGCGGCTGGCTGTCGGGCAAGTACCGCCAGGGGCAGGCGCCGGAGCCCGGGAGCCGGGTCGGACGCGGGGACCGGTGGGACGACCAGCCGGAGCAGAGGGAGAACGAGCTCGCCTGGCGGGTGATCGACTGCCTGCGCCAGATCGCCGCCGACCGGGGCAAGAGCTGCGCGCCGGAGCAGAGGGAGAACGAGCTCGCCTGGCGGGTGATCGACTGCCTGCGCCAGATCGCCGCCGACCGGGGCAAGAGCTGCGCGC
>MIBK01000032.1 GCA_001829505.1 Spirochaetes bacterium RBG_16_67_19 | reverse complement strand
GGACGCAGCGGGAGTATCGCAACCTCTGCCGGGAGCCTTTCTCCTGGAACCAGCGGCGCGAAAGCCCGGAGGTGGAGGCGACCTACTCCCTGTTCCTGTACGAGCAGATGAAGGCCGTCCTGGATGCCTGCGACCGCCACCACCTGCGCCCGGAGCAGAAGGACGGGCTGTTCTGGGCCAACGCCCGGCGGGGGCTGAAGCTGGGCTGAGGCCGGGCTGACTGCCGCGATTCTCAAGCAGCCGCATTTTCTCCTGCACTACTTCGTGGGCACCTGGCAGAATCGGGAGGCCGAGCTGGACCAACCGTTTGCGAAAATAGCGGTGCAGCCGGACGGGGTAGACTCCCCATCCCCCAACAAGGCGCTGTCCGCCGAGGTCAAAGGCGGCATCTGCTGCCAGTTCATCTTCACCTTCGTCGAGGGGAGCAAGGGCCAGGGTCTGGGGCTGATGAGGCTGGACAAGGCCCGCCAGAGGGAAAGAGGACTTGCACCCCGAGCAGATCGAGCGGAAGATACCCGGCGAGATATGGACCTGGTACATGTTGTTCTTTCGGGGGAAAACTTGACGGCCCCTCCCAAATATGCTAAAAAGATAGCATGCACAACGACGGAGGTGGGCAATGCCCTACAGCAACCTGAGCAGAAGAGAGCGGCAGATCATGGAATTCCTGTATCGCCAGCAGCGCGCCTCGGTGGCCGAAATCCTGGAAGGAATCCCCGATCCCCCTGGATATTCGGCCGTCCGGGCCTTGGTGAACATCCTGGAGCGCAAGGGACACCTGAGCCACGTCCAGGAAGGGAAGAAATACCTCTACAGCCCGGTCACCCCACGCCGGCAGGCCATGCGGGGGGCGGTGCGGCAGCTGCTCAACACCTACTTCGATAATTCCGTGGAAAAGGCGGTGACTGCCCTGGTCTCGCTGCACGGCAAGGATTTGAGCGCCGAGGACCTCGAGCGGCTCGAAAAGCTGATTCGGCAGAATCGGAAGAAGGAGGCGCCTTCGTGAGTGGTTTCTGGCCCGAACTGCCTTTCTCCACCCTGGCGGCGCGTTTCCTGGTCCTGCTTCTCGGCGCCGCCCTCCAGGGTTCCCTGATCCCGACCAGATCGAGCCGAAGTCTCCCGGCAATAACTCGGCGAAAACCCCGGGCCGAACCGGGCGCTGTACATCCGATCAGCAGGCTTACCAGCGCTTCGTCGGCAGCTGGGTGAACGCGGTGTACCTTGCTGCTGCAAGATCCGGGAAGGTCTGGTTTTCGGTTGACAGGAGAGGTGAGCGGCTGCTACTCTATGTAGTGCATCTATATAGAAGGGCTGTCCGGTGCTGAACGAAAAAGAGCTGCTGCGCGGGAACACCCCGTCGTTGTTGCTGTACCTGATCGCCAAGTCCGGGCGCATCCACGGCTACGGCTTGATCCAGGAGATCCGAAGCCGGAGCAAGGGCTATTTCCAATTCCGCGCGGGAACCGTCTACCCCGTGCTTCACAAGCTGGAGCAGGAGGGACTCATCCGGGGCGAGTGGGCCGCCCAGGCCGGCCGCCAGCAGAGGCGGCATTACACCATCACGGAGAAAGGGAAAAAGGCCCTCTCGCGGCGGCTCAGCACCTGGGTGGAGTTCACCACCGCGATGAATCTCATCCTCCAGCCCAGGGGTTCGTAGCCCAGGCGCGCTTATGGAGCTGATCGAAAGCTACCTGAACCGGGTGCGATCGCACCTGCATCTGGACCCCCGCACCGAAGGGCGGATCATCCGGGAGCTGAAGAGCCACTTCGCTGAGCAGGTGGCCGAGCTGCGGGAGCGCGGAATGGGCGCACAGGATTGCGCGAAGGAGGCGGTCCGCTGCTCCGGGCGGCCGCAGTCCCTGGCACGGCTGTTCTACGCGGTGTACTGCCAGGGCAGCTGGACCGACGCCCTGCTGGCGCTGCAGCCGCACCTGCTGGTTGCCGCCCTTTTCCTCACCCACCTGTGGACTAGCCCGCTGGTGCTGCTGGCTTCCTTCGGTGGCGTGCTTTACGTGGCTCTCAGCGGCTGGGCCCGCGGGAGGCCGAATTGGCTCTATCCCTGGATCGGTTATTCCCTGACCCCCTTGATCGCCACGGTCTTTTATTCCATGGACTTCGTCTATCGCTCCGCCAGGGACCTGCTGCTCGGCTCCAGGCTTTCCCTGCAACATGTGCAGCTGCTGCTCTTCGTCACCCTGTACGCCTTGTTCATCGGCCTGATGGCGCTTTCCGTGGTGCGGGTGGTGAAGCGGGACTGGCTGCTGGCTTCCTACATGATATTCCCGCTTCCGGTGCTCGGGGTGTGGATTTCTGAAATCGCCCGCATCGGAGTGCGCTTCAACAGCGCCGATCCAGCCTCCTATGCCTGGGACCGCCCCATGACTGCGGCATTTGTCCTGCTGGGCATTTGCGCCGCGTTGTTCCTGCGCATTCGCCGTCGGCTGGCGCGTATCCTGCTGCTGGGCGCAACCTGCCTGGGGGCCACGATCCTGGTGGGCCGCGTCCTCCTGCAGACCTCGACGATGCTTACCCTGCGGCTACTGGTTGGCCTGCCGTTATTCACCCTGCTGGCCCCCGCACTGCTGGAGCAGATCCTGGGGCACGGGGAGCCGATTCGACCTGCCCAGGACTCCGGCCGGCCTCAGGCCAGGTAGCGGCTGGCTTCGGTACAAGCCCGCAGCACGAACAGGGAAGTGGAAACCGGGCTGCCGACCAGGATCCTGGTCGGGTGGCGCATGCGGTTCCACTCGTAAGCCTTGAACGGATGGCGGATGCCCCCCTCCCCGAGCGAGGCGACGATGGTCCGAAGCCCCGTGGCGATGAGGCCGTCGTCCCTGGGCTCATACTCCAGAAGGGTCAGGGCGCTCACCGCCAGGGAAGCGTCAAAGCAGTTCAGCGTGTGGGCGAGCAGTTCCTCCCGGCAATACGCGATGGCGATATCCCGCATTTGCCGGATCCGACCTTCAGGATCCAGCACCTGTTGTTCGGCAGCGGACATCGAGCGCCAGGTCCGATAAACTCGGCCCAGGTAATAAACGTAGATTTCCGGCAGGTAATACTTGTGGGCGCTCTCCAGCCGGAAGTTGCCGCTGGCGAAGGCGCGATGGTGGAAGGCCAGGAGCCGCTGCAGGAAGGCCAGGTTCTCCCCTTCCAGGGCCCGCCATTGCCCTCGATTCAGCAGGATGGAGTCCAGGATGTCCATGTTATGGCCCGGACAGATCTCGTTGCCGGAGGTTTCGCGGACAACCCTGCCGTCGGGTTTCACGAAGGGTTTGTCGAACCAGATCGGCACCGCCCCATCATAGTCCAGAGGACGGGTAATCCGGATCGTCGGCGGATTGGAGCCGTATGCGCCGCCGACCTGGTACTCGGCGATGATCTGCACCCAGGGATGGTCCAGCATCCTCTGGCACTCCTCCAGAATAGCGGGGTCGGCGGCCAGCCCGTCCCGCTCCACCCGATCGAGCCACTTCCTGGCCATGGCCAGGCTGAGGAAGGTGGTGTCGGTGTCCGGAACGTAGTCACCGAACCCGAGCTGGCTCTTCTTCCGCCAGGCGCCAGGGGTGAGACGGCACAGCGGGCGCCCGTCGGCGTCGATCGGGAGGCAGGTGACGGCGGGGTGGCGGATGCCCCGGTTGGGCGTCACCAGCCATTCCCTGCTGGTGATCAGGCAATAGCGCAGGAGGTTTTCCAGGATCGGCAGGATCCGCGGGGCCTGCGCGCTGCGGGGGCCGATCCAGTCCAGGTAGACCAGCAGGTGCTCGAAGAAGTTGACGTCCGAGAAGGCGATCCTGTGCCAGATCCAGGTAAAGGGCGCGGTCATAGGCTCGCTCACGCCGGCGTACGGCCGGCGGATGCGCCGCAGCCCCGCCGGAGCGCACATCAGCAGCCAGCGGATCAGGGCGAACAGAACAGTGATGTTCTGGTACTCGAAGGAACCCACCCCGCGCAGGATCTGCAGGAGGGCCTCGCCGTCCAGGTAGTCGTCGCCGGACAACACGACCTGCGCCGCCACCGGGAACCAGGGGTCCTGGCGGTCCTTGCCCCAGGTCCGGAAGACGTGTTCGAGGCAGCGCTCCAGAACCTGCTGGATCTCACCGTTCGCCGGTCTAACCTCCGACAGCGGCACCGGCTCGCGGATCTGCCAGACGGGGTTTCGAACCTGATCCAGTTGACGGGCCAGAGGCCGGAAGGTCGAGTCGATCCATTGCGGATTTCGCCAGTCCTCGCAAGTGGCCCGGAGCATCGCGCGGATCATCTGTCGCAGCTCACCGAGCTCGGCCGCCCGGAGCTCCGGCCGGCGGCAGCGCTTCAGAACCAGCAATTTCAGCAGAGGATGGCCTGCCACTTTCTCGTAGGCCAGCCGAAAGCTCCTCCCCGGCCCCGTCCGGCAGACCTCCTCGTTGAACGCCGGGCCGCAAATGTCGTAGAGGTTGGGACCCCGGGTCACCCGCTTCATCCCCGCCCTCCGGAGGCATCGGCCGCCAGCGGCTCCTGCCGGTCGGCGGTTGGTTTGCAGCCGTATTCCCGATAGCCGTCCTCGCGCAGGTTGCGCAGGTAGTAGCGGCCGGGATGCCGGTAGTCCGCCTGCGTGCAGGCGTGCAGGTCCGGTCCGTGGCCGTTGGTGCCCATCCAGCGGGCATAGCACTCCCAGCTGGCCGCGCGGCCGCCGGCCAGCAGGCCCTCGATGTCCCAGCGGGCGATGAGCCGGGGGGCCTCGGCGGCGATCCGGGCCGAAAGGACCGTCATCGTGTTTCCCGATCCGTAGGATGCCATCAGCACGGAGCGCCCGGCTATACCCTCTCCCTGCTCCCGGTAGCGATCGGCGAGCGTGGTCGCCAGGCAGAAGAACAGAGATCCGGTGTAGGTGTTGCCGACTTCGGCGACGGCGCCCAGCGAGGCCTCGAAGCCCCGCTGCCGCAGGAACTCCCTGCCCGACTCGGGGTTGGTCCCCAGGACCCGGGATAGCAGCCGCAGCATCACGATCTCGGGCAGGTTGCGGAACGGCGTGTGCAGCACGAAGTAATCCGTGGAGTTGAGCACCGCTGCCGGCTGTTCGCCGCGGCGGCGGCAGTGGTCGAAGAAGGCCTCTTCCAGACCTTCGCTGTAGCACTTCAGCGAGTACGCCCCCTTGACCCGGGCCGTCCCCGAACCCAGGGGACGGAAGAAGTCGTCCACGTCGCTGGAGTAGAAGCCGGCCGTCGCCAGGTCCAGTTCGACGAGCTTCGGCGAACGCTCCACCAGGAGCGCGGCCGCGCCGGCCCCCTGGGTGATCTCGGCGGTGGTGCGCGGCTCGTAGCGGGCCACGTCGGAGCAGATCACGATGCCGATTTCCCCCTCCGCGGCGCTTTGTTGCAGCAAGGCCCCGACGGAGAGCAGGGCCAGGGTGCCGCCGGCGCAGGCGTGCTGGACCTGGAACGAGGACAGCGAGGCGGGCAGCTCCAGGCCGGCCTGCCGCAGCATTCCCTGGACGTAGGCCGAGGCCGGCTTGGCGTGGTCCACGGCCGTCTCGGTTCCCACCGTCAGGAAGCGGAGCGCGCCCAGGTCGATCCGCGGATTGGCCTGCAGCAGCCGCAGGGCCGCCTCGGCGCCCATGGTGGCGGTGTCCTCCCTGGCGCATGGGAACCGCAAGGACTTCTGCCCGGTAGTGGTGATGGCCCGTTCGAGGTGCCGGGCCAGCTCGGGCTGTTCCTCGCAGCGGCGCTCGGCGATGGTGTGAACGCCGATGCGGTTGCAGGGCAGGTAAAGGGCGATGTCGCTGATGCCTATTTCAGACATTCGGGGTTCCTCCCAACTCGATGGTCTGCAGGGCGCGCGGCACGTCCACCTCGGTGTCCACGCATCCGTCCTTGGTGAGGGGAATCGCCAGAACGGCGGGGCGGACCGCGGAGGAGGCGGCCGCGGCGCTCACGGCCTGCATCCCCTGCTCCAGCTCCTTGCGGCAGGCAACGGCCACGATGCCCCTGGGCTGAGTCCGGCGGACGTAGCTCAACGCCATGCTTCCTCCCGGGGCGATGCACACCCCCTTGTAGCCCCTGCGGCGGGCCGCTTCGCTCAGCCTGTGCACCGCGCAGGTTTGCGTGCAGTGCCTGCATTCCAATCCCCACTTGCCCTGCACGGCTTGGCAGCCGGAGCTCTTGCGCAGGCAATGGGAAACCAGCAGGACGCGCTGCCCGGGCGGAATCCGGGACATGAGCCGCTCCGGCTCGCTCAAGTCCGACGGCGCATTCCCGCACCTGGCCAGGGCCAGCAGGGGGAAGTACAGGCGGTACAGGTCGTAGCGCAGGTAGAAGGCCCGCGGGAAGCCGGTCCCGGTGTATTCCTGTTCCAGCCACTGGCCGTCGGATCGCTGGCTCGCCACCAGGTAGTCGATTCCCCTCTGCAGGCGGAGGGAGGCGGATTTCCGGTTGGAGGTGGAGACGCGCAGCCCCAGCAGGGCCCAGGCCGACTGGGAGGCCGTGCTCGGGCCCTGGCCCCGCAGACTCGGCTCGTCGTAGCTGTGGCAGGACTCGCCCCAGCCGCCGTCGGGGTTCTGGCAGGCCTCCAGCCAGGCCAGGGCCTTCTGAATCCAGACTTCTTCCGGCTGCTCACCGGCGGCCGCCAGCGCCGCCAGGCTCAAGCCGGTGCCGTAGAGGTAGTTGACGCCCCAGCGCCCGTACCAGGCCCCGTCCGGTTCCTGCCGCCGCCGCAGGTAGCGGATACCCGCGGAAACGGCAGGGCTGCCGTTGCCCAGCTCGCAGAGCAGCTCCAATACGTGCGCGGTGACGTCGGGGCTGGCCGGATCCAGGGGCGTCATGAAGTCCCCGTAGGGCACGTGGGACAGGATGCGCCGGTTGTTGTCCCTGTCGAAGGCCGCCCAGCCTCCGTCCTTGCACTGCATGGCCCGGACCCAGGCGGCGGCCCGCCGGATGGCCTCCTGTTTTCTTTCCTCCTCCGGCCCGTCCAATCGAACCCGAAGCAGAGCGCGCGGAACGATGGCCGTGTCGTCCAGGTCCGGGTAGAACCTGTTGACGAACTCAAAGGCCCAGCACCCCGGCGGGGTTCGCGGATTCTTGACCGACCAGTCCCCTTGGCGGCGGATTTCCTGCTTCATCAGCCACCCGGCGGCTCTGCGCAGCGCAGGGTGGTCCGCGGGAAGCCCGGACTCGCGCAGGGCGATCACGCTCCAGGCGGTGTCCCAGACCGGGGAGGTCGCCGGCTGCAGCCAGAGCCCGCCCTTTTCCTCGATGAAGAAGCTCTCCAGCCCAAGGAGGCTCTTGCGGATGACCGGGTCCTGCGCCGGCCGGCCCAGGCTCTTCAAGGCGATCAGCGAGTAGACCCAGGGCAGCAGGATGCCGCCCCAGCTGCCGTCCTCCTCCTGGTGGGCCAGGATCCATTCCTCGATTTTCCGCAGGGCGCTGCGGCGCAGCGGCTTGAGGGGGCTTGCCTCCCAGGCTTTCAGCAGGCGGTCCAGCCGCAGGAAGACGGCCTCCCAGCCTCGCCTGGACGGGGACGGCCTGCTTTCCCCCGGACTCTTCCCGTTGCCTCCAATGGAAATATCCTGCAGGGAGGCGGAAGCGGGAACCGGACTGACGGGGCGCAGCGCGATGATGGCCATGAGGGCCACGATCGTGGCCCTCGACCAGCTGGCGAACTCGTAGATGTTCAGCGGCGCCCAAGAGGGCAGCAGGATCAGCTCAGGCGGGATGGTCGGGACTTCCTCCCAGCTCACCTGGCCGAACAGGGCCAGCCAGATGCGGGTGATCGTGTTCACCCCCTCAATGCCGCCGGCCCGGCGGATGAACTCCCGGGCCGTCCGCATTCCGGGTTGCCCGGGCTTCAGGCCTGCCAGCTTGAGGGCGAAGTAGGCCTGGACGCTCACGCTGAGATCCCCAGGGCCGCCGAAATAGGAAGGCCAGGAACCGTCGGGGCTCTGCCGGGAAAGCAGGTGGGAGGCGATTCTTTCCGACTGAGGTTCCGGGACCCGGCCGGTGAGCAGGAACATCAACGGTATGTACCCCGCCCCTACGCTCACGTCGGCCTCCAGGGGGCCGGCCCAGTACCCATCCGGGTGCTGGCGGCGGAGCAGGGCGTCCTGTGCCCTGCGGATGGACCGCAGGAGCCTGGCCTGACGGTCCAGGGGCCTAGGGGCAGCTGTGCTTTTCATGTGCTCGACCTCCTTGGGAGCGCGGTTTGCGCTCCTGCTCAAGCGCTGCGGCCGACGAGGCTGGTGATCATTTGCCGGAATCCGGCGGATGCCTGCGCGGGAAAACCGAGTCCCCCCAACAACGTCAGCGCTTCCAGGCTGTACCTTTCGACCAGCTCCTGGGCGGCCGCCCGGGAGCCGAGCTCCTCCAGCAGGGACGCCACCTCCAAGACCTGCTCCAGCCCCAATACGGGGGACTCGTAGAGCTGCCGCAGCCGCTCGCCGGCTCTGCCTTCCGCCCTCCCCCAGGCGAACACCAGCGGGTAGGTTTTTTTTCTGCGCGCGATGTCGGAGCCCGTCGGTTTCCCCGTCAGGGCGCTGTCCCCCCAGATCCCCAGGATGTCGTCCCGGATCTGGAAGGCCAGGCCCAGGGCCAGCCCCAGCTCGTGCAGCCGCCGGGGCGCCTGAGGGTCTTCGCCGCCGACGAGCGCCCCGATTTCCAGCGCGGCGGCGATCAGCTCGGCCGTTTTGCCGCGGATCATCTGCAGATACTCGGTCGTGCTGACCGAGCTCCGGGTTTCGAAGCTGATGTCCTGGTATTGGCCCTCGATCAGCCGCAGCGTGGCCCGGTCCAGGCAGTCAGTGACCTGCAGGATCCTGGCGGCGGGAAGCTCCAGCCGCTCCAGGGCCAGGCTGGCCAGGATGCGCATGGCCGTGCCGACATTGATCGCCTGCGGCTTGCCCCACAGGCTCCAGACGGTCGGGCGGCCCCGCCTTTCCCGGTCGTCGTCCTGCACGTCATCGTGCACCAGGGAGAAGTTGTGCACCAGCTCGATGGCGGCCGCCGCCGGCAGTGCCCGCTCGCGTCTTCCGCCGGCCGCCTCACAGGCCATCAGGCACAGGGTGGGGCGGAGCATCTTGCCCGCACCGGCCCGCGTCGGCGCGCCGTTTTCGTCGGTCCAGCCGAAATGGAACCTCATCAGGTCGTAGAGGGGCAGCCGCCTGTCCGCCAGCAGGTCCTGCAGAGCGGCGGTGATGTCGCGGCGCAGCTGTTCCCGGTCGCTATCGGCTTGCCGATGCATAGAATATCAATATATAGACATACTATATATTGCAAGTCAATATACCGGCAACCTCCGGGGCCTTGTTTGCCGGAGCAAGCGGAAGGGCGGGATCTCTAGGAGAGGCGCCGGGCGAAGCGCTCCAGCAGCGGGCCGCCCAGGATCAGGGCCAGGGCGGCCAGCTGCAGCGGCCGGATGGGGGTGCCGCGGAACACGGCCAGGAAGAGCAGGGCCGCGAACGGGGTCAGGTAGACCAGCGTGGAGGCCAGGGCCGTGTCGCTGTATCGCAGGGTCAGGACCCAGAACAGGGCGCCCAGGCCGTTGGCCCCGGCGCCTATGGCCGCCACCATAAGCCAGGCGCGGCCGGAGGGCGGGGTGAGACGGATGGCTCCGGCGCCGGCCAGGGCCAAAGCCAGGAGCGTGAAGCAGACGAGGAAGCCCCCAGGTACAGGAACAGGGCGGTCAGCGGCTCCCGCTCCCCCTGCCGCTTGGAGAGCACGGAGAACAGACCCCAGAAAACGGCTCCCGATGCGGCACTGGCGTAAGCGAGGAGGTTTTCCGTCCGGAAACGGATCCAGTTCCCGCCGGATACCAGCAGGTACACGCCGGCGAAGGCGATGAGCATGCCCAGGACCTTGTTCCAGGTCAGCGGTTCCTTGAGCAGCGGCACGGACAGCAGCAGCACCCACAGGGGCCACAGGTAGTTGATGATGTTCGCCTCCCCGGCCGCCTCCGGCGCCAGGGCGAAAGCCAGGTAGTACAAAGCGGTGTAGGGGAAGTTCGCGCCGGCGCCCAGGCCCAGCAGGGCGGCCAACTGGCCTCCCCGCAGGGCGCGCAGGGCCGGCCAGCGGCCGAACGCGGTCACGGCCAGGGCCAGGGTCAGGGTGCTGAAGCCGGAGATCAAGGCATTGGCCTCCCAGATCGACAGCCCCTTGGAGACCTCCGATACCAGCAGCGGAGTGGAGGCCCACAAGAGCACCACAGGAACCAGGAACCATAGCCCGCGCACGGACGTGTTGCCGGTCACCCGCTATACCTCCACCCGCTCCAGCAGCCGCGCCCCGTTGTCGTGGAAGATGGCCTCCAGCTCCCCCGTGGAGATGCCGGCGCGCTCCCCGGCCCGGCGGATGGCCTGGACGATCTCGTAGGCCATGAAGCTGGCCCGTATGTCCGGAGTGATCACGCGGTAGGCGCTGGGCTCGGGGCCCGGCAGCACCAGGTCCACCCAATGATCCAGCGCGTACACCCGCCGCCCGCGCATGGCGGGGACCGGGAAGTCGGTGGCGAACAGCAGCCGGGCGGGGCCCAGCTCCTCCATGACGATCTGCAGGACGGTGGGGTCCATGACCATGGCGGTGTCCAGCCAGACGTTGTCCAATCCCTTCAGGCAGCCTACCGCCCGGGACATCTCGTCGGGCAGGTAGCAGCGCCCGCAGTGGGCCAGCACGATCTGGGAGCGGGGGTACCCCTGGGCCAGGGCGCGCACCCCTTCCTGGATGACCGGGTCGGCCAGGCGGCCGGCGCGCGGCACGTGCAGCAGCACGATCAGGCGCAGCCGCCCGGCCGGTCCCATCTCCACCGGACTGAGCATGTCCTCGATGGTGCACTGCCCGTAGTCGTCGCCCAGCCAGTTCAGGAAGACCTTGTAGCCCTTGTAGGCGCGCGTAGCCAGTGCCCGCTCCAGCTCCGCGGGTGAGGCCAGGCCCTTGCCGGCCAGCATCAGCGGATGCAGCCAGCCCGTCCCGGCGGCCTCCGCCAGGTAGCGGTTGGTCAACTCGATGTCCGCCTGCGGAGTGGGCATGCCGAAGCATACCGCCCGGTAGCCGTTGTCCGGAAAGATGGCGCGGGCGTCGGCGGCTAGGCTCTCTACCGGGTATTCGGTCTCCACGACCATGTACCTGCCATCGGGAGAGCCTCCAGCCGGGGCTTTGCGCCAGTGATCGCGGCTCCACACGTGGGCGTGGAAATCCAGCACCGTCGGCGGCAATACCGGCCGGATCTCCTCTCGATAGAAGGGCAGGTCCACGCGCTGGTAGCGCTCCTGCTCGGTCATGGCCGGATGCTCAGATCTGGGCGTGGGCCAGACCCACCATCTGGGCGGTCAGGGCGATGCGGCGGTTGAGGCGGCCGTAGGCGGCGGTGTGATGGTGGGAGGGGGCGGCCTGCAGCCAGGCCTCGGAGAAGGGCACGATCCCGCCGCCGTCCCACTGGAAGAAGGTCTGGGGAGCGGCGATGTCGCGCGGCTTCATCTCCACGAACC
>MIBK01000031.1:7763-11149 GCA_001829505.1 Spirochaetes bacterium RBG_16_67_19 | reverse complement strand
TCGATTTAGGCGGGAGAGATTTTTTTCAGGAGGCTCGACCGTGAGCTACGCGGATCAGTTCAAGAAGATGGGCAAGGGATTCGACTTCACCCAGGCCCTGGCCGAGGCGGACCGCTGCCTGCTGTGTCACGACGCACCGTGCTCCAGGGGCTGCCCGGCGGAGACCGACCCGGGCACGTTCATCCGCAAGCTGCGGCTGCGCAATGTCACCGGGGCGATCCGCACGATAAAGGAAAACAACGCCCTGGGCGGGGCCTGCGGCGTGCTCTGCCCCACCCCACGGCTGTGCGAGAAGGAGTGCAGCACCACCGGCATCGGCCGGGCCATCGAGATCGGCAAGATCCAGCGCTTCCTGATCGAGCACGGTTGGAGCCTGGGTTTCCAGGCCTATGCGAAGCCCGTCCCCAGGACGGAGAGGGCGGCCGTGGTCGGGTCCGGGCCGGCGGGCCTGTCCTGCGCCGCGGAACTGGCCCGCCAGGGCGTGCAGGTCACGGTGTTCGAGGAGCGCGCGGAGCCGGGCGGCGTCATCCGCTACGGAGTTCCCGCCTACCGCTTCGACAAGGCCTTTCTGAAGAACGAGCTGCAGGACCTCAAGGACCTGGGCGTGAAGTTCAAGTGCAACTCGCGCATTGAAGGGGCCCAGGGCGCGCAGAAGCTGCTGGACTCCGGCTTCCGGGCCGTGTTCCTGGCCCCGGGGCTGTGGGGCGCGGAGCGCCTGAAGGCCAAGGGCCGGATCAAGGGGGTGTACACCTCCGTGGACTTCCTGGCCGCCTTGCGCGAGGAGCGTTTCGAGGAGCTGGGCAGGCAGGTCAAGGGCAAGGCCGTGGCCGTAATCGGCGGCGGCAGCGTGGCCATGGACTGCGCGGAGTCCGCCCTCAAGCTGGGGGCGCGTGACGTGTACCTGGTGTACCGCCGCTCCTACGCCCAGATGCCCGCGGAAGCCGACGAGCGCCAGGCGGCCCAGAGCCTGGGCGTGCACTTCCTGCTGCTCAACCAGCCTACTGGTTATTCAACCGACGGCTCGGGAAGGGTCAAGGGCCTGCGCCTGCTGCGCACGCGCCTCGGGGAGCCGGGCACCGACGGCCGGCGCAAGCCGGTGGAGATCAAGGGCTCCGCCTGGACCCTGGAGGTTTCCCTGGCGGTCGAGGCCATCGGCAACCGTCCCGATCCGGCCGACTGGAAGGGCCTCGTGAAGGTGGACGGGTCCGGGCTGGTGCTGGCCGGGGCCAAGAACCGCAAGACTTCTGCCCGCGGGGTCTTCGCCGGCGGCGACCTGGTGCGCGGCCCGGCGCTGGTGGTCGAGGCGGTGCAGGACGGCAAACTGGCCGCCCGGGCGATCCTGGAATCCCTGAAGTAAAGGAGTCGTGACATGCTTTCGAAAAAACCCGATCTGTCGATCGATTTTTGCGGGGTGGGCTTCAAGAACCCCTTCCTGCTTTCCTCTTCGCCGGTGTCCAACAGCGCCGAGATGGTGGCCAAATCCTTCGAGGCCGGCTGGAGCGGGGTGGTCTACAAGACCCTGGCCTCCGGGCGCTGGCCGATCGTGCACCCCTCTCCCCGGATGAACGCCTACCACTACGGCTCCAAGCAGCTCATGGGCCTGCAGAACGTGGAGCAGATCTCCGACCGCCCGCTGAAGGACAACCTGCTGGACTTCCTGTACCTGAAAAAACACTACCCCGACCACCCCATCGTGGCCAGCCTGATGGGCTTCTCCAACGACGACTGGGAGTACCTGGCCAAGGCGGCCGAGGACAACGGGGCGGACATGCTGGAGCTGAACTTCTCCTGCCCGCACATGACCATCGAGGGCTCGGGCCACAAGGTCGGGCAGGCCTTCCACCTGCTGGAGAGCTTCACCGAGGTGGTCAAGAAGGCGGTAAAGATCCCGGTCATGGCCAAGATGACCCCCAACATCACCGACATCACCGAGCCGGCGGTGTTCGCCAAGAAGGGCGGGGCGGACGCCATCGCCGCCATCAACACCATCCGCGGGATCTCCGAGATCGGCCTGGAGGATCTGGTGCCCAGGCCCAACGTGTTCGGGGTGGGGGCCATGAGCGGCTACTCCGGCCCGGCGGTCAAGCCCATCGCCCTGCACTTCATCGCCGACCTGGCCAAGTGCCAGGACCTGGGCCTGCCGATTTCGGGCATCGGCGGCATCGAGACCTGGGTGGACGCCCTGGAGTACCTGCTGGTGGGCGCCGCCACCGTGCAGGTCACCACCGGAATCATCCACTTCGGCTACCGCATCGTGGAGGACATGATCGAGGGCCTGTCCGACTACCTGAGCTCCCGCGGCATCACCCGGGTGGCCGACCTGGTGGGCCAGGCCCTGCCCCATTTGCAGGAAACCGACCACTTCGACCTGGCCCGCCAGGGAGTGGCCAGCTACGACCTGGACCGCTGCATCGGCTGCGGGCAATGCCTGATCGTCTGCAACGACGCCGGCGGCCAGGCCCTGGAATGGAACGCCAGGAAGCGCCGCCCGCGGCTGGTGGAGGACAAGTGCCTGAGCTGCATGATCTGCAGCTTCGTCTGCCCGGTGCACGGCCTGATCAGCTTCAAGGAAATGCCCAAGGGCTGGAAACGGCGCGAGACGGCCGTCATGGACCCGAGCCTGGAGGCCGCGCTGAAGATGGCCCCCTTGCCGGTGGATCTGAAACGCTGAGGAGGAGGACCATACCATGAGCGTACTGCTGAAGAACGGCCTGGTGGTGACCTCCGCCGGGAGCTATAAGGCCGACGTATACGTGGAGGGCGACAGGATCAAGAGCATCGGCACGGGCCTGAACCTGAAGGCCGACGAGACGGTGGAGGCCGCGGGAAAGTACATCCTGCCGGGGGCCATCGATCCGCACACCCACCTGGACATGCCCTTCATGGGCACCACCTCCGCCGACGACTGGCGGACCGGTTCGATCGCCGCGGCCTGCGGCGGGACCACGACCATCATCGACTTCAGCCTGCAGGGCAAGGGGGAAAGCCTGCGGGACGCGGTGGAGCGGCAGAAGGGCAAGGCCGAGGGGAAGACCCACCTGGACTTCGGCATCCACCCCGGGGTCACCGACTCCCGCCCGGACGTGATCGCCGAGGTCAGGAAGGCCATCCTCGACTACGGCACTCCCAGTTTCAAAATCTTCCTCTTCTACGACTTCCGGGTGGACGACTACACCATGATCCGCCTGCTGGAGGAGACCCGGGAGCACGGCGGCCTGGTCCAGGTGCACGCCGAGAACTTCGACATCATCCGCCGCCTGAACGAGCGCTACGCGGCGGAGGGCAAGCTCTCCCCGCTGTACCACGCCCGGGCCCATGCTGAGCTGGCCGAAGAGGAGGCCGTGGATCGCTGCGCCAAAGCCGTGGAGTTCACCGGCGGCCGCATC
>MIBK01000031.1:1887-7750 GCA_001829505.1 Spirochaetes bacterium RBG_16_67_19 | reverse complement strand
TATCCTCCGGCCGGGGCCTCTGGAAGGTCCGCCAGGCCCGGGACCGGGGCTTGCGGGTCTACGCCGAAACCTGCCCCCAGTACCTGACCTTGAGCGAGGAGCGCTACGAGGAGCCGGGCTGGGCGGGGGCCAAGTACGTGATGAGCCCGCCCCTGCGCACCGCCGAGAGCCTGGAGGAGCTGTGGAAGGGCCTGCGGGACGGGGACGTGCAGACCTTGGGCACCGACCACTGCCCCTTCAACTTCCAGGGCCAGAAGGACATGAACGGCAAGGAGGACTACAAGAAGATCCCCAACGGCGCCCCCGGCATCGAAACCATGCTGATGCTCCTGCACAGCGAGGGGGTGGTCAAGGGGCGGATAAGTCTGGAGCGGATGGTGGACGTGCTGTCCACCGGCACCGCGCGGATGTTCGGCCTGGCCGACAAAGGGGCGATCACGGCGGGCAAGGACGCGGACATCGTGGTCTTCGACCCCCAGCGCAAGTTCACCCTGTCCCAGAAGAAGCTGCACCAGAACGTGGACTACACCCCGTGGGAAGGCTGGGAGCTCACCGGAACCCCGGAGATCGTGTACTCCCGCGGAAGGCGGGTGGCCGAGTGGTCGGGGGACCGCATGAAGTTCGTCGGCGAGGGGGTGAAGGGGCGCTTCGTAAAGCGCGTGCCGCTGGCGGGGTTCTAGGCGGGCGGGGAAGGGCCTTCCGCCTCCCGGATCTCCCATCCTTCGTCGGCGACGCCGAATTGCGAACCGCCGGAGTGGTCGAACCGGTCCCAGTACAGGCTGCGGAAGCCGAAGGACATGGGCAGGCCGCTCAGGCGGCTCTTTTTCTCCAGCCTGCGGATCGAGAAGCGCCGCCCGCAGCGCCGGCAGGTCATGGCCAGCGGCTCCTCATCAACGGGCTCCCGCCGGAAATCCGCCGCGCCACAGCGGCAGAGGAAATCCTCCAGCTCCATGACCCGCACGCCGCGCTTGCCCACGCCTGCATTATGACCCGCGCCGCCCGCCCGTCAAGGGGCGCGCGGCGGCCGGGCGTGCGGCCGGCCGTGTTCCCCGCAGCCCCCCAGTACCTCGGCAGCCGATGTAAATTCCCGGGAATTTGCTTGACGGCTTAGAATTCCCTGCGATACAATCGCGCATGCCCAGAGTCATCCGCTGCGGCCTCATCCAGGCGACCAATCCCCGGCACGAGGGTTCGGTCCAGGAGATCAAGGAGGCCATGATTCAGAAGCACCTGCCCTTGATCGAGGAGGCCGGAAAAAAAGGCACGCAGATCCTCTGCCTGCAGGAGATCTTCCATGGGCCGTACTTCTGCGCCGAGCAGGACATCAAGTGGTACCGCGCCGCCGAGCCGGTGCCCGGCCCGATCACCGAGCGGCTGGCCCCCCTGGCCAAAAAATACCATATGGTCCTGATCCTCCCGATCTATGAGATGGAGCAGGAGGGGGTGTACTACAACGCCGCGGCCGTGCTGGACGCGGACGGCGAGTACCTCGGCAAGATGCGCAAGGTGCACATCCCTCATACCTACCCCGCCTTCTGGGAGAAGTTCTACTTCAAGCCCGGCACCCTGGGCTTCCCCGTGTTCCAGACCGCTTACGCGAGAATCGGGATCTTCATCTGCTACGACCGGCACTTCCCGGAATGCGCCCGCATCCTGGCACTAAGAGGAGCGGAGATCCTGTTCAACCCCTCGGCCACCACGGAAGGCAAGTCCCGCTACCTGTGGGAGTTGGAGCAGCCGGCGCAGGCAGTGGCCAACGGGGTGTTCATCGGGGCCAACAACCGCGTCGGCCTGGAGAAGCCCTGGGAGTTCGGCAAGTTCTACGGCTCCAGCTACTTCGTGGACCCGCGCGGCAAAGTTATAATCAAAGGCAGCGAGGACAAGGACGAGGTGGTCACGGCGGACCTGGACCTGGACCAGATCCGCGAAGTGCGCGACGGCTGGCAGTTCTTCCGGGACCGGCGCCCGGAGCTGTACACGGAGATCTGCCAGCAGCTTCCATAACCGGCAAAAGGAGAGCCGGCGCCCTGTCAGGGAGCCGGCTTTCTTGGTTTTTCAAACCTACGTAGGAGGGTTCGCGTATGAGTAATGGTAAGCAGGCCAAGGGGTGGGTCCTCTACCCCATCGGCAGCAAACCGCGGATCGGCCTGGCCATCCTGCTGGGGCTCCAGAACTACCTGACCATGTTCGGGGCCACGGTGCTGATCCCCTTTATCATGGGCGGCGCCATGAAGATGCCCCCGGAGGAGCTGGCCCTGCTCATCTCCACCATGTTCTTCGCCTCGGGCATCACCACCCTGCTGCAGGTCTCCAAGATCGGCAACAACCTGCCGATCGTGCAGGGCGGCACCTTCTCCTTCCTGGGTCCGGGCCTGGCCATCGTGAGCATGGTGGCGGCGCAGGGCCTGGGCTGGCAGGTCATGATCCAGCAGGTTTCCGCGGCGATCATGTTCGCCTCCGTGTTTGAGATCGTGCTGGGCTACACCGGGATCATGGGCCAGGTGAAAAGGATCCTCGGCCCGATCGTCATCGGCCCGGTCATTGCCATGATCGGTCTGAACCTGTACGGGATCGGCGCCCCCTGGATGGCCGGCAACTGGGTAGTCTCCCTGATCACCCTGCTAGCCCTGATCCTGTACTCCCAGGTGTTCTCCCGCAAATCCCGGGTGTTCCTCCTGTTCCCGGTCATCCTGGCCATCGCCACCGGCTGGCTCGCCTCGCTGCTGGGCACCCTGTTCGGCTGGATCGCCCCAGGAAACCCGGCCAACCTGGCCGGCAAGCTGGACCTGATCCGCACCTCCCCCTGGTTCTCCATCCGGCCGCTGATCCCCTTCAAGTGGGGCTTCCCGACGCTTAGCTCCATCACCCTGGCCGGGGCCATCGGCATGATCGCCGGGTACATCGCCTCGATGATCGAGTCCATCGGCGACTACCACTCCTGCGCGCGCATGTCCGAGGCGCCGGTGCCCACGGCCCGCATGATCTCCAAGGGCCTGGGCTGTGAGGGGCTGGGCTGCCTGATCGACGGCATCTTGCAAACCGGCAACGGCACCACCTCCTACTCCGAGAACATCGGCTCCATCGGGCTGACCCGCGTGGCCAGCCGCCGCGTGATCCGCACCGGGGCCATCCTGATGCTGATCGTCCCCCTGTTCGCCAAGTTCGGCGCCGTGCTGGCCACCCTGCCGCAGCCGGTGGTCGGCTCCATGTTCGTCGGGCTGTTCGGCCTGATCGCCGCGGTCGGGCTCTCCAACCTGCAGTTCGTGAACCTGAACAACGCCCGCAACCTGTTCATCATCGGCATTGGCCTGTTCGCGGGCCTGAGCGTGCCGGCGCACTTCAACGCCGCGCGCATCAACTGGGCCGAGGCCGGAAGGCTGGCCGAGGTCCTGGGCAACATCTGCCAGGCCATCCTGCAGACGGGCATGGCGGTCACGGCCATTGTGACCATCCTGCTGGACAACCTGCTGAAGGGCGCCACGCGCGAGGAGCGCGGCCTGGCGGTCTGGGAAGCGGAAGCCTCCGAGGAGGCCTGGAAGAAGGCCGAGGCGGAATGGGCGGCCATGAAGGTCGGCGAGGAGCGCAAGATCATCATCGAGTGACGCGCTTTTCGCGTCCTTGCGGAAAGGAATGCGAGATGGGGCAGGGATCCTGCCCCATCTTTTTTGAAAGCATGAAAGAAACAACACGCAAGTACCTGTTCATCCTGGTGGTGGTCCTGCTGGCGCTGGACTTCTACGCCATCTTCAACGCCGGCAACCCCCGCTCCCTGTTCCGCTTCATTGTCCCCGATCCGCGCTACGACTACATCATCACCCTGGTCTTGTCGATCGCGGCGGTGGCCTTGGCACTGGTCCTCACCGCCGAGCGCACCGGGCGCCTGAAGAGCCTGCTGGACATGAACCGGGACTTCATCCAGGAGCTGCGCGGCAAGGGCCGCAGCGACGGCGAGATCGCTGAAAGCTTTCTCAACGAGCTGAAGGCCCCGGCCGGGCTCCTGCGCTCCCTTGCCAGAGCCCGGGTAATGCGCTACCTTTCGAAGCTGAAATGAACTTCATGGAAGGCCTGACCAATCCCAGCTGGCTGGTATTCGCCGCCGTCTTCCTGGGGATCCTGCTGGCCCTGGTGGTCCTGCGCAACCGAGAAGCCCGGCGCATCAGCGAGAAGTTCCCCCGGGAGCGCATCGTGCTGACCAGCTTCGGGGTCAACTACTTCGGCCTGGAGTCCGAGCCCGGCCGGCCCCTGCGTTCCATCGGGGCGCTGGTGCTTCTTCGCGACAGCCTGTACTATCGGGCCCGCTTCGCCAACCGGGAGCTTACCATTCCCGGGGCGGCCATCACCCACATCGGGGTGACCGACACGCACAAGGGCAAGCCCCTGCACCAGTACGTGGTGGCCATCCGCTTCCTGAACGCCGATGGCAAGGAGGAGAAGGCGGCCTTCCGCATCCCTCTGCCCGCGCAGTGGACCGCGGCCATCAAGGCCACCCTGATCCAGGGGCGCACCCTGAACCCGTCCGTGCCCCCAGACTGAAGCCATGACCTTCGCCGAACGTCTGGCCGATCCCGGCTGGCGTCTGACCGCCCTGCTCTTCCTGGGGATGATCCTGTCCGTGGCGGCCCTGCGCCTGGCCGAATCCACCAGGCTCCGCCGCAAGTATCCCCGGGCGGGCGTGGTGCGCACCAGTTACCTGGTCACCTATTACGGGCTGGAATCCCAGCCGGCGGGACCCCTGCGCTCCCTGGGCGCCGTGGTGCTGCTCAAGGATGGGCTGCATTTCCGGGCCCGGGTCGGTGGTTTTGAGCTCAGCATCCCGGCTGCGGCAATCCTGAACATAGGCCTTTCCAACACCCACCGGGGCAGGACCCTGCGCCAGTACGTGGTGGCCATCCGCTTCCGGACCTCGGAGGGTCAGGGCGAGACGGCGGCTTTCCGCTTCGCCCAGCCGGGACGGTGGCTCACGGCCCTGCGGGAAACCCTGCTGCCCGGCCGCGCGTAGCGCCCGCCACCTTATCCGCCTGCCTCCAGGCGGCTGCTCTTGCCTGCAGGCAGCTCCAGCAGGTGCGTCAGGCAGCGCGGCAGCTCGTCGCGGTGGTGCGACACGTAGATCAGCTCGGCGCCGTCCCCGATCCGGTCGATCATGGCCAGGATCCTGGCCCGGTTGGCGGGATCCAGCCCCTGGCAGGGCTCGTCCAGCACCAGCAGCTCGGGTGCTTTGACCATGGCCCGGGCCAGCAGGAGCAGACGCTGCTGGCCTCCGGACAGCGCGTCGAAATCCCGCTCCGCCAGGCTCTCCAGCCCCAGCCCTTCCAGCAGCGCCCGGGCCGAGGACTCCTCGGCCGGGCTGGAGCGCTCGTACATCCCGATGGAGTCGTGGAAGCCCGACACCACCACTTCCAGGCCGCTGGCCTGCCTGCGGTAGGCGATCTGGAACTCCGTGGACAAGAGGCCGATGCGGCGCTTGATGTCCCAGATGCTTTCCCCGCTGCCGCGGGCTTCCCCGAACAGGCGGATGTCGTTGGCGTAGGCTTGGGGGTGGTCGCCGCAGATCAGGGCCAGCAGGGTGCTCTTGCCCGACCCGTTGGGTCCCCGGATGCACCAGCGCTCCCCCCGGCGCATGGTCCAGGAGAGGCCCTCCAGCACGGTCTTGTCCCCGTAACGCACGCGCACGTCGCGCATCTGGACCAGGACCTCCGGCGGCGCCACTGCCGGCCGGGCCGCTACCGGGCGGGCCGCCGGAGCCTCAGGCTCCGCCCGCGGCGGGGCGGCGCCGTACAGGCGGCGCAGGTTGCGCGGCGTGAGCGTGCGGCGGCGCGGGCCCCGCCAGAGGATCCGTCCGCCCCGCAAACCCAGCACGTGGGTG
>MIBK01000031.1:0-1729 GCA_001829505.1 Spirochaetes bacterium RBG_16_67_19 | reverse complement strand
CGCCCGGGCTACCAGCAGGCGGCGGAACTCTCCCGTGGAGAGGGTGCGGAAGGGCCTGGGCAGCAGGGGCTCCAGCTCGAACAGGCCGACCAGCTTCCGGACCCAGGCCTCCTGCGCGGGGTCCGGCCCGCCGGCCGCGGGCGCGAGCTCCCGCAGCAGCTCCCCGGCCCTGCCGGCCCCGTCCAGATCCGCGCTGAACCAGCGCGCGGCCTCCAGGCTCTCCTCCCGGGCGATGAGCCGGCGGTGCAGCTCGTAGGAAACCCAGCCGATCGGCGGATTCCACGGCTCGCCGGAAGCCGATCCGGTCAGCGACGGGAAAGCGCGGAAGTTGCCGCGGACCACCGCCACGTCCCCCAGGACCGCCCGCAGCAGCGTGGATTTGCCCGACCCGTTGGGCCCGAGCACGGCCCAATGCTCCCCCTCCCGCACGCGCCAGTCGATATCCGACAGGACGATGCGCTGGCCGGAGCGCAGAGCCGCCTTATCGAAGGCAAACAGCATGCGGCGGGTCTCAGGAGGCGGCCGGGGTTGCGGCGGCCGGGACGGCCTCCAGACCCCTGGCTCCCTGCCGCACGCGGCAGGTCTGCACCAGCGGGTCGTGCTCCAGGAATAGCAGCCAATCCTCGGCGGCGGCCCGACCCAGCAGGCGGCGCTTCTCCTCGAGGGTGGCCAGCGGATTGAGGTCGTAGGCCATGATCCAGGGCAGCCGGACCTGGGAGAGGAAAGGCACCAAGTCCGAGCAGTACAGCAGGCTGCTGCGGCCGTCGGTCACGCGCAGGAGCTGCTGGTGAGGGGTATGCCCGTGGACCAGGTGCAGGTGCAGCCCGGGCAGGAACTCCTCCTCGCCGTCCAGCAGGAGAAGCTGCCCGGATCCGGCCAGGCCCTCCCAGTCCTCGGAGCGGAAGCTGGCCCGGTCCCGCTCGGAAGGCGCCTGGGCCCATTGCCAATGCCTCTTCTGCACCAGGTACTCCGCCCGGGGGAACAGCGGCACGCGCCGTCCCCCGCGCTCTACCATTGCCCCTCCGGCGTGGTCGAAATGCAGATGGGTCTGCAGCACGTGGGTCACCTCTTCCGGCCGGTAGCCCAGCGCGGCCAGGCTGTCCTCCAGCCGTACCGCCGGATCCACGGCGTACCGGGCGCGCTCCTTCTCCGCCCAGCTCTGCCCGATGCCGGTGTTGACCAGCAGCAGCCGACCCTCCCCGGCCACCAGCAGGCTGCGGGCTACTATCTCGACGCGGTTGTGCTCGTCGGCGGGATGCTCCCGTTCCCAGAGCGCCTTGGGCACCACCCCGAACATGGCCCCCCCGTCCAGGCGGAAACGCCCCCCCGGAATCGGAAACAAGCTGTAGCCGCCGATCTTCATTTGGGAGAAGATACCGCTTTTCCAACCGGCTTGTCAGTCCTGCTATATATTACTATATTGGTCAGGTATTTTCGCCAATAGGGAGGATTGATGCGCGGACGCGATCTCACCGTCGGGAATCTTTTTTCGCACATCTGGGCCCTGGCCTGGCCGGTCATGCTCTCCATGTTCTTCCAGACCCTGTACAATGCCGTGGATGCCTTCTGGGTGAGCAAGCTCTCCGCGGAGGCGGTCGCGGCGGTCAGCATTTCCCAGGTCACCCTGTTCGTGATGATCTCGCTCTCCATCGGCATCACGGTGGGCTCCAGCGTGCTGATGGCCATGGCCATCGGGCGCCGGGACATCGCCGAGGCGGAGCGCATCCTC
>MIBK01000030.1:25936-26280 GCA_001829505.1 Spirochaetes bacterium RBG_16_67_19 | reverse complement strand
CATCAGAACAGGTCCAGCTGTTCCGCCGTCGGCTCGCGGGGCGGGGCCGGGGGGTCGGGCTGCAGGCGCTCGGCCAGCTCCTCGTCCAGCCCGGCCAGGAACGGGCTGGGCGGCAGGCGCAGCTCGCGTCCGAACAGGAAGCGGCGGCGGGCGTGGCTCAGGTACAGGTAGGCGCCGGCCCGGGTCAGGCCCACGTAGAACAGGCGCCGCTCCTCCTCGGGGTCGGCCGGCCGCCGGGCGGGCAGGGTGTAGGGCAGCAGGCCGTCCTCGCATCCGGTGATGAACACGCAGGGAAACTCCAGCCCCTTGGCCGCGTGCAGGGTCAGCAGGCTCACCCGCTCCGC
>MIBK01000030.1:24358-25921 GCA_001829505.1 Spirochaetes bacterium RBG_16_67_19 | reverse complement strand
ATCGGGCTCCGTGCCCAGCAGGGCGGCCTCCAGGAACTTGTCGATGCCCCCGCCGGACTCCGCGGCCAGGCCGGCCAGGCCGATCGGGACAGCTAGGCCGGAGCCGGCTGCGGCGGCCTGCCCGGCGGGGCCGGCTAGGGGAAAGGCGGCGGCCAGGCTGCTCAACAGGCTGCTCAAGTCCCCGTCCCGCTCGAAGTCCCGGCGCCAGCGAAGCAGGTCCTCCGCCGTGGCCAGGCGGGCTCCGAGCACCCGTTCGCGGGCCAGGGTGTTGCCCGGCGCCCGCAGGGCCTGCAGGATGCGCAGGATGGAGCGGGCCGGCTCCTGCCGCAGCCAGGGCTGGTCGGTGGCCGCCTGGCAGGGGATGGCGTGAGCGGCGAGCGCCCGGGCCAGCGGCTCCATCTGGCGGGCCACCCGGCAAAGCACCGCGATGTCCGCGAAGCTGCGGATGCCGCTCTGCTGCTCCCCCGCGCTGAAGAAGCCGGTGCCCCCCATCAGGCCCTCGATGGTCCGGGCCACGTACTCCGCTTCGCTGTCCTCGCTGGCGTGCTCGCTGATCAGCAGGCGCGCTTCCGGTCCCGCGCGGCGCTTCGCGGGCCGGCTCCTGGGCCCCACGCCTACTGCGGCGGGCGGCAGCACGGCGGTAGAGGCCTTCAGGATCGTGGAGGAGCAGCGGTAGCTGGCCTTCAGCCCGTACAGCAAGGCGAGCGGGTAGTCCTCCCGGAAACGCCCCAGGAAGCGGGGATCCGCGCCGCGGAAGCCGTAGATGGCCTGGTTGGGGTCCCCGATGGCGAACAGCGGGGCATCCCCGGCGGGCATGAGCAGCCGCACCAGACGGTACTGTACGGCGTTCACGTCCTGGTACTCGTCGATCAGCAGGTGGGTGGTGCGGGAACGGACCTCGGCCAGCACTTCCGGCTGGCTGGACAGCAGGCGCACCGGCAGGCGCAGCAGGTCGTCCAGGTCCACCGCGTTGTGCAGGGCCAGGGTGGCCTCGTACTGCGTGAACAGCTCTTTCCGGTCAGCGGGGAGATCTTCTTCTGCCGCCTGCTTGGTCAGGGAGATGGCTTCCGCCAGGACCCCGGCCCTGCCTTTCGGGCAGCCGGGCAGCGCGGCCAGGAGCTCTTCGCGCTCCTCCTGGTCCACGATCGTGAAGGGCCAGCTCAGGTTCAAGCGCTCCCCGTAGGCTTTCAGCAGGGCCAGCCCGAAGGAGTGGAAGGTGCCGATCCGGATCCGCTCGCGCACCCGGGGGTCGGGAAGCAGCAGCCCGAGACGCTCCCGCATCTCGCGCGCCGCCCGGTTGGTGAAGGTGACCGCCGCGATTGCCTCCGGCGCGGCGCCGCGCGAACGGACCAGGTGGGCGATGCGGGCCGCCAGCACGGCGGTCTTGCCCGTGCCCGGCCCGGCCAGCACCAGCGCCGGCCCCGCCCCGTGCTCCGCGGCCCGCCGCTGCTGCGGATTGAGCGCGGGGGCCGAAAGGCGGGCCAGGGGGGCGCTGCCGCGGGGCTGGCTGCTTTCGCGCCGACCTCTCTGTCGGGCTTCGCCGCGGAAGGCCCTCAGGTCCGC
>MIBK01000030.1:6725-24344 GCA_001829505.1 Spirochaetes bacterium RBG_16_67_19 | reverse complement strand
GGGAGCCCGGAGGCGAGGACGGAGTGCCGGCGTCCCGCCGGCCTTCGCGCCGACTTCCCGAGGACCTCCCCCCGGGCCGGCCAGGGCTCTGCTGCCCAAACAGCAGGGCCTGCCCGCCCAGCTCGCGGGCCTCGCCGGGCTCGAACAGGGTGATGCGCCCGTATTCCCCGTCGTAGCCCGCCTGGACCCGAACGCGGCCCTCGCGCATGCGGCGGACCGCCTCGCCCAGCGCTTCCCCGCCCAGGCGGGCCACCTCCGGCACGGGCATCGACAGCAGCAGGTCCAGCTCGGTGACTCTTCCGGCCACCAGTTCGTCGTAGCGCCGGGCCACCTGGCGCGACTGGGCCCCGATGCCGGCGATTTCGGCCAGGATCTCCTTCAGGGGGATCAGGGAGTGAAAGGCGGCGCGTCGCCGCGCCGTCGGCGCCGAGTGCTCCCCAGGCGGCGCCTCGACGGGCCTGGTTGCCAGCTGGGCCACGCGGTGCAGCACCCCCACGGTCACCGGCTTGCCGCACACCGGGCATAGCCCGCCCTTCTCCAGGGTCTGCCGGGGCTCCCAGCAGATCCCGCACTTGCGGTGCCCGTCGTAGTGATACTTGCCCTCCTGGGGAAAGAACTCGATGGTGCCCAGGAAACCGCCGGCATCGGGTGCAGGCCCGGCGGCCGCCTGGAGGGCTTTGATGATTGCCGGGTAGGAGAGCTCGGTATCGAAGAGGTTGGCCTCCCGTCCCAGCTTCTCCGGCGAATGGGCGTCGGAGTTGGAGACCAGGGCGAAGCGGTCCAGGAAGCCGCAGGCCCAGTTCATGGGCGGATCGGAGGAAAGCCCGGTCTCCACGGCGTAGATCTCGCGGCTCGCCGGGCCGTAGCATTCTTCGATGGAGTCGAAGCCGGACTTGTCCCCCAGGGCGGAGAACCAGGGGGTCCAGATATGAGCCGGGATGAAGCAGGCCCCCGGGCAGGTCTCCAGAACGGTTTCCAAGAGACGCTGCGCGTCCAGGCCCAGCACCGGCCTTCCGTCGGAGGCGAGGCTGCCGACCCGCTCCAGGCGGCGCTGCAGGGCCTCCGCCGCCTCGAATCCCGGCAGCAGGATCAGGTGGTGCACCTTGCGCGTGCGGTCCCCGCGGCGGTAGATCGTGCACACTTCGGCGGAGAGCAGGAAACGCGGGGAAGCGCTGCTGTGCGCCGCCAGAGTACCGGGGTCGAGTACTCCCCCGGAACGAAGCCTGAACAGGCCCTCTTCCGCGGCGGTGAAGCTCTCCTTCAGCTCCTTCAACCAGCCCGGATGGGTGGCATCGCCGGCGCCGACCACCCCGATGCCCTTCCGCCGCGCCCAGGCCTCCAGGCGGGCCGGGGTCAGATCGCGGCTGGTGGAGAGCGAAAAGTGGGAGTGGATGTGCAGGTCGGCCACGAAGCGCATGCGGGTAACCTCGATTATAAGCACCCGGGGGGGCCGCCTACAATGCCCTTGTCCGCGGTCAGGTTTTAACGTACCTTTGGTTTTGAGCTATGTCTGACAGGGCGATGGATCCCCGGTTCGACGGCGAGCTTCTCGAAGAGGCGGAGAAGGAGCTGAAGGAACCGGATATGTACAATGTGGTCCTGCACAACGACGACTACACCACCCGGGAGTTCGTCGTGGAGGTGCTGCAGGTGGTGTTCCACAAGCCGGCCATCGAGGCTACCCGCATCATGCTGGACGTGCACAAGAAGGGCCGCGGGGTGGTCGGCGTATACACCTGGGACATCGCCCAGACCAAGGTGGCCACGGTGCACAAGATGGCCAGGGAGCGGGAATACCCGCTGAAGTGCACCATCGAGGCGGCGTAGAAAGGATCGGCGCGGTATTGCCATGAAAGTAAGCGACGACGTCCAGGGGGTCCTGCAAGCGGCGTATCTGCACGCCAAGGAGCTGGGCCACGAGTACCTGACCCCCGAGCATATCCTGCACGCGGCCACCCACTTCGAGGTGGCCCGGCAGATACTGGCCGCCTGCGGAGCGGACCCGGAGGAGATGAAGAAGGAGCTGGACAGCCATCTGCAGAAGAAGATGCCCGCGGTCAAGAAGGCCGAGCCCGGCCAGTCGCTGGGCTTCCAGTCCGTGATCGCCCGGGCCCTGTTCCACACCGAGGCGGCCTCCAAGGAAATCGTGGATATCGGGGACATCCTGGTGTCCCTGTTCGACGAGCCCAAGAGCTTCGCTTCCTTCTATATGAAGAAGGCGGGCATCAGCCGCTACGACCTGCTGCGGGTGGTCTCCCACGGGATCGAGGAGCCGGAAAAGGAGGAGGAGGAGAACGGGGAGACCCGCGCCGAAGATGCGGAGGAGGAGGGGCAGGAAGCCCGGCGCCGGCCCAGGCGCGGGGCGCTGGCCCAGTTCACCCGCGAGCTGACCCAGGCCGCGGCCAAGGGGGAGCTGGAGCCCCTGATCGGCCGGGAGGACATCCTGGAGCGCACCGTGCAGGTGCTCTGCCGGCGCCTGAAGAACAATCCCGTGCTGGTGGGCGAAGCCGGGGTGGGCAAGCCCGCCATCGCCGAAGGCTTGGCCAGCCGCATCGCCGAGGGCAAGGTGCCGGATCTGCTGAAGGGCTACGAGGTGTACGCCCTGGACATGGGCAGCGTGCTGGCCGGCACGCGCTACCGCGGCGACTTCGAGGAGCGCCTCAAGCAGGTCATCAAGGAGCTGGAGAAGAAGGAGAAGGTGATCCTGTTCATCGACGAGATCCACACGATCATCGGCGCCGGCGCGGTGTCCGGCGGCTCGCTGGACGCCTCCAACATGCTGAAGCCCGCCATCGCCTCCGGCAAGATCCGCTGCCTGGGCTCCACCACCTACGACGAGTACAAGAAGTACTTCGAGCGCGACCGCGCCCTGGCGCGGCGCTTCCAGAAGATCGAGGTGCCGGAGACCTCCACCGAGGAGACCTACCAGATTCTGCAGGGCCTGAAAACCCGCTACGAGGAGTACCACCAGGTCAGCTTCACGGAAGGCGCCCTGAAGGCCGCGGTGGACCTTTCGGCCCAGTACATCAACGACCGCCACCTGCCCGACAAGGCCATCGACGTGATCGACGAGGCCGGGGCCTTCACCCGCATTCTCCAGTTCAAAGGCCAGGGCATCCCCAACCCGACGCTCACCGAGGAGGACATCGAGCGGGTGGTGGCCAAGATCGCCCGCATCCCCGAGAAAACCGTGAGCGTGTCCGAGGTGGACCGCCTGGCCAAGCTGGAGGAGGACCTGCGGCGCACCATCTTCGGCCAGGACCAGGCCGTGGAGGCTGTGGTGCAGGCCGTCAAGACCTCGCGGGCGGGCTTCCGCGACCCCAACAAGCCGGTGGCCAACTTCCTGTTCGTGGGCCCCACCGGGGTGGGCAAGACCGAGCTGGCCCGGCAGTTGAGTGTCAGCCTGGGCATCGCCCTGCACCGCTTCGACATGAGCGAGTACCAGGAGCGGCACACCGTTTCGCGCCTGATCGGCTCGCCCCCCGGCTACGTGGGCTACGAGGAGGGGGGCCTGCTGACCGACGCCATCCGCAAGACCCCCCACGCGGTGCTGCTGCTGGACGAGGTGGAAAAGGCCCACCAGGACATCTACAACGTGCTGCTGCAGATCATGGACTACGCCACCCTCACCGACAACGCGGGGCGCAAGGCGGACTTCCGCAACGTGATCCTGATCATGACCTCCAACGCGGGGGCGCGGGAGATCGGCCAGGCCTCCATCGGCTTCGGCGAGCGGCGCAGGGGCGACGACGCGGTGGTGGAGGCGGTGGAGAGGATCTTCGCCCCCGAGTTCCGCAATCGCCTGGACAAGGTGGTCGGCTTCAACGCCCTGGACGAGCGGGTCATGCTCTCCATCGTGGACAAGGAGCTGAAGAGCTTCCAGGAGAAGCTCACCGAGAAGGGGGTCGAGCTGGAAGTCACCCCCGAGTGCCGGAAACACCTGGCCGCCCTGGGCTACAGCCCGGAGTTCGGGGCCCGCAGCGTGGCCCGCGTGGTGCAGGACAAGATCAAGCGCTTCTTCGTGGATTCGGTGCTGTTCGGGGAACTGAAGGGGGGCGGCAAGGCGGTGGCGGATCTAGCGGACGGCGAGGTGGTCATCCGCACCGTTCGCGATTGACAAAATTCCTCTCTTCTGGTAACTAGAAGGAACATTGAAAGGTCTATACTCCCATTCTCTGAGCGCAAACCCTGAAAGGAGCGATGTGCATGTCTAATGCCTTGAGCAATGCCTGGAAGACCATCCAGGCCATGAGCCCCGATACCGAGATCTGGTGGGATTCCTCCCCCCTGGTCTGGCCCAATTTTAAGGAAGATTTCCTCAAGAACAAGCTGAGCGACGAGGAAAAGGCCTGGTTCAAGCAGGAGCTGGAGACCCTGTACTGGGATGCCCCGGCTTCCAGCTGGATCTTCAAGGGCTGCACCACCAATCCCCCCCTGTCCTGGGCCGTGTTGAAGACCCGCAAGGAGGAGTGGGCCGGGGTCATCAAGGAAAAGCGCAAGGCTTACAAGGGCCGCTCCAAGTACGGGCTGTTCACCCAGGTCTACTTCGAGGTGGTCAAGCGCGGGGCGGAGAAGCTGCTGCCGATCTTCGAGTCCTCCGGCGGCAAGTACGGGCATGTCTCCGGGCAGGTGGACATGCAGCAGATGCGCAATGAGGCGGCCATGAAGGAGATGGGCGAGCAGCTGGCCGCCCTTTCCCCCAACGTCATGGTCAAGATCCCCGGCTCCACCCAGGGCATCCCGGTGTTCAAGCACCTGGCCTCCAAAGGCATCGCCACCAACGCCACCTGCGTGTTCACGGTGCCGCAGATCATGGCGGTGGCCAATTCCGTGGCCGAGGGGCGCAAGCTGCACCTGAAGGAAAAGAGCCAGCGCTTCGGCTGGCGGGCGGTCTGCACCCACATGACCGGGCGCCTGGAGGATTCCAAGGCCTTCCGCGGGGTGGTGGACAAGGACAACCTGAACATCAACGCCCTGGAGATGCGCGCCGCCTCGGAGCTGGGGGTCAAGAAGTGCGCCCGCCTGTTCAAGGAGCGCAACCTGCCGATCAAGATGCTGATCTGCTCGGCGCGCCTGCACCGCTGCGGCAGCGACTGGTTCTACCCGCACGTGGACATGTTCATGGGCGGCAACCTGGTCTACACCATTCCCCCCAAGGTCTTCGGGGACGTGCTGCTGTACTACCGCAACCGCGAGTTGAAGCCGCATTGGAACGACGAGGTACCCCAGGAGACCATCGAGAAGCTCAACCAGATTCCCTACTTCCGCCTGTCCTCCGAGGAGGACGGCTACGCCATCGAGCAGTTCAACGAGATCCCCTCCCTGCTGGAGAACGAGGTGGAGTTCGTGGGCGCCACCAAGGAGATGATGGAGTACGTGGGGAGCTTCCTATGAAAAAGGTGGCCATCGGCTGCGATCCCAACGCGGTGGAGCTGAAGGAGAAGATCAAGAAGCTTCTATCAGACCTGGGCCACGAGTGCGAGGACTTCGGCAGCGAGGACCCGGTCTACGCCAACGTGGCCATCCGGGTGGCCGAGTCGGTGGCCGCCGGCAAGCACGACCGGGGCATCCTGGTCTGCGGCACTGGCATCGGCATGAGCATTGCCGCCAACAAGGTGCCCGGGGCCTACGCGGCCCTGGTGTCCGACGCCTACTCCGCCGAGCGGGCCCGCAAGAGCAACAACGCCAACATCATGACCATGGGCGCCTTCACCACCGGCCTGGAGCACGCCAAGGTGCTGGTGCGCATCTGGATGGAGGCGGAGTACACTCCCGGCGGTCCTTCCGAGCCGAAGGTGCAGCGCATCCTGAATTACGACCAGAAGCGGGGCTAGCATGCTCAAAGCCGCGGAGGAGCTGGAGTTGAAAAGGAAGGCGCTGCAGGTGCGGCGCAATATCCTGCGCCTGATCAAGGCCGGCAAGGCCGGGCACGTGGGCGGCGCGCTCTCCATGGCGGAGGTGCTCACCGCCCTGTACTTCCGGGTCATGAAGATCGACCCGGCCCGGCCGGACTGGCCGGAGCGCGACCGCCTGGTGGTGTCGGCCGGGCACAAGGCCCTGGTCCTGTACGCGGCGCTGGCCGCCCGGGGCTACTTCGAGGAGAAGCTGCTGGACACCTACGGCTCCCTGGGCTGCCGCCTGCCGGGGCACCCCGACATGCACAAGCTGCCCGGCGTGGAGGCCTCCACCGGGGCCCTGGGCCACGGCCTGTCCATCGCCGGGGGCATGGCCCTGGGCCTGCGCCTGTCGGGCCTGCCTTCCCGCGTGTTCGTGGTGATGGGCGACGGGGAGCTGGCCGAAGGCTCCAACTGGGAAGCGGCCGCCGCTGCGGGCCACCACAAGCTGGAGAACCTGGTGGTCATCGTGGACCGCAACGGCCTGCAGATCAGCGGGCCCACCGTGGAAGTGATGACCTACGAGCCGCTGGAGGAGCGCTGGAAGGCCTTCGGCTGGGCCACCCGGCGCATGAACGGACACGACTTCGGGGCCATCCTGAAAACCCTCGGTGAAACGCCCTTCGAGCGGGGAAAGCCCTCCGCCATCGTGGCGGACACGGTCAAGTCCAAGGGCCTGCCTTTCGCCGAGGGCAAGGTGGAATACCATTACTGGAAGCCGCCGGCCGAGGAGCTCGCGCAGGCCGAGCGGGACCTGGCGGAGATCGAAAGGACGCTGGGATGAAACGCGGAGAGATGAAGGACCCCCGGAAGACCTTCGGGGAGGCGGTTTTGGCCCAGGCGGAGGTTGACCCCCGGATCGTGGTGCTGAGCGCGGACAGCTCCAGCGGCTCGGGCCTGAGCCCGTTCAAGAAGCGCTTCCCGGAGCGGCACCTGGAGTTCGGGATCATGGAGCAGGGGGTGATCGGCTTCGCCTCGGGGCTGGCCACCACCGGCAAGGTGCCCTTCGTGGCCGCCATTGCCCCCTTCGTCACCTCCCGGCCCTACGAGATGGTGCGCAACGACGTGGGTTACATGCGGCAGAACGTCAAGGTCGTGGGCCGCTCCGCGGGACTGACCTACTCGGATCTGGGCCCCACCCACCAGTCCATCGATGACACGGCCCTGCTGCGCACCATTCCGGGCATGGTGGTCATGTCCCCGGGGGACCCCGTCGAGCTGGTCAAGGCGGTGAAAGCGGCGGCGGAGCACGTGGGACCGGTCTACCTGCGGGTGGGCAGCCCCCCGATCCCGGTGCTCTACGATGCGGAAAGCGACTGTCCCTTCCAGATCGGCCGCGGGATCCTCCTGATGGACGGCAAGGAGGTCACCCTGATCGGCACCGGGGCGGCCCTGCCGCGGGCCTTCGCGGCCGCGGAAACCCTGCGTTCCCAGGGCATCGGGGTGCGCCTGATCAGCCTGCCCACCATCAAGCCGCTGGACCGGGAGCTGCTGCTGGCGGCGGCCCGGGAGACGGGCCGGATCGTGACCGTGGAAGAGCACTACGTGGCCGGGGGAATGGGCAGCGCGGTGGCCGAGCTGCTGGCCCGGGAGCTCCCGACGCCGATGCGCATGGTGGGCGTGGGCGACCGCTTCCCGCCCAGCGGGCCCTACGACGAGGTGCTGCGGGACAACGGCCTGCAGCCCGACCAGATCGTGGCCACGGTGCGGGAGTTCCTGAAAGCCTAGCGCAGCGGGATTCCGTATTCCTTCTCGATGAAGCGCAGGTTCTTCTGCGCGTTGTCGTACTTCACCTTGCCGTAGGTGTAGAAGTCGAACACGATCGACGAGACGTTCTTCTGGATCAGGGCCCACAGGAACCAGTAGATGTCCGGGTAGGGCTTGTACAGGTCGATCAGGCGCATGGTGTCGTTGGGGCACTGCCCGTCGCAGTAGTGCTCGACGATCGCCAGCTCCACCTCCCGGGGGACCAGCACTTCCTGGAACATGTCTCCCAGGTCGTAGTAGCGGGGAGCCATGCCGGCGTATTCCCAGTCGATGATGTACAGCGGGCGGGGGAAGCGGTCCTTGTAGGGATCCTGGACCAGCAGGAAATTCTCGGCCAGCAGGTCGTTGTGGCTGACGGTGTACTCGCTCTTGGGGATGGCGGTGTGCTCGGCCAGCTTGCGGAACTTGCGCAGGGTGCCGGCGATGTCGAACTCCGGGTAGCTGGCCCCCACGTCCTTTTCCAGAATCGCGGCCATCTTCTCCACTTCCACCGGAGGGTCGAAAAGCTTGGAGAGCCTGGCCTTGCTGCGGTGGATGCGGCGGATGGGGTCGACGATCAGCTCATGGAGCTCGGCTTTCAGGAAATCAGGGTTTTTCATGGTGTAGCAGCCGGTGACGAACTCCACGATGGTGACCTTCTGCTCGGGGATGTACTTCACCAGCTTCGGGGAGATCTGCTCGGCGGCCATCTTATCGATGGCCTCCGCTTCCCAATCGCGGTTGATGAACATCTCCGTGCGGTCCCCGTAGATGCGCACGGCCACGTCGCCCTTGTCGGACTTGATGCGGTACAGCTTGTTGGTGATCCCGCCCTCCAGGACGACGATCTCCATGTTGCGCGCGTCGCTCCACTCGGGCAGCAGCTCCTTGACCACCTCCTCGGTGAACTTCACCTTCAAGAGATCACGTTTTTTCAGCTGCTTCATGGATGTGGAGGCCTCCTTTGCGGCGTATGGCAGCGATTTTCGTAGCAAAGCGGCCGGTTGTCAAGGAAAAAACGCGGCCAGCTCCCGAAAGTCGTCGGCCACCCACCGCGCCCCGGCCTCCAGCAGCCTGATCCTGGCCGCTTCCCGGTCCGGGGCGGCCTGGACCAGGCCGACGGGCTGGAAGCCGCGGCTCGAGCGCCTGGCCGCCTGCATGTCGTCGGGCATGTCGCCCACGTAGTACCTGCACCCAACCCGCGCCTTGAGCCGGCCGGCCAGGGCGTCCAGCAGGAAGGGATGCGGCTTTCCCCGGCGCACGCGCCGGCCTTCGCGCCGGAAAACGCGGCGCTCCTCCCGCCGGCAGTCCTCCAGGGTGAGCACCTGGCCGAACAGGGGTCGCAGGCCGAAGCGGTCCAGGAAGTACCCGGCCTCGGCCTCCGGCCTGCCGGTGGCGATGCCCAGAAGGTGGCGCGAGGCCAGGCTGCGCAGCAGCGCCGGGGGGGCCAGCAGCCGCTCCCGTTCCAGGTAGCCTCTGCCCCGGTAGGCGCGCGGAGGCAAGCCATAGGTGGCCCGGAAGCGCTCGGCCCCCAGGTAGACCTCCTGGAAAATCTGCTTGACCAGGTTCCCGCCGCCCACCTCGCCGCGGCAAAGACCGCGCAGGAAGGGATTGGCCGGCCGCGGGCGCCGGGCCAGGTCGCGCAGGGGTTCGCGGGAGCGGGCCAGGAAGCGCAGCAGCGGAGCCAGGTCCAGCCGGCCCATGGTGCGCCGGAAACGCTCCCAGGGGTCGCGGTGCCGGTCGGGGAGCACCGGACCCAGGGGGACCATCAGCAGCTCGATCACCCGGTAGGTCAGGTCCCAGTCGTTGTTGAGGCCGCCGCCCTGCTTCAGGAGGGCCAGCTCGGCCAGCGAGAAAAGGCCGGGAGGCACCTCCCGCCAGCGCGGCGCGGGCCGGAAGAAGCGGCGGGCCGTCTCGCGGACCACAGCCCGGTAGGAGCGGGAAACGTCGGCCAGCACGCCGTCCATATCGAAGGCGATGAGGTACCTCACGGCCGGCTACCCCCCCAGCCGCCGCAGCAGCTCCGGCACCCCCGGAGTGCCGGAGACGAAGTGGTAGGACCGGCGGGCGAAGCGGGCCCGCAGCGCGCCGCTGCGGTCCATCACCACCGGGACCGCCGACCACTCCCAGAGCGGCAGGTCGGTGGCCCCGTCGCCGACGGACACGGTGTCGGCGGGGTCCAGACCCCGGGACCGCATCAGGTGGAGCTTGGCCTGCCCCGAAGGCACCTCCAGGCGCAGGCCCGAGATCCTGTCCTGAGCGAAGTGGAAGCGGTTGGCCAGCACCGCCTCGAAGCAGGGGAGCACGCCGCAGGAGGCCAGGACGCGCTCGCTCAGGTCCGCGGTGCCGCAGCTGGCCAGGATCAGGCGGTGCCCGCGCCCGGCCAGCTCGTGCAGGGCGCCGCGGTCCTCCGGGGAGATGCGGGCGGCCAGCCGTTCGGCCACCCGGTCCAACAGCTCCCGGGGGCTGCCGCGCAGGAAGCCCAGGTAGTGCCTCTTGAACCCGCTCTTCAGCCAGCCCCTGCGGTCCCCCTCCATCACCAGCCGGCAGTACAGCCGCCTCCAGGCCGGCAGCCGCCGGCCTTGCAGCCAGACCGCCAGCAGCTCCTGCTCGCTGTCCCACGGCTGCATGGGCAGCAGGGTGCCGTCGAAATCGAAGACGATGTTGAAGCGCCGCGGCACGGTGGTGGTCCTCAAAAAGAAGCGCCCCCCGGCCGCATGGGGGGGCACGACGAAAACATGGCCAGCGGAAGGCTTACCTGGTCAGGAACTCGCGGATCAGCTTCACGGTCAGCTTGTTCTCCTCCGCGCTGCCGATGCTGATGCGGAACCAGCCGTCGCTGCCGTACATGTCGGCCTGGGGCCGCAGGATCACGCCGTGCTCCTGGGCGTAGGCCACCATGTCCTTGCCCTTCTTGCCGCATTCCTTGGCGTCGAAGAGGATGTAGTTGCCGTAGGATTTCAGGATGTTCAGGCCGCTTACCTTGGAGAGCTCCTTTTCGTAGTACTCCAGCTGCTGGTTGTTGAAGTCCACGCGCTGCTTCAGCGCCGCCTGGTCCTCGAATCCGGCCAGGGCGCCCCACATGGCCAGGGTGCTCACGTTCCAGGGGATCAGGGTGGCGGCGATCTGGTCCACCACCGGTTTGGCGGCCAGCAGGTAGCCGAAGCGCATCCCGGCCAGGCCGTAGGCCTTGGACATCGTGCGCGTGATCATCACGTTCTCGTATTTCTTGGTCAGGGCGACCTGGCTCTTGCCCAGGCCGGCGTACTCGACGTAGGCCTCGTCCACGATGAAGGGCACCCCGGTCTCGGCGATGGCCTCGAAATCCTTGGGATCCATGAAGTTGCCGGTGGGGTTGTTGGGGTTGGCGATGACGATGATCTTGGTCTTCGGGGTGATGGCCGCGATCACCGCCTTGGCGTCGTAGTTGATCTGCTTGTTTTCGTAGCGCATGGGCACGGAGACCAGCTTGCCGCCGCAGACCACGCAGCGCAGCTTGTAGATGCCGAAGCACGGCGTGTGCTGGATCACCTCGTCGCCGACTTGCAGGAAGGAGCGGAAGATCATGTCGAACACTTCGCTGGAGCCGTTGCCCACCAGCACGTTCTCGGGCCCGGCCAGGCCGTTCAACTCGGCGATCTTGCCGCGCACCAGCAGGCCCTGGTCCATGTAGCGGTTGGCCACCGCGGCGTACTGGCTGAGGGCCTTCTGCACCTTCTTGGAGGGCGGGTTGGGATTCTCGTTGGACATCAGGCGCTTCAGGGACTTGTCCTTCCAGGCCAGCTCGATGTGCGAGGAGATGTACATGGGCACGCCCTTCAGCCACGGGACAAAATACTCTTCTACTTTTTTCATTTCGCGCTTTCCTTCCTTTGACTGAGGCAAAAAATATTTTTTTTGATCGCGGAACTAGCCAGTCAGAAACTTATCCGCTACTGTTTCCGCCTGTCAAGCCCTCGGCGCCGGTGCAAATCCGGACGGATATGAAAAAATAGTGAACTTTTCCTTGACATGTGTCCTTTTTAGTTTACAATAATCCGCATTACGGTCCAGTTTTATCTGGCGCGGGATGGCATTGGCATCCAAAATCCAACAGGAGGTGTTATGAAGGGCAAGATGCGCAAAGCAATCATGCTCGTCGCAGCGGTGGCAGCGGTTCTGGCGCTGTTGCTCACCCTGGGCGGGTGCGGCAAGGGCGGCGCGGCGGCCGGCGGCGCGGCGGCGAAGGGCGAGCCCGCCATCCGGTGGAGGCTGCAGTCCTATGCCGGCCCCGCACTGAACCCGCACGTGGTCGGTAACGCCATCAAGGAGTTCAACATCGCGGCCAACAACGAGATGGTCATCGACGTGTACACGGCCGACGAGCTGGTGCCCCAGGGCGAGCTGTTCCAGGCCCTGCAGAAAGGGACCGTCGACGCTGCCGTCAGCGACGACGACTCCATGGCTTCGCCCGTGGACGTGGCGGTGTTCGGCGCCTACTTCCCCCTGGCGGCGCGCTACGGCATTGACGTGGACGTGCTGTGGAACCACTGGGGCTTGAACGAGATCTGGGCGGAGGCCTACGGCGAGATCGACGGCGTCACCTGGCTGTCCCAGGGAAGCTGGGACCCCTGCAACTTCGCCACCACCAAGCCGGTCCGCTCCCTCAAGGACCTGAAGGGCCTGCGCATCTACATGTTCCCCACCGGCGGCAAGTTCATGCAGCAGTTCGGCGTGGTCCCGATGAGCCTGCCCTACGAGGACGTGGAAATGGCCATTCAGACCGGTGTGCTGGACGGGGTTTCCTGGTCCGGCATCACCGAGGACTACACGGTCGGCTGGGCCGACGTCACCAAGTACTACCTGACCAACCCCATCTCCGGCGGCTGGTCCGGGGGCTGGTTCGTGAACACCAAGTCCTGGGAAAAGGTGCCCCCGCACCTGCAGCAGATCTACAAGCTGGCCATCGAGAAGTCGCACTACTACCGGCTGCACTGGTACTGGTGGGGTGAGGCCAACTACCGCGTGACGGGCGGCAAGCTGCAGCTCACCACCATCCCGGCCAGCGAATGGGCGCAAGTGGAAAAGGCTGCGATCGCCTTCTGGGACGAGACCGCCAAGAAGAGCCCGCGCGCCGCCAAGGTGGTACAGATCATCAAGGATTACAACGCGCAGATGGTCAAGGCCGGTCCTCCGTATCGCTACTAGGGGTCCGTTAGTTCGCTTGATTTCGCCATAACCAGGCTTGCCTTCCCCGGCGGGATTCAAAGCCCGCCGGGGAGGCGGGCCTGAAAAATTTCACCTGGAGCCGCAAGTGAACAAAGTCATCAAGGGATACGTGGACGGCATCACCGCCACCAGCAAGGCGTTCGGCGCGATGGCTATGTACCTGCTCTTCGGCATGCTGGGCATCCTGTTCTTCGAGACCTGTTCCAGGACCTTCTTCAACAAGCCCTGGATTTGGACAGTGGAGATGGCCCAGTTCGTCATGGCCGCCTATTACACCCTTGGGGGCGCCTACACCCTGATCATCGACGGGCACGTGCGCATGGACCTGGCTTACGCCAAGTGGTCTCCCAAGAACAAGGCCCTGGCCGACGTGCTGACCTTCGCGCTCATCATGCTATACCTGGGCGTGCTCCTGCTGGGCGGCATCATCAGCCTGGAGTACTCGATCAAGTACAGGCAGAAGAGCTACTCCTCCTGGGCCCCGCCGGTGACCCCCATCAAGATCATCATGCTGATCGGAATGACGCTGATGATCCTGCAGGTGATCGCCGAGTTCTTTAAGGACCTGGCCAAAGTCAGAGGGAAGGAAGTGAAATGAGCTTCTCATTGATGGCGATCCTGATGTTCGCTTCGATGCTGGTCATGCTGCTGACCGGGCGACACATCTTCGCGGTGATCGGCGGGGTGGCCGTGGCCTTCTCCCTGCTCCTGTGGGGGGCGGGCGGGGAGGGCATGGCCTTCCACGCCAGCTTCAGCCTGCTGAACTGGTACCCGCTGCTGACCCTGCCCCTGTTCATCTACATCGGCTACATGTTCTCCAAGTCGGGGATCGCCGACGACCTGTACCGGATGATGCACGTCTGGTTCGGGCCGGTCCGGGGCGGCCTGGCCATCGGGACCATCGTGCTGATGGCCATTATCGCGGCGATCAACGGACTAAGCGTGGCCGGTATGGCCATCGGAAATACGATCTGCCTGCCGGAGATGGTCAAGCGCAAGTACGACAAGATCATGATCTCCGGCGTCATCCAGGCGGCCAGCTCCCTGGGCATCATGATCCCGCCCAGCGTGGTGCTGGTGCTGTACGGCATGATCGCCCGGCAGCCGGTCGGCCAGTTGTGGATGGCCGGCGTCCTGCCCGGCGTCATGCTGGCGGTCATGTTCATGGCCTACATCACCATCCGCTGCCTGATCCAGCCCCAACTGGGGCCGGCGGCGAGCAAGGAAGAGCGCAACATCCCCTGGAGTGCGAAGCTCAAACTGCTCAGATCGGCGATCCTGCCCATCGTCATCATCTTCCTGATGTCGGGATTGTTCTTCCTGGGGGTGACCAGCCTGGTGGAGAGCTCCGCGGTCGGAGCGATCGCCATCACCGTCATCGCCCTGATCAACCGGCGCCTGACCTGGAAGATCATGGTCGAGGTGCTGCGGGACACCCTGAGCGTGAGCTGCATGTTCATGTGGGTCATCCTGGCCGCCCTGGCCTTCGGCGCGGTGTTCGACGGGCTGGGCGCGGTGTACGCCATCGAGAAGCTGTTCCTGGGTTTCAGCCTTGGTCGCTGGGGCATCATGATCATGATGCAGCTCTCCTACATCATCATGGGCATGTTCCTGGACGACACGGCTATGCTCATCGTCGTGGCTCCTCTGTACGTTCCCTTGATCATCAAGCTGGGCTTCAACCCGATCTGGTATGGAGTCCTGTACACGATCACCTGCCAGATCGCCTACCTGACTCCGCCCTTCGGCTACAACCTGTTTTTAATGAAGGCCATGGCCCCGAAGGACTTCACGATCGGGGACATCTACAAGTCGGTCTGGCCCTTCGTTTTCGTCATGATCATCGGCCTGGCCCTGGTCATGATCTTCCCCCAGATCGCCCTGTATCTGCCCTTCAAGTATTTTCACTTGAAATAGTGCAAAACAGGCAATACGGAAGAAGACACAGGCGGCCTCACGGCCGCCTGTCTTTTAATGCCCTAGGCTTCCGCCTGCTCGGCTTGGCGGAACAGCTCCCGCACCGCCTCGGGGCTTTCGGCGGCCAACAGCGCCTGCGGGAAAGCGGGCTCCCGCAGCAGGCGCGCCAGGCGGGCGAGCAGCCGCAACTGGGCGGCCGGCTTGCCCTCCTGGCCCACCAGCAGGAACAGCAGGCGCACGGGTTTGCCGTCCAGGGCCTCGAAGTCCAGCCCCTCCGGCTTGCGGGCCACGGCCAGGACCGGGGAGGCAGGCTCGGGGGAGGCACAGTGGGGCAGGGCGATGCCCTCGCCCACTCCCGTGGAGATCTTCCGCTCGCGGGCCTGGATGGCCTCCAGCAGGGCCGCGCCGTCCCGGATCTTGCCCGCCTTCACCAGCAGGCCGGCCAATTCCTCCAGGGCCTCCGCCTTCCCGCCGGCCCGCAGCTGCAGGGCCACGCAGGAGGGCTCCAGGATCTGCCACAAGGCGCTCACGCCTCCACCTCCTCGGGGCGCAGGCCCCGGGCGTAGTCCACCGGCACGGTGAACAGCAGGCCGTTTCCGGGCACGGAAAGGTCGCCGCAGGCCTTGCCCAGGAGCTTTTCCAGCCGTCGGACCGGCCCCTCGCCGCTGACCAGGGAAAAAATGACCCGGTTGGCCGGCTTGATCCCCTTCATGGAATCCTGGAGGTCGGCGAACAGGGGCACTTCGGAGGTCAGCATGCGGCCCATCCCCGCCGATTCCAGGACCGTAGCCCCCGGGACGCCCGATTCGACGAAGGCCTCCAGCACCTGCTCCAGCAGCTCCTCCCGGTTGAGAATGAACACCACCAGCTTCATAGCTCCTCCTCGATTCCGCTGCGCTCCAGCAGGGAGCCTTCCAGACGGTAAAGGTTCACGACGGCCAGCAGGTACCCGACCGCGGCCTGGGCTTCGCTCAACTGGCTGGCCAGCAGGCCGCGCTGGGCCTGGGCCACCAGGAAGGTCGTGGAGGAGCCGCCCCGGAACTTCTCGGTCTCGGCCGCCAGGGTCTGCTCCTGCAGCACGCGCAGCTCCGCGCTGCTGGACACCCGCCCGGCCGCGAAGCCGGCCTCCAGCCAGGCGGAGCGCACGTCCACCTCCACGGTGCGCTCCAGGGCGCGCAGGGATTCCTCGGCCTGGGCTCTGCCCAGCCGGGCCCGCTCGGCCCGCGCCTTGGCCCCCCGGTTGCCCAACGCCAGCTCCAGGCTCAAGCCCGCGTTCAGGCTGGAGTCCTGGGCCGCGGCGGCGAAGGTGTCCCCGAAGGCCGCCGCATAGCCCGTGCCGCCCAGAGCGATAAAGGCGTCCAGGCGCGGCAGCAGGCCGGAGCGCGTGCGCGTGACTTCCAGCTCCCCGCGCTCCAGCTCCAGGCGCGCCTGCAGCAGCTCCGGGCGGCGGCTGGAGGCCAGGGCCAGGTGCCGGGATAGCTCATCCAGCGGCCCGGCTGGCGCACCGGGGGAGTCGGCCAGGCGCACGGTGGTATCCAGCCCGGTTTCCGGCAGGTGCAGGCGCAGGAGCAGGACCAAGCGGCTGGTTTCCACCCGCTTTTCCCCTTCCCGCAGGGCCTCCTGGCGGGAGACGACTTCGGCCCGGGGGGCGGCCAGCTCGCTGGGGGCGATCTGGCCTACCTGGACGCGGATGCGCGACTCCTCCAGTTGGCGCTCGGCCAGGGCCAGGGACTCGCGGTAGATCTCCCGCTGGCGCAGGGCCAGATAGTGCTCCCAATAAGCCTGCTGCACCCCGGCCACCAGGCTGGCGGTGAAGCCGCGCAGCTCGTGCTGAGAGGCCTGGACGTCCAGCCTGGCCTGCCGCACGCCGGCCAGGTTGGCGGGGAGGCGGCCGCCGTCCAGCAGGGACTGGGTCACCTGCACGTCATAGGAGGAGGATACGGGGTCCCAGCCGGTCCCCAGGGAGGCGGACAACGAGGTGCCGGTGGGAAGGGAAAGGGTCAGCTCCGCTTCCGCTCCGCTTTCGGCTGGAGGGGCGGCGGGCCAGGTGTGGGCTGCCCCGGCCGCGAGCTGGGGATCCAGGAGTCCCAGCTCCTCCTGCACCGCGGTCCTCCGGATTTCGGGCCCCAGGCGCTGGGCTTTCAGGGAGGGGTTGTGCTCCAGGGCCAGCAGTACCGCTTCGCGCAGGGACAGCTCGAGCGGGGCATCCGCGGACGGTGCGCTCTGGGCGGCGGCGGACAGTGCCCGGAAGGCCAGCAGCGCGGCCGCGAGGCGCCGGCTCACGCTTTGGCCACCCGGTGCCGCTTCTCCCTCCTGCGCTCGAACAGCAGGTACAGGCTGGGGATGAACAGCAGGGTGATGAAGGCGGAGCTGGTCAGGCCCCCGATCACGGTGCGGGCCAGCGGCGCCTGCACCTCCCCGCCTTCGCCCACCCCCAGGGCCAGCGGCAGGAGGCCGACCATGGTGGTCAGGGAGGTCATCAGCACCGGGCGCAGGCGCCGGGTGCAGGCGGTGAGGACGGCCTCGCGCAGGGGCATTCCGTCGCGCCGGCGCAGGAGATTGGTGGTGTCCACCAATAGTATTGCGTTGTTGACCACGATGCCGCCCAGCATCAGCACTCCAATCCAGGTCTGGATGTTGAAGGTGGTGCGGGTAAGGAACAGGGTGAGCAGCACCCCAATGCAGGCCAGGGGGATGGAGAACATGACCACGAAGGGGTCGCGCAGCGACTCATACAAGCCGGCCATGACCATGTAGATCAGCAGCAGGGACAGCAGGATGCTGATCAGCAGCTCGCGGAAGCTCTCGCGCTGCTCTTCCCAGTCCCCGGTGAACAGGACCGCGAATCCCGGCG
>MIBK01000030.1:3730-6629 GCA_001829505.1 Spirochaetes bacterium RBG_16_67_19 | reverse complement strand
GGTCCTTGCGCTCGATGGCCATGGGGCCCGGCTGCCGGCGCAGGCTGACCACGTTGGCCAGCGGCACGCTGCGTCCCTCGCCGTTGACCACCGGCAGCTCCAGCAGGCGGCTCAAGTCGAAGCTCTCCCTTCCGGCCAGGCGCACCACGATGGGCACCTCGCTGTCCGCCTCCCGGAAAGTGCCCGCCTGGGTTCCGGCGATCAGCGTGCGCAGCAGGCTGGTCACCGCCTGGGCCGTGAGGTTGAACTCCGCCACGCGCCGGCGGTCCACCGCCACCAGGTCCTCCTGGACGCCGGCCTCCTGGCTCAACTGCACGTCCGTGACCCCCGGCGCCTCCTGGACCAGGCTCCGGATCCTGCCGGCCAGCTCCCGGCCCGTGGCGAGGTCGTAGCCGCGGACCTCGATCTGGATGCGCTCGGTGTTGGAGCTGCCGCCGCGCATCAGGAAGAAGCCCTGGCTGGTGCGCGTGCGCAGGGTCAGGCCCGGGGTGCCCCCCAGGCGGCGGCGCAGCTCGTCGGCGACCTGGGCATCGGAGCGGGCGCGCTGGCGGCGCGGCGCCAGGGTCAGGCTGATCTGCCCGGTGCTCGTGCCGGCGCTGCGGAACCCGCCCCCCACGCTGGTGACCATGGTCTGGATTTCGGGAACCGCCTCCCGGGTGCGCCGCTCCAGGTCCTGGAAGGCCTGGTCGGTCAGCTCCAGGCGCGTGCCGGCTTCCATCTCGCCGTTGATGCGCACCTGCCCCTCGTCGGCGACGGGCATGAGCTCCGAGCCGATCAACGGCACCAGCAGCAGGCTGGCCCCCATGGCCAGCACGATCAGGCCCACGGTCAGCAGGGGCCGGTTCAGGACCCGGCTCAAGAAGCCGGTGTAAAAGCTCTCCACCCGGCCGAAAGCGCGGCCCAGGGAACGGGCCAGGGGCGGCTCGACCGCTCCCGTCCCCGCGCGGGCCAGCAGCCGGGCGGACATCATGGGCACCAGGGTCAGGGAGGAGACCAGCGAGCAGATCAGGGAGAAGCTCACCACCAGGGCCAGCTGCTTGTACATCACCCCGGAGACGCCGCGGATGAAGATCAGCGGCAGGAACACCACGAGGGTGGTCAGGGTGCTGGCGGTGACCGCGGCGGTCACCTCCCCCGCGCCGTGCACCGCCGCCTCGGCCGCCGGTTTCCCTTCCTGGCGCAAGCGGAAGCCGTTCTCCAGCACCACGATGGAGTTGTCCACCATCATGCCCACGCCCATGGCCAGGCCTCCCAGGCTCATGATGTTCAGGGTGAAGCCGCTGGCGTACATGAGCACGAAGGTGGCGATGATGGAGAAGGGGATGGAGACCGCGATGACCAGGGTGCTGGCCAGGCTGCGCAGGAAGAACAGCAGCACGCCCACCGCGATCAGCGCGCCGTACAGCGCCGAGGTGCCGACGTTGCGCAAGGAGCTGCTGATGTAGCGGGAGTTGTCGTTCAGCACGGCGAGCTCCAGCTGCGGGAAATCCGCCCGGATGCGCTCCAGCTCGCGGCGGACCAGGCGGGCCACCTCCACGGTGTTCCTGCCGGACTGCTTGGCCACCGACAGGCGGATGCCGGGCCGCCCATTGATGCGGGCGATGCGGGTGACCTTGACGCTGCCGTCGGACACCCGGGCCACCTGGGCCAGGGGGATGGGACTGCCCTGGCGCACGGCCACCACCGTGTCCCGCAGCTCGTCCAGGTTCTCGTACAGGGCCGAGGAGCGCAGGGTGCGCTCGTAGCCGCCCTGGGTGACCGAGCCCAGGGGGGTTTCCACGTTGCCGGCCTGGATGCGGCCGATCACCTGGTCCACCGGCAGGCCCAGCAGCTGCAGGCGGTCGGGCAGCAGGTCCACCTGGATCTCGCGCTGCACGCCGCCGAACACGTCCACGGCGGCCACCCCGTCCACCCGCTCCAGGCGGTAGGCCACCTGCTGGTCGATGAGCTCGCGCAGGTAGACGGGATCCACCTCGGCGTAGGCCCCCAGGGTCATGACCGGGATGTTGGCGGGATCGAACTTGAACAGGCGCGGCCGGTCGGCGTCCTCCGGCAGCCGGGGGATGACCCGGTCCAGGCGGTCGCGCACCTCCGCCGCCGCCGTGTCGATGTTGGTGCCCCAGGCGAAGGAAAGCTGCACGTTGCTGGAGCCTTCGGAGGAGACCGAGGTGATCTGTTCCACGCCCGGCACCGCGCCCATGGCCTCTTCCACGGGGCGGCTGATGAGCTGCTCCACGATCGGCGGGCTGGAGTTGGGGTAGGAGGTGTTGATCGAAAGCACCGGGTAGCTGATGTCGGGCATCAGGTCCAGCGGCAGGCGCCGCAGGGACACGAAGCCCAGGATCACCACGATGAGGGCGATCATGGTGGTGAGAATGGGATGGCGGACGGTGAAGGAGGACAGCTTCACGGCGGCAGAATGACGGCGGAGCCGTCCTCCAGCAGGTGCTGCCCGAGGATGACCACCGGCCCCCGGAGGGCCGGCTCCAGGATTTCCACCAGCCCCCCCTCGGCGGCGCCCGTGCGCACGGGCAGGAAGCGCACCCGCGGGCCTTCGGCCTCCACCTGGAACAGGCCCTGCGCTTCCCCCCGGACCACCAGGGCCGCGGCGGGAACCGCCTGCGCGTTCTCGCGCCGGCCGAACTCCAGCTCCACCCGCACGGCCATGCCGGGCTTGAGCGTCCCATCGGAATTACGGATCTCCACCCAGGCCTCGGCCTGGCCGGTGGCCTGGTCCAGGAAGGGGGCCACCTCGGAAACCGCGCCCGCGAAGCGGCGCCCCGGGAACACGGGGGCGGTCACGATCGCGCCCAATCCCGGGCGCAGGCGCGGGTAGACGGATTCGGCGGCCTTCAGGCGGGCCACCAGGGGGTCCAGCTCCAGCAGGGAAAGCACCGGA
>MIBK01000030.1:0-3709 GCA_001829505.1 Spirochaetes bacterium RBG_16_67_19 | reverse complement strand
CCGGGCTCGGCCAGCCGCTCCCCCACCACCCGGGGTCCGCCCGGGAGGTCCCACTCGGCCACCAGGCGGGTCTGGGCCACGCGCAGGCGCGCGGTCTCCTGGGCCACCTCGCGCTGGCGAAGCTGGGCCCGGGCCACGCTGACCTGCACCCGGGCTTTGGCCAGCTGGGTGAGGCTCCCCTCCAGCTCCGCCTCCGAGGCGATCTGCTTGTCCTGCAGGGAGCGCACCCGCTCCAGCTCCCGCTCGGCGGCCTGCACGCCGATCTCCGCGCTCTCCAGGTTGGCCTGGGCCACCGCCACCTCCGCGCCGGCCTGTTCCATGGCCTGGCGGAACTCTTCCGGGTCCACTTCGGCCAGAAGCTCGCCCCGGCGTACGGACTGCCCCACGCGCACCAGCACGCGCTCCAGGCGGCCGGCCACCTTGGCGGCCGCCACGATGCGGGAGCGCGATTCCAGGGAACCGCTGAACTGGAGGGTGTCGCGCAGGGTGGCGCGGCTCACGGGGGCTACGTCCACGGCCACCGGCGCGCCGCCGCGCGGTCGGGAAGCGGCGGAGTTGTTGGGGTTGCCCGGGTTGCGGGAGCTGCCGGGTCCGGCCGGTGACGGTTCCAGCCCTTTGGCTGGCCGGACCAGCCGGTAGACCTGCCACCCCCCCAGCGCGACGATTCCCGCGCCGCCCAATATGATCAGAGCCTTCCACCTGCGGCTCATTTGCCCAATGTAACCATGCGGCCGGGGCGAGAGACAAGGGGTTACGCGCCTACCGGGCCGGCAAACCCTTGCGCCCTGGGGTCCACTTCTTTATTCTTGAAAGCAATGAGAGCGGACATCAGGCTGGCGATCGACGAGTTGGGGCTGGAGGCGGTCGTGACCCTCACCTATTCCGCCGGCGGCGCGGAGCTGAGCGCGGAGGCGGTCGTGGCCTTGCTGCGGGGCAGGGGGGTCAAGGAGGGCCTTCTCCCAGAGGCGGTGGAAAAGGCCGTTCGCACGCTGCAGCGCAACCCTGCGGAGCCGGTGCGCTTTGTGGCCGCCCGGGGGCTGCCGCCTCATCCCCAGGAGCCCGAACGGTTCACCCTGGAGACTCTGGCGGTGCCCGCCCGCCTGGAGGCCTTCGCCCGCGGATTCCTGGCCGAGGCCCACCCGCCCGAGGTTTTCCGCCTGAGCGAGCGCCGGGTGCAGAAGAAAAAGAAGGTCCTCAAGAAACCGGCTTTGGGCTTCCTGAAGCCCAAAGAGGTCATCGAGACCGTCGTGGTGAGGGAGTTCGTGCGCGAGAAGGCGGCCATCGACCCGGCGGTGCAGGGTTTCGGCTACGTGCGCAAGGAAGCTCTGGTGGCCCGCGCGCAGCCGGCCGGGCAGGGCAAGGCCGGGCGCAGCATTTACGGGCACCCGCTCCCGGCCCCGCGGCTGCCGGGCCAGGAGCTGTACCTGGGGATGGGGCTGGCCCGCCGCGGCCAGGAAATCCGGGCGGAGGCCTCAGGTTTCCTGCGCCGGGGAGCCGACTGGTGCGACCTGGTGGCCTTCCAGGACCACGAGGCGGTGGTGAGTCCCGCGCCTGACAAGTCCGCCTGCTTCCTGACCTTCTCTCCCGGGGACCGGCGAGTGCCGCCGCCCAAGGCCGGGGAGGTCATTGAACAAGCCGTCCGGCTGGGCCTGCCCAGAGAACGGCTGCTGCCGGAGGCGGAGATCCAGCGCCTTCTGGACCAGGCCGCCGCCAGCGGGCAGGCCTTGCAGCGCCTGCCCCTGATCCCCTCCGCGGACGCCGCGGTCTCCATCCAGGTCTCCCCGGACAAGCTGAAGGCCACCCTGAGCATACGCAAGGGCAAGGGGGCCGGGCATCGGCTCACCCTGCAGGACGTGAGCAACGCCATCCGGGCCAGCGGGGTGCGCGCCTTCGACGCCGTCGTGGTGAAAAAGGACCTGACCGCTTTCTACGCCAGCCCGCAGGAGGAGCTGAAGGGCTATCCCCTGGCCGAGGGCCGGGCCCCGGGCACCGGGCAGGAAGGACGCCTGGAGTGGCAGGTGAAGTTCGCCCGGCCGGAGGAGGCCCAGCGGGTGCGGGAGCAGTCCCTGGCCGCCCAGGCGCGCCTGGGCGAGCTGAAATCCCTGGCCGAATTTCCTCTGCAGGCGGTGCAATCCGTGGCCTGGGTGGAGGCGGGGCAGGAGGTCGTACGGGTGTTTCCGGCCACCGCCGGGGAGCCGGGCCTGGACGTGTACAAGGCCGTGATCCCGGGGGTCAAGGGGCCGGGGCCGGAACTGCGCCTGTTCGAGGGCTTGAAACTGCAGAAGGACGCCGTGACCTGCTCGCTCAAAGGGCTGCTGGAGCGGGGCGCGGCGGGCAGCAAGCTGCTGCTGCGCGTCCGGCCGCACCGCAACGCCGAGCTGCAGGTGACGGTGTCCGAGGACCGCCTGCAGGGCAGGGTGAGCTTCTTCCCGCCCGAAGGCACGGGCCGCAGCTTCAACGCGGAGGAGCTGAAAAGCCGCCTCGCCCAGGGCGGGATCCTCAAGGGACTGGAGCCGGCGGGCTTCGCCGAGTTGAGCAAGGCGGTGGCGGAAGGCAGGACCCTGAAGGAGCTGCCGGTGGCCCAGGGCCGGCCGCCCAAGCCGGCGCCGGTCCGCCAGGTCGCCTTTCACGTGCACCTGGCCTCCGGGTCCAGCGTGACGATGAGCGCGGACGGCAGGGCCGATTTCCGCAACCAGGACAAGCTTACCTCCGTGCACCGCGGCGAGCTGCTGGCCACCCTTTCCCCGCCGGGCCTGGGCGCCGAGGACGGCTGGGACGTGACCGGCAGGACCGTGCCCGCTCCCAGGGAAAAACAGGAATCGCTTTCCGCCGGCAAGGGCGTGCGCGCCTCCCCGCAGGCGGACGGCCGCGTGCAGTTTTTCGCGGACGCGGATGGGGAGCTGTTCTTCGGGGACAACCTGCTGGAGGTCAAGCAGGTGCACGTCATCGCCGGGGACATCGGGCTGGAGAGGGGCAACGTCAAGTTCTCCGGGGCGGTGGAGATCCGCGGCTCGGTGCTGTCCGGTTTCCGGGTCGAGGCCGGGGACGACGTGCTGGTCGAGCAGACGGTGCAGGCCGCGGTGGTGGCCTCGGAGGGGGCGATCACCATCAAGCAGGGAGTCAAGGGCGAGGGCAAGGCCAGGCTGTCGGCGGGGCGAAGCATCGTCGCCCTGTTCGCCGAGCAGGCGGCCTTGCGCGCCGGCGGGGACGTGCGCATCCGCAACGCCTGCGTGCGCTGCCAGGTGCGCTGCAACGGGCGCCTGGTGCTGGAGACCGAGAAGGGCAACCTGATCGGGGGCAAGGCCCAGGCCCGCCAGGGCCTCGTGGCGCAGAACCTGGGCTCGCCCAGCGGTACCCACACCGAGATCTCCTTCGGGCAGGACTACCTGCTGTTGGAAAGAATCGAGCAGGCCCAGGCGGAGGCCGGGCACCTGGCGGCGCGCCTGGTGGAGCTGAAGGCCCGGGTGCGCCAGCTGGAGAGGCCGGGCACCGACCGCAAGGCGCTGGAGCTGGCCTTGGAGGAGCGCAGGGAAGCCCAGGCGCAGGCGGAGAAGAGCGCCCAGGCCCTGGCCGGGCTGCAGGAGCAATATAAGAAGGGTTTCCCCGCCGAGGTGGTCGTGCGCGGCGTGCTGTACCCGGGCGTCGTGCTGGAAAGCCACGGGCGCACCTACTCGCCAACGGTGGAGAAGCACCTGATCACCCTGCGCTA
>MIBK01000029.1:6592-12870 GCA_001829505.1 Spirochaetes bacterium RBG_16_67_19 | reverse complement strand
GAACCTGCGGGCCAGCCGGGCCGAGTTCAATCCGGACAACCCCGGGCTGCTCGGGCGCAGCCGCCTGCGCTTCCACGTTTCCAACTTCGGGGCGGGACGCGCCGCCGTGCTGGACTCCGGCGGGCGGGAAGTCTGGCGGAAGGAGCTGGAGCGCTTCACCACCTGGGAGCAGGTCTTCGACTGGAACGGCCGCGCCTCCGACGGCTCCCCGCTTCCGGACGGCTCCTACACCCTGCTGCTGGCAGCCGTGCCGGAAACTGCGGCGGAGGGCGGCGGCGGTGAGAGCCAGACCGCGCGGCTGGACCTGGCGCTGAACCGCGATCTGCGGCTTTCCTTCCGGCCGCTGTGGAACGGCTCCTCCGGCCTGCTGTTCACCCCCTCCCCCGAAGCGCTGCCGCCCGGCAGCCTGCAGATCTCCACCCTGGTGGTCTCCCACGTGGAAGCCTCCGGCGGCGGGTATTCCTTCCGCACCCCCTGGGACCTGGGCTTGCGCCTGGGCTTGCGGCCCGGGCTGGAGCTGGACCTGCACGGCGGGGCGATCCTGGGATACGGCGACGCGGTGCCCTGGCTGGCCAGCGCCGCCGTGAAGGTGCCCCTCAGCCGCGGGCGCATCGAGAGCACCGCGCTGGCCCGGCTGGCCTACCAGGGCGTGCTGACCGACTCCTTCGCCAGCTTCACGGGCCTGACCCTGGGCTTGCCGCTGTCCGCCTCCCTCGGGGCCGTGCGCTTCTTCCTGGCCCCGGAGCTGACCCTGTCGCTTTGGGAGGTCTCCTACACGGCCACGGCCTGGCCGGATCCCGCCTTCAGCGCCTGGGCCTACCTCAAGGCCGGAGTGGCCCTGAGCCTGCAGTCCTGGATCCTGGGCCTGTCGGCCTCGGCCCGCACCCTGCCCTTCCGCAGCGGCCTGGGCTTCCAGTTGCCACTGCAGGCGGGTCTGGAGGCGCATTGGATGATCCCGGGCACCCAGGCCTTCCTCACCGCGGCGCTCACCGCCGAGGTCGGGGACGGGGGCTCTTTCTATTTGAGCGGGGGCGGCGGCCTGGGCCTGCTGAACTAGCGGCCGGTGCCGCGCAGGAACAGCAGCGCCAGGATGCCCAGCAGGGCCAGGGTCAGCACGATTCCCAGGATGCGGTACAGGGCCGGGGAGCCGGAACCTCCTCCCCGGGTCCCCCTCTGCCCGCCGAACCGCGAAACCGTGGGTTGGGGAAAGCGCAGGTAGCCGCAGGAGGGACAGCCCGCCTCGAAGGTGCGGCCCTCCCCCTGGTGTCCGCAGCGGGGACACTGCACGGAGGAGAAGAACTTGCCGCAGTGGGGGCAGCGCTGCGAGTTTCGCGGCACTTCCTTGCCGCAATGCTCGCAGAAATACCTCAAACGCATGGGCCACTGTACCAGCATACCCGCGGATTGTTCAATGCCGGCCCTCCTGGTATAACGTAAGGCAATGGAAACCGGACTGATCGGCCTGCCTTCCGCGGGCAAGACCACGATATTCAGCGCGCTGGCCGGTGGGGCGGCCGGTGGGGCGGGCGGCGGGCGCCGGTCGCGCATCGCCGAAGTGGCCGTGCCCGACGAGCGCATCGGCAAGCTGTGGGAGTTGTTCCCCACGGCCAAGCGCACCTACGCGACCGTGGTCATCAAGGATATGGCGGTGCAGGCCGGGGAGAAGGGCGCCCTGACCCCCGCCGCCCTGGCCGAAATGCGCACCCTGGACGCCCTGGCCCTGGTCATCCGGGCTTTCCTGGACCCTGCGGTGCCGCACCCCCTGGAGAGCGTGGACCCGGTGCGTGACCTGCGCCGCCTGCTGGATTCGTTGTCCTTCGCCGACTACGCAGTTGCCGAGACCCGCCTGGAGCGTATCGTCAAGGAGGGCAAGAAGAGCGGCAAGGAATACCAGCTGCTGGAGCAGCTCTCCGCCCGCCTGGCCGAGGGGGGCCTGATCTCGGGAGCCGGATTGAATCCCGACGAGCTGCGCCTGATCTCCGGCTTCTCCTTCCTCACCGCCAAGCCGCTGCTGCTGATCGTGAACGAGGGGGAAAGCACCGTGGAGGTGGCCCCGGTGCTCAAGCAGGCCCGGACCCTGGGTCTGGACCTGTTCGTCATCCACGGCAGGCAGGAGATGGAGATCGCCCAGCTTCCCCGCGAGGAGCAGCAGGCCTTTCTGGCCGATCTGGGCCTGGAGGCGCCCACCAGCGACCGCTTCCTGCGCCAGCTCTACCACAGCCTCAAGCTGATCAGTTTCCTGACCGCGGGAGAGAAGGACGTGCGCGCCTGGTCCCTGCCCCGCGGATCCACCGCCCTGAAAGCCGCGGGACGCATCCACACGGACCTGGAAAAAGGGTTCATCCGCGCGGAGGCCATCGCCTTCGAGCAGCTGGTGAGCGAAGGCGGCTTCGCTCAGGCCCGGAAGAGCGGCACCCTGCGCCTGGAAGGCAAGGAGTACGTGGTGCAGGACGGGGACGTCCTCACCATCCGCTTCAATCTCTGACGTCGAACAGGGTGTCGGGCGTCGGCAGGTCCTTCAGGGCGAGGCGCGTGTAGTAGAACTCCTCATAGGAGAGGCTGCTGCGGTCGTGGTAGGCGCTGCTGATCTCCAGGAAGCCGGCCTGCGGTCCGGAAGCCAGCGCGCCGTAGATTGTGGCCTTGTCCAGGGCGGCCTCCAGGAAGAACACCCCGGAGGCCAGCGTGCCGGCCGCCACGGGACCGTGCCCCTTGACCCAAAGGGCCGCCAGGCCCGCCTTTGCGCCGACGGCGGGCAGCAGCTCCACGGTGACCCGGTTTTCCCCGATCCTGTCCCGGGGGTCCCGGAAATACAGATATATGGAGAGCCCTTCCGCCATGGCCGAGCGGGTCGAGGCGTAGAGGTAGAGATTGGGGCCGTTGTCCACGATTTTCAACTCGAACAGCCCGGTGCCGGCCTTCTGCCAGAAGCGGGACTGCGCCAGCGGCAGCTCCAGCCGCCCGCCTCCGATCTGCTCCCGCAGGAAGGTTTTCGGGCTGTAGTCGGCGAAGCTGCGCAGCACCGGGATGGCCTCCCAGTCCGCGAAGTCGTTGTCGATCAGCAGGCCCAGCTCGCCCCGCGATGCGAACGGCACGGCGCCCTCCTGGGTCGTCCCGGATGGAGCCGGCAAGGCTGGCGCGCCCGTGGCCGAAAACCCGGCCAGCCTTCCCCTGCCGGCGCGGGCCCTGAACAGGCTGGGCTCCGCGTACATGGTATAGAAGCGCTCGGCCATCCCCCCCCCGGCCAGCAGCTGCTGGACCCGCACGGGGTAGTCCCGGCGGCCGGGCAGCGCGAAGAAGCCCACCAGCAGGTGCGTGCCTTCCGGCAGGTCCTTCAGCCGCAGGGTGGCCCCCGGCGGCAGCGTCCGGAAGAGGGTCGGGCCCGTCGCGGGTGATTCCAGAAAGTAGTCGTAAACCACGTTGGCGAACACGCTGGAGCCGGGATCGAATTGGGCCAGCTCGGGCGGGTCCAGCACGAAGTGGAAGGCCGAGGCCTCCGGATTGTTCAGCAGCACCGCAAAGGGCTGCTGGGCGGGCTGCGCCCCAGCCAAAGCGGCCGCCAGCATCAGTCCCAGGCCGATCGCCCTTATTTTCATTGCAGTTCCTCCCTCATTTCTTGCGGATGGCCAGGATGGTGAGGTCGTCGTACTGCGGGTCCTCGCGCAGGTGCGTGAAGCTCACCAGCTCCCCACCGTCGCCGGCCTCCAGCCTGCGGGTGAAATAGCGCCCGTACTGCCCGTAGTGTTTCGATAAGAAGGCGTCCACCCGGCGGTCCACGTTCACCCGATCCTTTTCGGCCGCGTCCGCGGCCGGCTGCAGGCGCATCAGCTTCTCCACCGAAACCAGGGCCAGCACCGCCTCCTCCACGCTGCCGCTGCAGCCGGTGAAGTCGAACTCCAGCTCCGGCTCCAGCAGCGGGTTGTGGTGCCCGCTCAACTTGAACACCAGGCGCTGGAACACCGCGTTGATCACCGCGTAGATCCGCTCCATGCCGGGGCTTTCTCCCTCGGCGCTGGCCGCCGGCCCTTCCTTTTCCCCATTGCCCTTCATGCCCCGCGCCACCTCGCCCAGGCCGTCCTCGAAACCGTCCGTGAACAGGAACAGCACGTCCCCCCTGCCCAGCTGCTCGGGCACCTGCTGGAAGCCGCCTTTCATGTCCACCAGGTCTTTGGGAAACACCCCAGCGGCTGGAGGCTTGGGCAGCTGCAGGCTGGTCATCCGGTTCTGTTCCTGGCGGTAGATGTGCTGGATGTTGTCCCCCGCGTTGCACAGCCAGGCCTTTCCGGATTCCGCATCGAGGATGGCCAGGGTCAGGGCGGCGAAGCGGCCCGGGAATCCGCGCTCCTCCACCATGTCGTTGATCAGGTCGGCCAAGGGCTGCAGCTTCAATCCCGGATTCTGCGGGGTCCAGCCCCGGAAATAGGTGGCGAAGATCGTGGCCACCTCCACCATGATCAGGGCCGCCGAGACCCCCTTGCCGGAAACGTCGCACTTGATCATGGCGTAATACTTGTCGGTAAGCTTCTTGTAGTCGAAGAAATCCCCGGAGACCTCCCGCGCCCCTTCGTAGTACCCGAAGATCTCCAGCTGCTCGTTCTGCTCCCCCGCGGTGGAGCCCATGCGCCCCTGCTTGTCCTTTGCCAGGGGCAGGAACATGCGCTGGATGTCCTTGCCGACCATCAGCTCCTTCTGGGCGATGGCCGCCTTGACCAGGCCCTGGGTCATGTCGTTGACCGTGTCCGCCAGGCTGCCGATCTCGTCGCGGGAGCGCACTTCGATGCGGTGCGTCTTCAGGTCCTCCTTGTTCACGGTATCGCGGATGATGGCCACTCCCGCGGCCAGACGCCGGATCGGACCCACGACGATGCCGGCCATGATGATCGCGCCGACCAGGGCCAGCCCGGCCCCCAGTAGGGCGATGAGGGCGGTCTGGATCAGCAGTCGCCGCAGCGAGCTGGACAGGTCCTTGCTGATGGCGTCGGTGGAGACCCCCAGGCGGATGGCGCCATGGAAATAGAAATCCTCCCCGCCCCTGCGGTAGACCACCGGCATGTAGAAGGTGTAGGCGGGCTCCAGCTGCTGCGGCGGCCGGGCCGAATCCAGCGGGGGGAAGCTGCGCACCTGTCCGCGCACGGCCAGAAGCGCGGCGTTGATCTGGCCGAATAGCCGGCTGGCCTCCTCGTCCTTCTGCCTGGCCAGCTGCCGCGATTCCTCATCGGGTCTGGCCAGCAGCGCTGCCGCCTCATCCAGCAGCCGCCTGCGCTCGTCGGCCAGCCCGGAGACGCGCTGCCGTCCGGCCTCGTCCACCTGCGCGCGCAGCCGGTCCAGCTCGGGGGCCAGCGGGTCCCGGACGCGCACCTCCCCGTACCGGCCGGGATCGAACTCGCCGCCTTCCAGCTTGCGGTTGATGTCCGGGTCGCTGCTCACCCAGACATAGTCGAAGCGCGTCGCATCGGCGACGCCCGCCGCGGTCAGGGTCACGTACAGGGCCTCGTCCATGGTCCGGGCCTGCTCCGGCAGCGCGCTCAACTGCAGGATGTTGGGAGTGGGATTCAGGTTGTCCGCCGCGGCGGAGGAGAGGCTTCCCAGCAGGGCTTCCACCCGCTGCACCAGGCCGCGGGTCAATGTCCTGCGCTGGATGTTGATCATGTAAATGCTCAAGGGGATGGAGACCAGCAGCACCGTGAGCAGCACCAGGGCCATGATCAGGCTGGTGAACTTCCAGCGCAGCCCCAAGCCCTTGCGTTTGAGCGCTTCCATCATGACAACCTTTCTTGCCGGCGGCTCCTGTCCCCGCAGGACGGCCAGAATTTCGCGGTTCAGGAGGCGGCCTTCCTGCGCCAGGGAGCCCAGGCGCCGCACGGAGGCCAGCAGCAGCACGGCCAGGAACAGCATCACCATCCCGCCCACCAGCGCGCTGGTATCCACCGTGCGGTATATGCGGCGGACACTGTCCCAGGGCTGGCGGTAATCAAAGGAAAAATCCCCGAACTTCATCGTGCCCGGCCGCTCCAGCCGCAGCTGGGTCCGGCTCCAGGCCGCGCCCCGCACCGGATGGATCACCCCCACCCGGTAGATCCCCTCCTCGACGTCCGGAAGGGTCAGGCCGCGGATCAGGCGGTCGGAGACCACCTGGAAGGCCCCGCTTTCCCTGGCGAAGCTGTAGTCGTAAGGCGCCGCCCCGTCACGGTCCACCAGGACCCGCTCGACAGGGCCGTCCTGCTCGAAACCCCGGCCGCCTACCGTCAGGCTCACGGCCCCCGTGGCCTCGCGCTGGTCGG
>MIBK01000029.1:0-6586 GCA_001829505.1 Spirochaetes bacterium RBG_16_67_19 | reverse complement strand
AGCTGATGTAGGTGACCGGCACGTACTTGTTCAGCCGCAGGACCGCGGTGGCCGGCTCGCCCCGGTTGCCGGCGGCGTCCACCGCCGCCACCGCGAAGGCCCAGAGCCCGTTGTCCAGGTTGGAATAGGCGGCCCGGGTGGCGGCGGTGTTGGGCGCGGCCGGCAGCGGCGGAGCCACCGTCCCGGGAGGGGTTTCCCAGGGACCCAGGTACTGGAGGTTGATGGCGTATCCCGCGGCGTCCCCTTCATCCTTCGGCCGCCAGCCCAGCTCAAAGGTGTTGGAGGCCAGGAAGCCTTCCGGGTCGTCGGCCGGCAGGACCAGCTCGGGACGGCCAGGGGGGGCCGTGTCCCGGGTGAAGGAGATCACGGCGGGTTCCGACCAGTTGCCGGCGTAGTCCTGGGCCGCGACCCGCAAATACCAGGCTCCGTCCTTCTCGGCGCGCACCGAGACGCTGGTCACGTCCGCCAGCAGGGTGGCTTCCCCGGGGGGCAGCGGCGCGGCCGGATTCTGCGACCAGACGTACTTGAAGCCGGCCAGCCCGGAGGAATCCGCCGGGACCGACCAGCGCACCAGGACCAGGTCCTGCCGGGAAGCCCTGCGGGGGTCGAAGTTCACCGCCTGCAGGCGGGGGGCCTCCGCGCTCTGATCGGGCTGCAGCACGATCAGCCGGGAGTTGCTCCCGACCCGGTTCTCCCAGAACACGTACAGCCTGCCGGCCAGCTCCACCGGGTAGGCGAAGTAGGAGGAGCCGGTCAGCTCGTTGAGCTCCCGGGAGCTCCAGCCAGCCGCCCCCGGTTCCGCGACGAACACGCGGTCCGCGCCGCTGAAATAGAAGACGTAGGCCCGCTCCCGGTAGCGGATCAGCCGCGGGAAATGGGCGGCCACCGCCCCTTCGGTCACCGCTTGCGGCGGGCCGAGGGCCGCACCCTGTCCGTCCAGCTCCTGGTAGTACACCCGCACCGCCCGCGATTGGAACTGCCGCTCCCAGGCCAGGACCAGGCGGTCCGGCAGGGTGAGCAGGAAGGGCCTCTGGTTGTCGAAAAGCTCCGCGCCCTGGACCCGACCGTCCACGGTCTCATCGAAGGCCAGCGGCACCGCCGCGCCCCAGCTCCGCCCGCCGTCCGCGGAGCTCATAAGCTGCAGCTGGTAGCGCCGGTCGCCTCTGCGCAGGGTCTGGAATACCAGATAGTCCCTTCCGGCGAAAACGGCATGACGAGCCAGGAAGTTGGTCTGAAGCTGCTCATCGCGCAGCAGGGGCTGGAAGGGCGTCCAGGTGGTCCCGTCGCCTGAAAGGGCGTACTGCTGGGAGAGGAAGGTGCCCTGCTCCTGGGTCACGATCAGCAGCAGCTCCCCGCGGGAGGTCACGAAAAGGCTGGGGGCCAGGCTGGTGGCGAAGGCCTCCACGGAGGCAGCTTCCGTGAAGCTCTGCCCGCCGTCCCTGGAGGCCAGGATGGAGGTGCGGCGTTCGGCAGCCGCGGCGGCGATCAGGATGCGCCCGTTCCGGTCCACGGCCAGGGAGAAGATCGGGGTTTCCTGTTCCTGGCGGGGGAAGGGGCCCGCGAAGCGGGCCAGCGTACGCCACTGCACCGCGTCGCGGGACACCGAAGCGGTCAGCCAGGCCTCGCGCTGGCCCGCGGCATTCTGCACGAACTCCTGCCACACCACGGCGATCAATCCCCCGCCCGCCGCGGCGGCGGGGAAACGAGCGCTGGAGGGCACCAGCACGCGCGGCGACTCCCAGAACAGGCGCTGGGCCGCCGCGGGGCGTGCCGTCAGGGCGAGCAGGACCAAGGATAGGAGAGCCGGGAGCGGAGGCAGCCAGGAGCGTCGCATCTACAGCCTGGCCTCGATCTTCGCCTTCAGGTCGATCAGCGGCGGGTAGCCCCGGTTGCGCTGGTTGGCCCACAGCTGTTGTACGATGGCGTTGGCCGCGGTGAGCTGGCCGCCGAGGAAGTAGCCTTCCGCCTCCTTGTACCGGCGCTGGTCGTCACTGGACAGGAACTGCTGCCGGCTTCCCCCCAGCAGGATCTGCACGCGGTCCTTCAGGGTGAGCGCGTCGATGAAATCCGAGTCCAGGGCGATGGCCTCGTTCAGGCGCTCCAGGGCCGTGGGCAGCTGGCTGCGCCGGTTCCGGTCGTTGTAGATGCCCAGGGCCTCGGCGTACAGGCGCCGGGCCCGCTCCCTCTTGGCGGGATCGGGGGGCCGCAGGTCCAGACCCAGGACCACGCGCAGCGAGCCGATGGCGTTCTGCAGGCCAGGGTAGCTGGGGGCCAGCAGGCGGATCACCTCCAGCTCGCCGAGGGACTCCTGCGGACTGGCGTCACGCTTGTCCAGGGCCGCCCGGAAGCGGGCGTCCAGGATATTGCGGAAGCCATCCGGATCCTTGAGCTGCTCGATGCGCAGCATCAGGGATTGCATCTCGCTGTTGTACGGGAACAGCACCCTGATCTGCTCCAGGCGCTCCATGGCCTTGTCCAGAAGCACGATGGCCTCCTGCACGCGCCGGGCCTCCACCAGCCCGCGCGCGCTCTGGTACTCCTGGAAGGCCAGGTTGTACAGCTGGCTCATCTGCGGGTACAGCGGGTTGGACAGGGCTATCTGCCGTCCGGCGATGTTCTGGATAGCCGAGCGGGTCCAGTCCAGCCACAGGGCCACCTCGGGGTTCTCCTCCGGGTGGGTGTCCGACCACCGGGCCCGGGCCCGCAGGAACACCTGCTCCGCGCTGCTGTAATCCCCCAGCCGGAAGCGGTTCCTGCCGTCCGTGATCAGCGCGCGCACGTCGCTGATGACCTTTTCGTTCACCGCCTGATCGATGCGCGCCGCCAACTGCGGAAGGGTTTCGTCCCGCAGCCGTCGCACCTCCGGGTCCTCCTGAAACTCCAGGGAGCGGTCGAAGGCCTCTTGGGCGTTGCGCAGGCCTTCCCGGGCGGCGGCCTCGCGCAGGGGGTTCAGGTTCCGCCGCGCTTCCTGTTCCCGCAGCAGGCCCTCCTGCCGGTAGCGTCCGGCCTGCAGGGCCGCTGCCTGGGCGGAGCCCACGGAGGCAGCGAGCTCCGCCTGCAGGCCGGCCAGGCCTTCCCGCAGGGCGGCCAGCCCCTGGACGCTCTCCTGCAGGGAGGCCGAGGCGGCCAGGTAGGCAGTCTCGCCGGCGATCTCCTCGGCCAGGAGGCCGGCCTGTTCCGTGGCGACGGCCAGCTCCGCGGATAGCCGGTTGTAGGCGGCCAGGGCGCGCTCCGGATACTTCTCCAGCCTGGAGGGCGTCTGTACCCCCTGCTGCAGGGCCACACCCTCCTGGTAGCGGGCACGGAAGGAGGACTCCAGCCCGGCCAGGCGCTCCAGTGAGCTGCCCGCGAAGCTGGCCAGCAGTCGCAGGTCCACCTCCTCCACCTGGCCGCGCAGGGCCCGGGCGGCCTCCTGCAGGGCCAGGTCCTGCTCGGCGGCCCTATTGAGGATGAATCCGCTCGCCCGGGCCTGGGCGCCCAGGGCGGCGGCCCCGCCCCCCCCGGCCTGCTCCACGACGGCGACCCGGCTGCGCAGGCCGGCCAGGGTCTGGCGCGCCGGCTGGATGGCCTCCGGCGCGGGCAGGACACCGGCTTTCCACGGCGCGAAGGCCCGGCCGATGCCGGCCAGCTCCTCGTACCCGCGGGCGGCGCGGATGCGCTCCCGGGCCAGCAGGTACTCGGCCGCCTCCCGGCCGACGGAGTCCTTTATCGTCAGGGGCGCCTCCAGACCCAGCGCCCACAACGAGAAAAGGCGCAGGGAGGCCGCATACATCGAGGCGGCGGCGGTGAGCCGCTCCAGCGGGTAGCTCCCGCCGCGGTACTCCGTCAGGCCCTCCTGCCAGAGGGCGTCGGCCGCGCTGAGCAGCGCCTGCTTCTGGCGGGAGACCGCGGTCTCCCGGGCCGCGGCGAAGACCGCGGCGATCCCTTCGGGAGGCTTCCCGCTGCGCCCCAGGACCAGCTGGGCGCCGAAGAACAGGAAGCTGTCGTAGCCTCGCCCGGCTGGACGTTCGCCGATCTGACCCCCCTGGACCTGGAAGTTCCGCCCCGCCGAGCGGGCCGTGCCTTCCAGCCCGGCCAGCTCCTGGGCGGCGAGCGAAAGCCGGCCGATTTCCCTTTGCAGTGACAACGGGCTCGGAGGGCTTAGCGCGCTCTGCAGGGCGCCCTCCGCCGCCCCAAGAGCTTCCAGGGCGGCCGGAAAGGACCCGGCCGCCGACTGCAGGGAGTCCAGGGAGCCTATCACTGAGTTCTTGAGGATGTTGCCGTATTCGGCCTGGTCGAAGCTTTCCCGCCCCAGCGCGAAGCCCTCCAGGTACAGGGCGTTGGCCTCCGCGTAGCTGCCCTGGGCCAGGAGAGCGGCGGCCTCGTCCATGATCCGGTTGAAGCGGTTCATGTTGACCACCAGCTCCCGGCCCACCTTGGCCTGCTCCAGGGCCCGGGCCACGGCCTCGTTCGGGTAGGGGTCCAACTCCTCCAGCTCGGCGATGAGGGCCAGGCCCTTGGGCACGTTGTTCTCCTCGAACAGCGCCTTGATCAGCTCCTCGAACTTGGCATTGTACTGGGCCCGGGCCGTGCGGATCTGCTCCATGAGGACTTCGGCCGCGTCGAAAAGGTCGGGATTGGCCTGCAGCAGATCAAGCAGGGCCAGGATGGCCTGGTTGTATTTCCTCTCCGCGATGAGCTGCTCGGCCTGGGCCAGGCGCGCCCGGTCCTCCTTTTCGATGGATCCCCGCGGGTAGGCGGCCAGGGGCAGGCCAATGCCCAAACTGAGGGCGAGAAGCAGAATTTTTCCCGCACCGGGTCGCGAGCTCAAAGCCTGTGGTTCTCCCAGTTTCTACATACCTTAATTTATATCATTATCGACCGAAAACCCTCCGCTGCCAACGCCCAAAGTGCCGATGTAAGGGCTAGAAGGCCCATAATCGATGCCGTTGGATTCCGGGACTGCTCCGGTGTATACTTGGGTTTAGATGAGAAGGCTCGCCGCGCTCACAGCCTTATTGCTCGGCTTGGCCCGGCCATTGCTGGCTGGAACGGGGGAGGCTTACTCCACACTCAGCGAGTTTTTCGCCCAGTTGGCGGACCCCAATACCGGATTGACCGTCTTCCCCACCCTGCTCATCCCGATGGGCGGGCGCTACGAGGGCATGGGCACGGCCTACACCGCCGTGGCCGGGGATTCCGGCTTCCTGGAATCCAACCCTTCGGGCAGCTCCGTGCTGGAGCACGGGGAGCTCTCCTTCCTGCACCACAGCTGGATCGCCGACTCCAACATCGAGGGCGTCATCTACACGGTGCGCTTCAACGACCTGGGCTTCGGGGTGGGGGGCAAATTCCTTTACGTCCCCTTCACCGAGTACAACGACTGGGGGGAGCGGGAGGCCCGGGGGTATTTCTCCGAATCGGTGGCCATCCTGAACCTGTCCTACAACTTCTTCTCCAGCTACAACTTCTACGGGCTGGCCCTAGGCGCCAACCTGAAGGCCGCCTACCGCAACGTGCCGGTGGCCATCTACCCTGACCAGTCGGTGCTCACCGGGCTGATAGATTTCGGCCTGTTGACCCGCTTCAATTTCCTGAAAGGCTACATCTCGCGCACCAAGAACTTCTCCGTGGGGCTGGCGCTGAAGAACCTGGGCCTGCCCGCCCTGAGCGAGCCGGTACCCACCACCGCCACCATGGGCATCGCCTACTCCCCTTTCCGCCCCCTGACCTGGGCCGTGGACTTCAACCTGCCGATCAGCTTCATCCCCAATGAGGCCCCGGCGGAGCGCTGGTATCTGGCCACCGGCTTCAACCTCAGCGTGGCCAGCTTCCTGCAGCTGCAGAGCGGCCTGCAGCTCAAGGGGGACAACCCGCGCGTCAGCGTGGGCAGCACCATCGATCTGAAGAAGATCAGCTTCGTGCTGAACTACAACCTGGACTTGAGCGGGCGTCTGAACCCGCTGGACAAGTTCAGCATCGAGGCCAAGCTGAACCTCGGCGACAAGGGAAGACTGGCGGAGCGCGACCGGGTGGACGAGCTGTACCTGAACGGGCTGGAATCCTATGCCCAGGGCCGGCTGGCGGAAGCGATCGCTTTCTGGCAGCAGGCCCTGGAAATCGACCCCGGTTTCGCCCCCGCCCGGGAGAACATCGTCACGGCCGAGAAGGCCCTCCGGCTGCAGCAGGAGATGGAGCAGCAGCTGGAATCGGGGAGCCGATAGTCCCGGCCCCGAACTTGACTTTCCAGCCGCCATCCGTTAGGCTTTTAGCTCTTGAGCAGCAGCGAGAAACCACGTAAGCCCCAGGAAGTCATCCCTGTACAGACCCTGCGCCGCATCCCGCACTACCATCAGATCCTGCTGGAGCTGGAGCAGAAGGGCGAGCAGTTCGTCTCCTCGCGCTACCTGGCCCATTTCTTCCAGGTCGACGACACCCAGGTGCGCAAGGACATGTCGGTCATCGGCTACAAGGGCAAACCCAAGGCCGGCTACTCGGTGAGCGGCCTGCGCGGGGCCATCGGGGAGTTCCTGGGCATCAACGTGGAGAACACGGCCATCCTGATCGGCGCCGGCAAGCTGGGCTCCGCCCTGGTGGAGTATCCGGG
>MIBK01000028.1:28060-28209 GCA_001829505.1 Spirochaetes bacterium RBG_16_67_19 | reverse complement strand
TATCTCGCGGATGCCTATATCGACGACAACGCCCACAATTCCTTCTTCGGCTCCAGCGTGCTGGAAATGGTCAAGTTCTATCTGGAAGTGTACCTGGAGTTTTTTGACAACCCCGCCTTCGGCCAGATGATGGGCGCGGAGGGAATCCG
>MIBK01000028.1:25939-27803 GCA_001829505.1 Spirochaetes bacterium RBG_16_67_19 | reverse complement strand
CCAAGGCGCTGTAGGGTGAGCGACCCCCATGATGACGGGCGCATCCTGCACCCGGTCATCATGCCCGTGCCCCCCGCCATCCGGGAGCTCAGCGGCCGGGAAAAGATCCTGGCCCTTCGCCGCCACGCCAGAACGGCGCTGGCCCGGTCCGCCGCCCTCAGCGGCCTCACCCTCGGGGCCCTGCGCCAGGGAGAACGCGGGCAGCCCCTGCCCAGTCAGGGCGTCTACTGGTCCCTCTCCCACACCACGGGCCAAGTCGCGGCGGTCGCCGCGCCGCACCCGGTCGGCATCGACATCGAGAGGATCACGGCCTTTACGGCGGCCCTGAAGGAGCGCGTCGCCTGCAGCCGGGAATGGGAGCTTTCCACCGTGGACGAGCTTCTGTTTTGCCGCTATTGGACGGCCAAGGAGGCGGTGCTCAAGGCTATCGGCGTCGGGCTGGGCGGCCTTTCCCGCTGCGCGATCACGGAAATCATCGACGAGGGCCAGTTGCGCCTCGCCTATGGCCCGGAAACCTGGATCGTGTCCCATTGCCTGAAAGCGGAGCAGCACCTGGCGGCCATCACCGTTGCCGCCGGCCGCGTCCAATGGCATCTGCTCTAGAGCAGCAGCCTCTCCGCGGCTTCCGGCTCCTCCAGGTCGAAGTCCAGCAGCGCCAGCTCCGGGCCGTCCCAGGCCGCGGAAAAGCTCAAGGTGGCCCCGATGCGCTCCCGCCAGGAGCCGCTCAGGCGCGAGCTTTCGTGCACGTGCCCGTGCAGGGTGAGCAGGGGCTGGCGGGCCTCGATGAAGCGGCGCACCGCAATGGAGCCCACGTGGGCGTCCATCGGGGCGTGGTCCACTTCGCGGCCCCCGATGCGAGCCAGGTCCAGCGGGCCCCCGTAGGGTGGAGCGTGGAACAGGAAGACCGCCGCGGACAGATTGTCCTCTCCGGCCAGGCTCTCCAGCTCCTCCCGGATGGTCCGCGACGGCCCGGCGGGCACGCTGTGCCAGCCCTCCTCCGGCGGAACGCAGCCCACGTCCACGTGCCTGGAGACGTCGTAGCGCTCCCAATCCTTCAATAGAAAGGGGCTGGGCGGAATGCAGGCGTATCCGTAGAAGCGGTGCCGCCCGAAAGGCAGGCTGCGGGCGTGCAGGCAGCGCCATAGGCCCTCCCGCTCCCCCGCCTCCAGGTCCGCCTCCAGAGTGCCCGGGTCGTCGTTGCCCGGGATGAGCAGCAGGAGCGGGTAGCGCTCCCCCAGCCGGCGCTTCAGCCTCCGGCAGCCATCGCCAAGCAGCAGCTCCAGGAGTCCGGGGTCGCCCTGGGGAGACAGGTCCCCGCCCAGCAGCAGCACCGCCGGCGGATCCTCCCGCAGGCGGGCGAACAGCTTCCGGTAGCGCTCCCGGCGGCCGTGCAGGTCCGAGGCGAAAAGACAGCGGGTCACTGCAGGGGCAGCGGCCTGGCGGAGTCGGTCACGGCGCCGATCTTCACGGCGAAGCTGGAGCGCAGGGCGATGTCCTGGTCGGTCACCAGGTGCACGTCCAGAAGGCGGTCCACCCGGTAGCCGGTGCGCGCGTAGTTCACCTCCGCCAGGCTCAGGCTCCAGCCCTCCAGCCAGGCCTCCAGCTCCCGGCGCTGGTCCTGGCTGCCGGTGAAGTGCACCAACAGATCGATGTCGCTGGCGGCCGTGGCCGTGGCGTTCTTGGTGGAGCCGATGACGTAGACGGCCTTCACCCCGTAGCGCCGGGCGTCCAGGCGGGCGGCGATCTGCTCGGCCATGCGCATGCGCCAGCGCCAGTGGTCCCCCGCCCGCGGCTGCGGGGCCTGGGCCAGGCTCTCCTCCCAGGCGGCCGCGGCGGAGGGCTCGGCCAGGAAGGCCAGGGCCGC
>MIBK01000028.1:23657-25633 GCA_001829505.1 Spirochaetes bacterium RBG_16_67_19 | reverse complement strand
CGAGTAGGTGACCGGCACCCCCAGGCGGATGTCGCCCCGGCTTCCCCAGCGGCCCGGGCCCATCAGGATGAACTGGCGCTTGGGCAGCAGGGCGTTGAGGCGCCCGATCGCCCGTCCCACCTGCCGCAGCTCCTCCGCGCTGGCCAACTCGGCGTACGCCCGCGGGTCCACGTAGACCACGTGGGTGATGTCGGGGACCTTTCCATTGGAGACGTGGCGGTTGGCGGCGAACACCACCTGCTCGGGGGGCACGTTGGCGGGGATGGGCGCGGGCCGGTCCTCCGGCGCGGAGCTCTGCGGCCGGCACTGCAGCAGGTAGAGCTGGCCGCGGCTCACCGCGAACTCGATGTCCACCGGCCGGCCCAGCTTGTCGCGCAGCAGGTCCAGCAGGGCCTTGATCTCGCGCACGAAGGAGGTGCGGGTCACCACCCCGTCGAAGGTGGCCACCAGGTCGTCGTTGTGGAAGTCCAGCTCGAGGCGGTGCTTCTGGGCCAGGCGCAGGTCGCGGTACACCGAGACGATGTTCTCGATGCCCGGGTACTCCTCGCCGGACTCCCGCAGCAGGTCCTTCAGGCTGATGCTGGAGAAGGTGTTGCGGGACAGGTCGATCACGTCCAGGTCGCGGGGGGAGTAGTGCAGGATCTCGTCCACGGTGGCGTTCACGTTCAGGGCGGGCTGACCCGGAGCGATCAGCTTCGGGTAGTCGTCGCTCAGACGGTCCACCGCCCGGGTGCCCAGCCCGGGGACCAGGCGGATCAGGCCGTCCTCGCGGCGGATGCGGGGCGACCAGCGGAAGTCGTTGTTGCAGAAGGCCACCCCCGCGAACTCCGGCAGGTAGTAGCGCCCGATCCGCGTGCCCACCACCTCCTGGATCAGGATGCCCATCTCCTCGTGGAAAACGATCAGGCCGCGCTCCTTGCGGTACTCGATGGGGTCCGGGCCGAACACCGAGGCGTACACCTCGGCGATGGCGTCCATCAACGCCTCCAGCCGCTCCCGCCGGTCGCCCTGGTTGGCCAGGAACAGGCTCTTGTACTTGCCCGAGAAGGCGGTGCCCACCCGGTCCTCCAGCAGGCCCGAGCTGCGCACGATGATCGGGGTGTCGCCCAGGTCCTCCAGGCAGGCGGCCAGCCAGTTCACGATCTCCCCCGGGAAGCCCGAGCTCTTGAAGATCTGCACGATGTTGGGATACTCCTCCCGGATCTGCTCCGCGCCCTTGAACTTCTGCTCCAGGATCTCCTCCAGGTCATTGTAGGACAGGAAACGCTGCAGGGTGTCGGAGGTGATGTACCAGGTGCGGGGCACGCGGATGCCGGCCAGGTCGGGATTGCCCTGACCGGCCTTGCGCACGATCAGCGAGGCCAGGAACAGGCCGGTGCTCTTGCCCCCCAGCTTGCCGTGGCTGTTGCGCGGGAAGATCGTGCGCTGCAGGATGTCGTAGAAGTCCGGGATGTCCACGTAGTCCTTGGCGATGCTCACCAGCTCCAGGTGCTCGGTGAGCAGGCGCTGGGTCAGCAGGATGGCGATGTTCTTGCGGGAATAAGGGGAGAACTCGATGTCCTCCTCGGCCAGGTGGTGGTAGCGGGAAAGGGCGTCGAAGATGTCGCTCAGGGAGGTGTCCAGGTTCTCCAATGCCTGCACCAGGAAACCCACCCGGTTCTCCCGCACCCACTTCTGGATCTGCTCGAAGATCTCCTCGCCGCTCAGGTGCCGGCCGGCCACCTCGAAGATGCGCCGCCGCAGGCCGTCGTCCAGGCTCAGGCCGGTCTTGCGGCTGGGACGGTTGGACTCCGGCCCCCCTTCCGGACCGCCGGCCCGCCCCTGGCTAAAGTCGGCCAGCAGGCGCCGGGCCTCCTCGATCCCGCTCCAGGCCAGGAAGTTGAGCATCTTGCGGGCGATCCGGTCCGCCAGGCGCCGGTCGGTGCGGTCCAGCAACTCGATGATGATCTCCCATTTTTTGCGGCCCCGGGCCAGGC
>MIBK01000028.1:15950-23613 GCA_001829505.1 Spirochaetes bacterium RBG_16_67_19 | reverse complement strand
TGCCGGGAAAGGAAATGCCCGAGCCGGTCGGCGATGGAGTCCAGCAGCTTCTGCTCTTCCGGCAGGAAAGGCGCCTGCTCCAGATAGTAGACCTCCAGGCGGCCGACGCTCTGGCCCTCCACCTGCACCTCGGCGCTCTGCAGCCAGCGGGTGGGCTGGAACGGCTCGGAGACGTATTCCTGGCCCTCGTGTTGGGCGCGGGCACGGCAGATCAGGGGGTACTGCCAGGCGGGCGGAATCACCCGCACCAGCTCGCCGATCAGCTGCGGGGGGTCGGCGTCGCCGTTTTTCAGGATCTCCTCCACCCGGTAAAGGCAGTTCAGCTCCTTGGCCCGCTCATTGAGGTCATTGAGCATTTTCTTCCATTGGTCCTGTTCCTGGTTCATCGCGCGATCACTCCTTGCCCCGTGCTTCCATCCACCAGGACGCGCAGCTCCGCGGGGCTTTCGACGTGGCGGACGTAGGTCAGATCCTCGACCGCCGGCATCCGCTCCAGTTGGCTCCAGGCGATGCCCCGCGGGTCGGACACGGTGAAATAGGGGATGCCCAGGCCGGACAGGTTGTGGAAGAAGTGCGAGCCCTGGCTGGGCTCGGGGCTCATCTGGGGCAGCGTGCCCTCCACGATCGCCCGGGCGCCGGAGATCTGACTCCAGATCACCGGGATGCCCAGCCAGGGGTCGGCACTGCCCCAGCGCCCGAAACCGATCAACACGTACGGCGTGCCGCCCAGGCGGGCGTTCACCCCGGCCAGTTCCCCGGCGATCGTTGCAGTGGCCGCAGCGGCGAAGGTGCCCGGCTTCACGTACACCACGTGCCGGATCCCGGCGATCCCTCCCCCGCCGACAACCTGCTCCGAGTGAACCAGGATCCGCTCCGGAGGGATGCCCTCCAGGCTGGCGGCCCGCCGCCGCACCGCCATGGGCCGCACCTGCAGGAAGCCGAACCGGGCCGGGCGGTTGCCCTGGGGATCCAAAGCCAGGGCGAACTCGATCTCCACTTCGCCCTGCGCCCTTTCCCCGGCCAGGGCCAGCAGCTCCACGATCAGCTCCGGCAGCGGCGCCACCCCGCCCTGCAGCAGCGGGGAGAAGTCCAGGATGCGCGGTCCTTCGCCGGACAGGCCCATGACCAGCCGATCGGAAGCCGGGTCCCAGGTCGAGCACAGGGCGCCCAGGCTGCCTTCGGCTTCGGCCTCGGCGAGGTCCCCGTGCACCAGGTACTCGTTCTCCTTGGTGGGGTCGTACTCCGCGGGCTGGCCCAGGTTCACCGCCCAGTAACGGGTCTGGGTGTTCTTGGCCAGGTCGCGCAGGCTGTTGTAGGGGGGCGGGGTGCGGGGGTAGGCGGGACAGCAGAACCAGGAAAGCCCCCCGTCCACGATGGTCTTGCCCAGTCCCAGCGCCAGGTGGGCCACCCCGTCCTCGCGGCGGCAGGCCCCGAGCGGGTAATAGTTGTAGGAGCGGGCCACCCCGGACACCGAAGGATAGAAACGGTCGTGGAAGCGGTGCCCCACCAGCTCCTGGATGATGACCCCCATCCTCTCCTGCTCCAGGGCGTGCCCGGTGGCCCGGCAGTAGTCCCTGGACCGCCGGAACCAGGTGGAGGCGTACACGAGCTTGATGGCCTCCACCAGCTTGCGGAAACGGCCTTCCGCATCGGGCTGGTTGTTGGGGACCATCTTGGTGGAGTACACCCCGGCGAACGGCTCGTACAACGCGTCCTCCAGCAGGCTGGAGGAGCGCACGGCCAGGGGCCCGCGCGCCTGGGAAACCAGGGCCAGCAGGTCCCCCACCAGGAAAACGGGAAGGTCGGCCTTCTGGAAATGGCGGGCGATCTGCTCGTCGGAGAGCTCGGACAGCTCCTCCAGGCGCAGGCGATTTCCGGCGATGAACTCCTCGAAGGCCCCCGTGAGCAGCACGGTCATGCGGGGAATGTCCACGGGCAATCCCCGGAAGCTCCCGCCCGGGAAACGGCCGCCGAGGGACTCCTGGAGGAAGGCCAGCCCGGCGGCCTTGCCTCCGGGCTCGCCGCTTCCCAGGAAGGCGAAAGAGGAGTCGGCGGCGAGCTTGTTCCGGTCGAACCTCACTGCCCCGCGCACTCCCCCATTATAGCCGGAAGGGGGCTCCTACACCCACCCCCGCTCCTGGCAGGCCTGGGCCACCCGGTTGATGGCGATCACGTAAGCCGCGTCGCGCATGTACAGCTTCTTGCGCCGACTCAACTCCGAGACGGCCAGGAAGGCCGAGGTCATCTTGGTGTCCAGCTTGCCCAGCACCTCGTCCTTTTCCCAGAAGTAGTTCATATTGCACTGCACCTGCTCGAAGTAGCTGCAGGTCACCCCGCCCGCGTTGGCCAGGAAGTCGGGAATCAGGAACACCCCCCGCTTGGCAAAGATCTGGTCGGCTCCGGCGCGGTGGGCCCGTTGGCCCCTTCGGCCACCAGCTTCACCTTCTTCGACATCTTCTCCACGTTGCCGGCGTGGATCTGGTTCTCCAGCGCCGCCGGGATCAGGATGTCCACCTCCTGCTCCAGCCAGGCGTCGCCGGGCAGCTGCTCGTAGCCCAGGTCCGTGGCCTTGGCCTTGTCGATCCCCCCGAAGCGGTCGGTGATGCCCACCAGCTCCTCCAGGTCGATCCCGCTCTTTTTCCGGTAGGTATAGCTGGCCTGGTCTCCCTGGTCCCAGCAGGCCACGCTCAGGACCTTGCCGCCCAGGCGCTGGTACAGCTGCACCGCGTAGCGGGCCACGTTGCCGAAGCCCTGCACGCTGGCGGTGGTGGCTTCCGGCCTCAGTCCCAGCTCCTTCAGTGCTTCCCGCATCACGAAGACCAGGCCGAAACCCGTGGCCTCGGTGCGCCCCAGCGAGCCGCCCAGACCCACCGGCTTGCCGGTGATGAAGCCGGGATAGCGTCCGCCCAGGATCGTCTCGTACTCATCCAGCATCCACAGCATGTGCTGGCCGTTGGTCATCACGTCCGGTGCCGGAACGTCGCGAACCGGGCCCATGTCCCGGACCAGCTGGCGGACCCAGCCGCGGCAGATCTGCTCCTGCTCCCGCAGGCTCAGGTTGTGCGGGTCGCACACCACCCCGCCCTTGGCTCCGCCCAGCGGGATGTCCACGACCGAGCACTTCCAGGTCATCCACATGGACAGGGCGCGCACCATGTCGACGGTCTCCTGCGGATGAAAGCGGATTCCGCCCTTGGCCGGGCCGCGGGCGTCATTGTGCTGGATGCGGAAGCCGCGGAACACCCGGACCTTCCCGTCGTCCATGCGCACCGGGATGCTCACGTGGTATTCGCGCAGCGGAAAGCGCAGCAGCTCGCGGACTGACTCTTCCAGGGCCAGCGACTCGGCCACCTTGTCGAACTGCGCCTGCGCCATCAAGAAGGGGTTGTAGGACTGCTTGGGCATGGCCTTCCTCCAAATTTAATTTGAAATATGATTTGAATAGTGACTCCATTCTCGACAGTTGTCAAGTGAAGGAGAGCAACCCGTTACGGCAGTTGCATTGCAGGGAAACAGAATCAGGCGTACAATTCCCAGCCAGAGGTGTAACCATGAGGTTTTTCTTCGCGCTCATCCTCTTGGGAGTGCTATCACTGGCAGTGGGCTGCGCGGGTTCGCCGGAAGCTGACTGGAGCGATCTTCCTGCCGCCGAATCCCAAACGCCGTGGCAGTACCCAATCGCCCCGGGCGTCTGGTACCCTGGGGACGGGCCTCTTCCGGAACACCCGTTCAAGTATTACCGGCTGCGCTGCTGGCCGGGCTGCCACGATCCCAACAGCGCGCCCCAGCCGCACCCCTAGGCCGCGGACCCGCCGTGGTTGCCCCGCGGCATTGACAATGGGTACCCTTATATTATCCTTAATCCATATTCAAATGAGGAGGTGTGCATGAGAAAGCTGTTGCTGATTCTGGCCGTCCTCGCGGCGGTCGCCGGGATGGGGTTCGCCGCGGGCAAAACCCTGGTCTACGGCACCACCGAGAAGCTGACCAACCTGGACCCGGCGGAAGCCTACGACTTCCACACCTGGGAGATCTTCTACAACGTGTACCAGGGCCTGTTGAACTACGCCCCGGGCGGCACCAAGCTGGTGCCGGGCATGGCGGAGAGCTTCTCCGCCAATGCCGCCGGCGACGAGTTCACCTTCAAGCTGCGCAAAGGGGTGAAGTTCACCGATGGCAGTCCCTTCAACGCCCAGGCGGTGAAGTGGTCCATCGACCGCGGTATGGCGCTGAAAGGCCAGCCTTCCTGGTTGATCACGGACTTCGTGGACTCGGTCAGCGTGGTGGACGACAATACGGTGAAATTCAAGCTCAAGTTCCCCTGCGCCTACTTCGACTCCCTGGTGGCTTCCCCGCCGTACTACCCGATCAGCCCGAACATCTATCCGGCGGACAAGATCGTCTGGGATCCCTCCGAGATGGTCGGCGGGCAGCTGGTCGGCCTGGGGGCGTACAAGATGACGTCCTTCAAGCGCGACGAAGAGGTCATCCTCGAAGCCAACCCGAGCTACTGGGGCAAGAAGCCGGCGATCGACCGCGTGGTGATCCGCTACTACGCCGACGCCACCACCCTGCGCCTGGCCCTGGAGAAGGGTGAGGTGGACGTGGCCTTCAAGACCCTGAACCCCTCCGACATCAAGGACCTGTCGGCCAACAAGAAGTACGTCACCTACAAGCTGCCGGGCCCGCAGATCCGCTACCTTTGCTTCGAGACCTCCGAGAGCGTGTTCCAGAACAAGCTGCTGCGCCGCGCCGTGGCCGCCCTGATCAACCGCCCGGAGATTCTGCAGAAAGTATACCTCGGGCAGAACTCGCCCCTGTATTCCATGGTGCCCAACGGCATGATCTACCACGCCGACGACTTCAAGACCGCCATGGGCGACGGCAACCTGAGTCTGGCCGACAAGCTGCTGGCCCAGGCCGGCTACAGCGCCGCCAAGCCCTTCGAGTTCGAGCTGTGGTACACCCCCTCCCACTACGGGGACCCGGAGGTGAACATGGCCGAGGTGCTCAAGGTGCAGCTGGAGAAGTCCAAGCTGCTGAAGGTGAGCATCAAGAGCGCCGAGTGGGCCGCCTACAAGGAGAAGTGGAAGCACAAGGAGATGCCGGCGTACCTGCTGGGCTGGTACCCCGACTACATCGACCCGGACAATTACACCGCCGCCTTTGCGGGGACCTCCGGCTCTATCGGCATGGGCATCAACTTCTCCAACAAGGAGTGGGACGAGTTGTTCCTGAAAGAGCAGAGCAACGCGGACCCGAAGGTGCGCGCCGGCGCGTTCAAGGAAATCCAGAAGCGCTGGACCGACGAGGTGCCCACGGTGCCCATCTGGCAGGGCGACCTTTTCGTTTTCACCAAGCCCAGCGTGAAGGGCGTCAAGATCGGGCCGCCGCTGCAGTTCCTCTACTCCGAGCTGTCCATGCAGTAAGTCGGCTGCGGCCAATCGAGCCCGGGGGCGATCCCCGGGCTTTTTTTTATTCCGGCTATCGGGTACAGTAGTGCTCCGTAGGCCGGATGAGTTGAAGAACCTGCTGCGCTACGCGCTCACCCGCATCCTGCTCACCATCCCCATGCTGTGGGTGCTGCTGACCCTGGTATTCGTGGTGCTGCGCGTCATGCCCGGCGACCCGGTGTCGGCCATGATCGGAGGACACGCGCCCGAACGGGTCATCGAGGAGCAGAAGGAGAAGCTGGGGCTGAACCGGCCGATCCTGGTGCAGTACTTCGCCTACCTGGGCGACCTGGCTCGCTTGGACCTGGGCAACTCCATGATCTACAACCAGAAGGTGAGCCAGCCGCTGCTGGAAAAGCTGCCCGCCACCCTGGAGCTCACGATCGTCGGCATGGGCTTCACGATGCTGATCGGCATTCCCCTGGGGGCCTACGCGGCCAGCCGCCGGCGCACGGGCCGGGACTTCGGCATCCGCCTGTTCGGCAACGTGGCCTACTGCATTCCCGTGTTCTGGATGGGGCTGATGCTGCAGCTGGTGTTCGGCATCTGGCTCAACCTCCTGCCCATCGCGGGGCGCACGGGCCCGCGTGTGTATGCCTCGGAGTTTCAGAAGACCGGCTTCTACCTCCTGGACACTCTCATTGCCGGGCAATGGGCCTCCTTCGGCGACGTGGCGGTGCACCTGCTCCTGCCTTCCCTGACCCTTGGGATCGTGCTCTCCGGCATCTTCATCCGCCTCACCCGGGCCAACATGCTGGACACCTTGAAAGCCGACTACGTCCTGGCCGCCCGGGCGCGCGGCATCCCGGAGCGCCGCGTCGTGTACGGGCACGCCTTGAAAAACGCCTTCATTCCCGTGCTGACCATGCTCGGGCTGCAGTTCGCGGCCCTGCTGGCAGGGGCCATCCTCACCGAAACTACCTTCTCCTGGCCGGGCATGGGCCGCCTGCTGGTGGAGCGCATCTACCTGCGAGACTACCCGACCATCCAGGGAGTGATCGTGATGTTCGCCTTCTTCGTCAGTATCGTGTCCCTGATCGTGGACCTGATCTACGCGGTCATCGACCCGCGGGTGCGGTACTAGGGGGAGCGATGGCAAGCCCGGAAACCAAACCGGCGACGGCAGGTGCCCGCTATTCGGCGGCAGGAGCAGTGGCGCGCCTGCTGGGGCGCTTCAGCTCCGCCCGCCGGAAGTACGGCCTGGAATGGTGGATCCTGATCGCCGGCGCCGCGGTGATCCTGTTCTCCATCTACCTGGCCGCTTTTCCCGCCACCATAGCGCGCTACGACCCGCTGGACCAGGAGGCCGGCCCCCAGATGTCCGCCCCCAGCCGGGCGCACCCCATGGGCACGGATAACCTGAGCCGCGACGTGCTCTCGCGCATGATCCACGGCTCCCGTACCATCCTCGGGGTGGCCTTCGCCGCGGCCATCCTGTCCTCGCTGATCGGCATCCCCCTGGGGCTGCTCTCCGGCTTCGTCGGCGGAGCGCTGGATCGCGTCCTGTCGCTGGTCATGGATTCGATTTACTCCTTCCCCGGTTTGATCCTGGCCATCGCTTTCGCGGCCATGCTCGGCCCGGGCGTGGTGAACATCACCCTCTCGGTGGCCGTGATCTACATCCCCACCTACTTCCGGCTGGTGCGCGGCCAGACCCTGAGCATCAAGGAGGAGCTGTACGTGGAGGCGGCGAGGGCCATCGGCGCCCCCCGCCGCACGATTTTGGGCCGCTACATCTTCCCGAACGTGATCGCCACCGTGGTGGTGGTCTTCTCCCTGAACATCGCCGACGCCATCATGACCGAGGCCGCCCTGTCCTACATCGGGCTGGGCCTGCCCGCCGGCATCCCGGACTGGGGCATGGACCTGTCCATGGGCAAGAAGTTCCTGCCTTCCGGCGTGTGGTGGATGATCACCTTTCCCGGGGCCATGATCAGTCTGCTGGCCTTGGGATTCACCATGTTGGGGGAAGGGCTGTCCGAAATTCTGAACCCGCGCCTGTTGGAGAAATGACGTGAACCCCGAGCCGATACTCAAGGTGCGCGGCCTGTCCATAGCCTACCCCATCGCCATAGGCACCGTTCGCGCGGCGGAGCAGGTGGACCTGGACCTGAGCGACGGGGAAGCGCTGGGGCTGGTGGGCGAGTCCGGGTGCGGCAAGTCCACCCTGGGGCTGTCCATCCTGCGGCTGGTGCGCCCCCCGGGACGCA
>MIBK01000028.1:14277-15935 GCA_001829505.1 Spirochaetes bacterium RBG_16_67_19 | reverse complement strand
TCCTGTACCACGGGCGGGACATCCTGGGCATGCGGGAGAACGAAGTGCGGCACCTGCGGGGCCGCTCCATCACCATGGCCTTCCAGAATCCCCTTACCTCTCTCAATCCCCTGTACCGCATCGACCGGCAGTTCCTGGAGACCATCCGCGTGCACGAACCGCGAACCAGCCGGGCCGAAGCGCTGGCGCGCGCCGAGCGCGTCCTGGGGGATTTGGGAGTGGAACCGCGCAGGCTCTACGAGTACCCGCATCAGCTTTCCGGCGGCATGCGCCAGCGGGTTATGCTGGCCCTGGGGCTGGTCATGGACCCGGACATCCTGGTGGCCGACGAACCGACTACGGCCCTGGACGTGATCGTGGAGGCCGGGTTCATCGACCTGCTCAACCGCCTGCGCCGCGACCTGAAGCTCTCCATTCTGCTGATCACCCACAACCTGGGCATGGTGGCGGAGATCGCCGACCGCATCGCCGTGATGTACGCCGGCAAGATCGTGGAGGTGGGGGTCGCGACGGAGGTGTTCCACCGCCCCCTGCACCCCTACACCCACGGCCTGATCCATTGCGTGCCCAACATCCGCCTGGACCAGGATAAGCTGGCCACCATGGGCGGCAGCCCGCCGGACCTGGTGGATCCCCCGCCAGGCTGCCGTTTCCACCCGCGCTGCCCGCACGTCATGGACATCTGCCGGCGGCAGGAGCCGCCCTTGGCCCCGCCCCGCGGCCGCTTCGAGGGCCTTGGCGCACCCGCGGCGAGCTCCGCGGTCCCCCCAAAGGCCGTAGTGCAACCGCCGGAAACGGCGCAACGGCAGGTGGCTTGCTGGCTGTACGGGGGCGGCTCATGAGCGAGTTGTTCCGGGTGACGCACCTAACCAAGGAGTTCCCTCTTCACCGCTCTTTCCTCGACCTGCTGTTCGCCGGGGCCGCGGGCCGCAGGACGGCGGTGCACGCGGTGGACAACATCTCCTTCAGCATCCGGGAAGGAGAGGTGCTGGGTCTGGCCGGCGAAAGCGGCTCGGGCAAATCCACTACCGGGCGCCTCCTCCTGCGCCTGCTGGAGCCCACCTCCGGGCGAATCGAGTACCGCGACCGCGACCTCACGGTGATCCCCCGCCGCGAAATGGAGAGCCTGCGCCGCAAGCTGCAGATCGTGTTTCAGGACCCCAACTCCTCCCTGAGCCCGCGTATGAGCGTGGGGCAGGCCATCGGCCACCCCCTGCTCATCCACGGGGTGCGCTCCGCGGCGGAGCGCCGGGACCGGGTGCTGGCCCTGATGGAGCGCATCGGCCTTACCCCGGCCGGCTTCCTGTACCGCAAGTACCCGCACCAGCTCTCCGGCGGCCAATGCCAGCGCGTCGTGCTGGCGCGGGCCCTGATCACCGATCCCGAGTTCATCGTGGCCGACGAGCCCATCGCCATGGCCGACGTCTCGGTACGGGCCCTGATTCTGGAGCTGATGAAGCAACTATTAAGAGAGTTCCGCCTCACTTACCTTTTCATCACCCACGATCTGGCCACCGCCAAGTACCTGTGCGACCGGATCGCCATCATGTACCTGGGGCGGATCGTGGAAATGGGAAGCCGCGAGGAGCTGTTCGCCCGGCCGCACCACCCCTACACCAAGGCCCTGCTGGACGCGGTGCCCGTCCCGGACCCGGACC
>MIBK01000028.1:0-14119 GCA_001829505.1 Spirochaetes bacterium RBG_16_67_19 | reverse complement strand
CTGCTGGATTGAAATTCTTCCGGTGCGTTCAATCTTGACTTTGATAGTCGTATTATAGCATCTTCCCCGTTACACGGGAGGTATGATCTTGAAATCACCAATTCTTCTCTTTGCGCTTCTCGCCGCGACCACGGTATTTGGCCAGGACATCATGGAGCCGGGCAGGACTTACGTCACCTATCCCGGACCCGGCGGGGTCACCCTGCAGGGCTACCTGGCTCTGCCCCCGGGCAGCGGCGCCCACCCTGCAGTGCTGATGATCCACGAGTGGTGGGGCCTGAACCGCGACATCACCCTGCTGGCCGACGCCCTGGCCAAGGAAGGCTACCTGGTGCTGGCCCCGGACGGTTTCCGCGGCAGCGTGGCCACCACCCCGGAGCAGGCCATGAAGCAGGTTACCGGCACACCGCGCGAGCAGATCGCCGCGGACCTGGACGCGGCCCTGGAGTTCCTGCGCTCCCACCCCCTGGCCGATCCGGCCCGGGTGGCCACGGTGGGCTTCTGCTTCGGCGGGACCCAGTCCATGTTCCAGTCCACCCGGCAGGCCAACCTGGCTGCCACGGTCATCTTCTACGGGGGCGGCCCGATCCAGGAAGCCTCCGGCCTGGGCAGCATGGGCCGCTCCGGCCCGGTGCTGGGCATCTACGGGGAGCAGGACTCGAGCATCCCGGTGGCCCAGGTGCGGGCTTTCGAAAACGCGCTGAAGTCCCGGGGCATCAGCTCCACCATCACCCTCTACCCGGGCGTGGGGCACGCCTTCGTGAAGAGCAATACCTACCGCAACGGCGCCGCGGCCGAACAGGCCTGGAGGCAGATGGTGGCCTTCCTGGCCGGCGCCCTGAAGGGGTAGCGCGGAAGACCCCCCGGGAGGCGCCCGTCGGCCGGGCGCGGGCGTCGTCCTTGACCGCAGAGCGCCTGGGGTGCCATGAAAACCATGCTGCCCATCGCCATGTCCGACATCCACGTGCACCTGGAGTCCCGGCACGTGGAGGCGCTCTTCGGCCAGGGTCACTCCTTGAGCAAGTGGCGGGACCTGACCATCGCCGGCCCTGGGCAACGCCCTGGTGCTGGGACTGGAAGCCCCGCTGCGAGAGTCCGGCCGCCTGGACGGCACGCCTGGAGTCACGCTGGTCGGGAGCGCGGGGCAGGTGGAGCTGGAAAGCGGACTGATCGCCGCCGCCCGGCACATCCACATGCACCCGCGCGACGGTGGCCGACGGACAGCGCGTGCGGGTGCGCGTCCCCGGCGAGCGGGGCCTGATCTTCGAGCAGGGGGTGAGCGAGCAGTACGCCCTGCTTGCGCCTCAGGCAGCGGTGGAGGTTCCCACGCCTCCTTTTGCCTGCACGCCGCGCACCTCCGCGATCCGACGTCGAGCGGTGAAGCTCTTGATGACCTCGTCGGCGCCCACTCCAACCAGGATGACCAGCCCGACCACCGCGAACTCGAGCGTCGTGGCAATGCCCAGGATGTTAATGGCGTTATATAGAACCCGCACGATTGCCGTTCCGATGATCACCCCCAGAATGTTGCCTTCCCCGCCCTTGAGGCTCACGCCCCCTACCACGCAGCCCGCGATGGCGTACAGCTCGTACATATTGCCCGCCGTGGAAGGCTGCACGGTATTCAAATCCAGGGAAAAAAGAATCCCCGCCAGGCCAGCACAGGTGCTGGAGATCATGTAGGCTACGATGGTCATGCGGTTGGTGTTGATGCCGCTGAAACGAGCCGCCTGCTCGTTTCGCCCCAAGGCCAGGATGTAGCGGCCGTATACCATGCGGTTCAAGAACACCGCCAGGATGATCCCCACCAGGACGAGGATGATGAAGGGCATGGGCAGGGACCAGGTGGCGATGAACTTGGGCGCGTGCCCCGCGGGCCAGAAGGCCAGAGGGACCTTCCCGTGGGCCAGGAACTTCAAACCCAGAAACGCATTGCCATAGCCTTGGGTCACATCCTGCATGAGGAAGCGGGCCATCCCCCGATATATGAACAGCCCGCAGAGAGTGACGACAAAGGGCTGCATCCGGATCTTCGTCACCAGCAAACCGTGCAGGAAGCCCATCAGGACCGACAGCGCGAGACAGATCGGCAGGGCCAGGGCAATCGGCATCTCCCGCATCCGAATTAGGTTCGCCGACAGCGCTCCGACGAGCCCGGCAATGGAGCCGACCGACAGATCGATCCCGCCCGTCATGATGGGGAAAGCTTCGCCCAGGCTCAGGATACCGAACAGCCCGGACCAGCGCATGATGTTCATGATGTTGTAGCCCTTGATGAAGGTCGTGTCGATCAGCGTAGTGATGAGCATGACCACCACCAACAGCACTGCGATTCCGGCAATGCGTTTCATTATTTCCCTCCTGTGGCCAGGTGCACCACCGCCTCTTCGCTGGACTGCTCCTTGGTCAATTCTCCGCAGATCCGGCCTTCGTGCATCACCAGGATGCGGTCCCCGATGCCGAGCACCTCCTGCATCTCACTGGAAATCGCCAGAATGGCCACACCCTGCGAAGCCAAACGCTCCATTAAGCGATATATTTCCTCCTTGGCAACCACGTCGATCCCGCGTGTCGGTTCGTCAAGGAGAAGTACCCGGGGATTCAAGCACAGCCACTTGGCCAGCACCACCTTTTGCTGGTTCCCGCCGGAGAGTGACTCCACTTGCTGGTCGATGCTGCGCAGTCGCACATCCAGCTTTCCGACCATTTCCCTTGCCACCGCCCGGGCCGCGTCCAACCGGATCACCTTCATCTTCTGGTAGCGATCCAGGCTGGCCAGCGTGATGTTGGCTTCCACCGACATCTCCATGATCAGCCCATGCAGCTTGCGATCTTCAGGAACTAGGATGATCCCCGCCCGCATGGCGTCCTGGGGGCTGCCGATTCGGATGGGCCGCTCATCCAGCAAAATCTGCCCGCCCAGGGGTTTCACGATACCGAACAGGGCGTGGGCCAGCTCCGTTCTGCCGGCGCCGACCAGACCTGCCAGCACCACGATCTCCCCCTCGTGGATGGTGAAACTAATTCGCTCCTTGGGGTGTTCCGGGACAACCAGATCCCGGACTTCGAAAACCGGCTTTCGACTGGCCTCATGCTCGTGGTGGTAGAACTTCTCGATGTCCCTGCCCACCATGAGCTTCACCAGCCTCTCCTGGCTGATTTCTTCTTTGGCCAGGTGTCCGGAAACGCGTCCATCGCGGAGGACTGTAGCCCGGTCTGCGACCTCCTTCACCTCGCCGAGCCGGTGCGAGATGTAAATGATGCTCACGCCCTGGGAGCGCAGCTCCCGGATCACTCGGAACAGCCGCTCCGACTCGCTGCAGGAGAGGCTGCTGGTAGGTTCATCCATGATCAGGATCTTGGCGGCGATGGAGAGGGCTTTGGCGATCTCGATCATCTGTTGGCCGCCGATGGTTAGGTCGCGCACCAGCAGGCGGGGAGAGCAATGCAAATCGATACGCTGCAGAACTTCCTCGGTGTCTCGGTACAGTTTCTTCCGATCGATCAGCTGCAGGAAGCCGTCGCGCGGCTCCCGGCCCAGGAACAAGTTGGTGGCGATGTCCAGGTTATCCGAAAGGTTCAATTCCTGATGCACGAAGGATATCCCCAGCTTGTTGGCGGTCTGCACTGAATCGATCACCACTTCCCGGCCATCGAGGCGGATCGTGCCCATCTCCGGCAGGTGGATGCCGCCCAGGACCTTCATCAGAGTGCTCTTGCCCGCGCCGTTCTCCCCGATGACCGCCTGGATTTCGCCGCGTTCCAGATCGAAGTCGACCTGATCCAGGGCTTTGATGCCCGGGAAGTATTTCGTAATGCCCCGCATCTCCAGCAGCCCCGCTGCCTGGTTTTCCGTCATGGTGCCCCTTCTGGAACAGGAAGCCTGGGGAGCTCAAGCACTCTCCCAGGCTTCCATAGCCGCAGGATCGAGCCGACCCTGGCTTACTTCACTTCGAAGAACTCTCCCACCGCCAACTGCTTGTTGAGAGTGTCCATGAAAACGTCGACCTTGTCCGCGGTGATGATCCGCGCAGGCACATCCACCAGCTTGTCGGGCGGGATTCCGGCGTTCATTCCCTTGATGAGCTTGTAGAGTATCTCGATGCTGGTCCGACCGTACTCATAGGGGTTCTGGACGATGGTGCCGGCCACGTATCCATCCTTGATCCCGCCCAGCACCACCACCTCTTCGTCGAAGCCGATGATCTTGATCTTCCCCTGCTTCCCGGCGTCCTGCACCGCGCTGATGATGGCCGGGGTATTGTAGCTCCACAGACCGATCATCAGATCCAGATCAGGGTACTTCACCAGGGTGTCTTCCGCGTTGCCCTTGGCGCGGCTTTCATCACCGCCGTCGGTGCGCGTATCAAGGATGGTCCACTTGCCGGCGTTCACCCTGCCCTGCGGCGTCATCTTGCCTGGATACTGGGCGGCATAGGGCTTGCCCTGCAGCTCATCGATAATCCCCTGGCGGCGCTCCACGGCGTTCTGGGCGTCCAGCCGGCCGACGAAGATCACCAGTTTTCCCCCGTTGGGCAGTTGCTCTTTGATCTTCTGCCCGGCAAGCCTCCCTGCCGCATAGTTGCTCATGCCGATGTAGGCCTTGCGGTTGCTTTTCGGAGCATCGCTGTCGAACATGACCACGGGGATTTTGGCGCAGATCTCGTTGATGAAGGGGGTCATGTTTTCGGGGTCGATAACGCTGATCGCCATCCCGTCCACCCCCTTGGCCATCTGAGTCTCGATGAAGCGCTTCTGCTCTTCCAGCGTCGCGCTCGGCGGCTTGAAGAAATTCACTTTGACGCCGAACTCCATCTCCGCCTTGAGGCAGCCGGCGTGGGCATAGGTCCAGAAGGTGTAGGGACCGTTGGTGACATAGGCGATGGTGATTTGTTTGCCCGCCTGCGCCGTCGCCGTCATGCTCGCCAGCAGAAGCAGCGCCCCCAGGATGGCCAGCACCTTGATGGTTCGTTTCATCGCTGATCCTCCTCAGAATAAAGGTTTGTAGGGTTGATCACCCTTAGGCAGTTAGAAGCAAGAAATATGCCAAACCATTCAGTAGTCTCGAGACAACTTCTTCGCCAGTATGAAATTAGAGAAGGAAAAAAGGAACTTGAAGCAAATTTATTCTCGTGTATACTTATTATACACAGCCATTCGGGAATGTATAATTCGTCTACACACATGGAACATGAGATTCTGATCATCGACGACAAGAGCAAAGTCTGCGAAAGCCTGGCCCAGAACTTTCGCGAGCTTGGCTATATCAGCCATACGGCCACCAGCTCCTCTGTGGCCATCCGCCTGTTTCTGAATGAAAAGATTAGCGCCGTAATTCTGGACGTCAAGCTCGGGGAAGAGAACGGCATCGACGTCTTGAAGCACTTCCTATCGCTGAACAGCAAGGTGCCGATCATCATGATCACCGCCTACGCCACGATCGAGACGGCAGTGGAATCGATCAAGCTGGGGGCCTTCGACTATCTGCAGAAGCCCATCAATTTCGACAAGCTGGAAACGGTGGTGAAAAACTCCATACGGCTGAAACAGCTGGAGGAGGAGAACCTCAAGTTCCGGGGCCGTTTGTCGGATTTCTCCTCCCGGCTGGTCACTCAGTCCAGCCAGCTGCTGGAGCTGTGCCGTAAGGCCAGGCAGCTGGCCGCCACTGACCTGCCCATCCTGATTTGCGGGGAGAGCGGAACGGGCAAGGAGCTGCTGGCCGATTTCATCCATTCCAGTTCCCCGCAGTCCTGCAACAAGATTGTGAAGATCAACTGCTCGGCTTTCGCCGAATCACTCCTGGACAACGAGCTGTTCGGTCACGACAAGGGCGCCTACACCGGAGCGGATTCCAACTACCAGGGAGTGTTCGAGCGGGCCCACAACAGCACCCTCTTCCTCGACGAGATCGGGGATATGCCTCTTTCCATTCAGGCGAAGATCCTGCGGACGCTGCAGGACAAGGAGCTGCGCCGCGTCGGCGGCAAGACCGCAATCAAGATGAACGTGCGCTTCATCGCGGCCAGCAACAGGAATCTGCAAGTGCTGCTCGCCGAGCAGAAGTTCCGGGAGGATCTGTTCTACAGGCTGAATGCCGCCACTTTGAACATACCGCCGCTTCGCCAGCGCCGGGAGGACATCCCCTGGCTGGTCGCCCATTTCCTGCAGGATTGCCAGTCGGGCAACTCGAAGAAGCCGAAGCAGCTCTCCGAGCAGGTGATGAAGTTCTTCCTGAGCTACGACTGGCCAGGCAACGTGCGGCAGCTGAAGAATACCCTGCACTACGCTGTCGCCGTCTCCCTCAAGGATCTTGTAGACATCGCCGACCTGCCGCCGGGCCTTCTGCAGCAGGAATCCTCCGAGGCACCGTCGAACGTCCGGGACAAGATGGAAAAGGAGCTGATCCTGAGCATGCTGCAAAAGGCGGGCTACAACAAGAAGAAGGCCGCGGAATTGCTGAACGTGAGCAGGAAAACGCTGTATAATAAGATCGAAAAGTATGGGCTCACAATGCGCTGAGCTGTTCGGCGAACCGCTGCTAGAGCTACAGAACATCTCTTTCTACTACGACACCCTGAGAGTTTTAAAAGACATCAACCTGACGATCCACCGCTCGGAAGTCCACGCCATTGTCGGAGAGCACGGCGCCGGCAAGACCTCCCTCTGCCTGATGTTGAGCGGCTTCCTCAAGCCGCACTCGGGGAAGTTCCTCATCGGCAACCGGACTCTGGTCTCCATGGCGCAAGGCAAGGCCCGCAACCTGGGGATCGAAATGGTCACCCAGCAGAACCCCGTGGTGGACAACTTCACGGTGGCCGAAAACCTGTTCCTCGACAACCGCGGCATCGCTTCGCACCCCTTCATCAGCCGCAAGCATCACCTGGAAGTAGCCCGGGCCTACCTGCGGGAGCGGGATTTCCCCCTGGACCCCAACATCCTGCTCAGGGATATGAAGCTCTCCGATCGGGTCCTGGTGGACATCCTGAAGCACCTGTTCAACAAGCCCCGGTTGCTGATCCTCGACGAAGCCCTGCAGAAGCTCACCGCTCCCATGCTGAACAAGGTGACCCAGCAACTCAAAGACCTGAAGCAGACCGGAATGTCCATCATCTTCGTCACCCACCGCATCGACGACATCTACAACTTCGCCGATAAGGTGTCCATCATCAAGAACGGCGAGATCCTGATCACCGATTCGGTGAAGAACATCGACAAAATCAACCTGATCAAGCTGGCCTACACGCAGATCAGCGGCAACGACAGCCTGGAGAACGCCAACCAGGAGTTCTACAGCCTTCTGAAGTACAACGAGGCGGTGCTCATCAAACTCCCGGTGAACCTGATCGTAGTCGACCACCACGGGAAGATCAAGCTGATCAACGAGTACGCTAAGCAGTACTTCAACATCGAGGAATCCTCCTACCTCAATATGCCTTTCCAAGAGCTGTTCCTGGTGGATAAGGACAACCGGGAGGCCTGCGGCCTCATTGAGGGCGCCCTCGGCAAGCAGCAGGGCCAGACATTCTACAACCTCCCCCTGCATCGAACCGAGTCCGAGTCGATCACCAATATCAAGACGCACCCGATCTACGACGAATCCTTCCTGATCGGCTACTACATCATCATCGAGGACGTCACTGAGCGGGAGAAGCTGCGCGAACAGGTGGTCCTGTCGGAGAAACTGGCCTCGATCGGCCTGCTATCCGCCGGGGTTGCCCATGAGATCAACAACCCGCTAGAAATCATCTGCAACTACATCCGCTATCTGAAATTCCATTCCAAGAACAAGATCGTCGCAAGGACCGTCAATAGCCTGGAGGAGGAGATCAATTCCATTTCGCAAATCGTAAGCAACCTGATCACCTTCGCGGACAGCAGCAAGCATCAGGTCGAACCGGTGGAGCTGAACGAGCTGATTGAAAGCATCATCAACCTGGTGAAATACAACGCCAAGTACAAGAACATACAAATTTCCTTCAACAAGCAAAGCAATCCCATCTTCCTGAGGGTCAACAGGACCGAGATCAAGCAGGTGATTCTCAATCTCATGAAAAACAGCTTTGAGGCCATGCCTTCGGGTGGCAGGCTGAATATCCAGACGGGAGAAAAAGACGGGGCAGATTCATCCCTGGTGGAAATCATCTTCCAGGATACGGGCACGGGCATCAAGCGTCATAATCTCAACGACGTCTTCCTGCCCTTCTATTCCACGAAAAAGGAAATGCACGGCAATCTGGGCCTGGGGCTTTCCGTAAGTTATGGAATCATAAAAAAATACGATGGCTCCATCGCGGTGCGCAACCTGGACGGCTGCGGATGCGAGTTCACCTTGCGCTTTCCTCGTAAGAAAGATGAGCGCTAGGAGATTTATATCTCGACGGTGATTCCTTTGCTGATGGAGCGTTCGACCGCTTCGACCGTCTTCTGTGCGGCGATGGCGTCCTCCAGGGAGGAGCGCGGCGCGCCGCCCTTCAGGCAGACCTCCACGAAGTAACGGTCCTCATTGGTGATGGTTTGCTGGTAGGCGGTATAGGTATGCGAATGGGAAATGCCCTTCTTGACTTCCACCCAATCCTGATAGGTGTAGCGCACGGTGCCCGCCGTGCCGATCACCTTGACCAGGAAGGTCCATGGGTCGGCGGCAAGGTCGTCCGCAGCGAAGGAGGCGCACAGGTGGGCCAGGCCGCCATTCTCCAGCTCCAGTAGGCACATGGCGAGGTCCTCTTTCGTCAGCTTCTGGTAGTGCCGCGTCGCCTTGAGCGCGGTGACGCGGGTCGGCCGCCCGACCAGATAGATCATCGTGTACAGGTTATGCGTCAGGATATGACGGACCATGCCGGGCAGGGTCGAGGCGCGTTCCTCGGAGTGGTGTATATTGTACATCACATAGCAGGAAACGACCTTTCCAATATTGCCGGTCTTTATCAGTTCGTGGGCCCGGGCCAGGCTGTCCTCGTGGATCATGTTGTGCCCAGGAACGCAAATCCGGCCGCAGCGCTGGGCCGTGGACTTCATTTCCTCGATTTCGGCCACCGTCGACCCCAGCGGCTTCTCGACCAGCACCTGCTTGCCCGCCTCCAGCGCCAGTTTCACGAACTGAAGGTGCGTTTCGAGGTTCGTCATAACGAATACCGCCTGCACCTCCGGGTCAGCCACGAGCTGTTCCGGCGTGTCATATCGCTTGCAGCCGTACGCCGCTGCCCGTTCGGTCGCCAGCTTGGCCGTGCGGTTCCACAACCCCACCAGCCGCGCTCCGGGGATGGCCTTGAGCGCCTTGTGGTGCAGCAACGAGACCTCTCCCGCGCCGATGAAGGCAATTCCGATAGGCTTCTCAGACACAGTTCTCACCTCCTTCTACAAAAGGCGTCCTTCAGCTGTGAATCGGCAATGGATTCCACGTCGATCAGCTCCCATATCCCGGGATAAGCCAATACAGGGTGGATTAGTTCGTCGGGGCAGGCGGCAATGATCTCAGCGAAGGGCCGGTGCGCCAGGGCCGATATCCTTTCCAGCAGCAAGCGGGCCTCTCGCTGCGCTTCCTTGCGATGCGCCGGGTACCCGCCCCCCCTCTCCACGCTGAAAAGCTGATCGAAAATGAAGCGGAGGTTCACGTTCGCCGCCCAGCCGTAACCCTGGTTCAAGGCCAAAGCAATGCAGTTGCCGCCGTTGATCTGGGCGAACAGCCAAGCGTCCAGGGCGTCCAGGATGTGGCCGCAGACAATCCCCGGATACTGCATGGCCGCGTTCAGGTAGCCCTGACCTGTCCCGCAGCCGCCAACCACGAAATCCACCCGGCCGAGATTGAGCAGGATGGCGGTAATCAGACCGGTGTGGATGTAGAGCAGCTCCGGTTTGGTACCACTCTTGGTCATCCCGGCATTGATGATCTGATGGCCCCTGTCCTTCAGGGCCGCCAGGATGTCGCCGTTCCTGTCTGCGGCACTGGCTTCATTCACCACCGCGATCCGCATTTTTCAGGCCTCGACGTATTCGATCCGGGCGATGTCACACAGCACCTTGAACCTTCGCGCCTGATCTCCCAAAAACAGCACCTGATGATGAGTGCCACCGCATTCCAACCAGGTATTCATGCTCTTGCGGATTCCGGAATCGGGCTTGAAGAAGGAATAGTTCATCGGTATTCCGGGAATCTCCTCGCTATCGAGGATGGTCCCTTGCGAAACCACCAGACGGTACATCTCCCCCTGGACCGCCACCAGGGAAAGCAATGTCGCCCGCCCGGGTTGAGCGCTGTAGACGGGAGTAGGCGGATTGTCGCGTTCTCCTATGTCCAGGGGCCGATCGATCAGCCTGATCGGCCTGTCCTTGCGGGCGACCTTCCAGTTTCCTTCTCCCATATGGCTCAGGAGCGCGGCGTCTCTTCCGAAATCGAGAGAATACATCTCGGTGAAGTGAGGATTGCCGACCAGCAAGTGGCCGATAACCGTCAGCGCCAGCACATTCGTGTCGCCCTCGGCTGCATAACCAAAGCCCTTGGCCAGGAGATTGGAAGCTCCCAGGATCGGTAGCTGCTTGAAGCGCCCATCCTCCTTGAAGATGTTGAAGAAAGCGGTGAAACCCGAATAGCCTCTTTCCTGCATGAACTTCTCGAAGGCCAGCTGCAGCGCAGCGGCGTAGCGATGGCTTTCGGCCGATAGCTGGGCGTCTACGGCGAAGTTCCTTCTGTCCTCCGCCACCTGCATATCGATTTCTTTCGGGCTCAAACCTTCCATCAACCGGTAGACCGCCCCGATGGTCTCGTGGTTGACTTCGAGCCCTAGTTTCCTGTAGAAAGCGGCGTCGTCGCCCAGAATATCCCCCATATCGGGCATCCTGCCGAAGATCGCCACCTTCATTCCCTTCAATCGCTGGAAGGCGCTAGCGGCCATGGCCCAATCGGCGAAGATGAACTTGAAGGCTCCGCTTTCCCAATCCTCGGTTACGATGGTGGGGTGCAAGCCAGCGCGCGCGATCATATTGGCCGTGTCCTGGATGCCGTGAATGCCCTGGTTGGTGGTGAGCAACCTCCAGTTCCACTCCTTCGTCACCCCTGGAAGCGGCTGGACATTGGCCAATAGCAGCGGAAGCGTATTCTTCTGGAGTGCCTGAACGACTCTCATGCCGGGGCTGTACAAGAGATTCACCACCATAATCCCGTCATATTCTTTTTCATTGAAGTATTTGACGTACTTCTCGATGAGTCCCCTGTCCTTGGCTGCCCCAGGGAAATCCACCACGGCTTCATCCTTCAACCGGTCCGCCAATGCGCGCGCGAAGCCCTCCTGCTCCGCAGGCAGATCGGGTTGTGACTTGTCATACAGCCCATGCATCAGGCCGAGCAAGCCGATTCTCGGTTTCCTCGTGGAAATCATTCCTGCACCTCCCGGGCTCTTCAGCGTTTGAGAAGCATCAGCTCTTCCGCTCTCGAGGCAATGTCCTCGGCCCGCAGCCCACAGTAGTCCCACAGACTCTCCGGATCCGGAGCGGTGCACGTGTAGCGGTCCTGGATGCCCACAGGCAGCACGGGCACAGGGATGCGTTGGCTGAGAGCTTCGCATACCGCGCCATACAGCCCGCCGATCACGTTGTGCTCCTCCACCGTGACCAGGGCCCCCGTCTCTTGAGCGCAACGGCAGGCCAGCGCCTCATCGAAGGGCTTGAGGGTGTGGAATTCCACCACCCGGGCCGAGAGGCCCTTGCGACCCAGGATTCTCCTTGCCTCCAGCACGCGATGCAGAACTATGCCGGTGGTCGCCAAGGTGAGATCTCGGCCTTCCTCGAGGACGCGCCCGGTGCCGATCCGCACCTTGTCCTTTTCGCCGAACAAGCGAGGCATCTCGGCCCGGCTTATCCTTAGATAAACAGGTCCCCGGTATTCGGCCACCTCCGGGATCAGAGCCATCAGTTCCGGCCCATCCGCCGGGACCACCACCGCCATGTTCGGCATGGCTCGCATCACGGCCAGGTCGAACAAGGAGTGATGGGTAGGCCCATCTTTGAAGTCCGACACTCCGGCGTAGCCGGCCAGAAGCTTGACATTCGCGTTGTTGTAGGCCACGCAGGTGCGGATCTGCTCCAGGGCCCGGTAGCACAGCAGGGCGGCGAAAGCGCTGGCGAAGGGGATCTTCCCTCCCAAGGCCAGTCCAACTGCCGTATCGACCATCCCCGCTTCGGCGATCCCCACGTTGAAGAAACGATCAGGGTGCGCCTGCTGGAAGAGCCGAGTCATGGTGGAGCTGGAAACGTCAGCATCCAAGACCACAACGTCCTGGTTCCGGGATCCATACTCGCTCAGGGCTTGTCCGAGTTCCTTTCGCACTCTAAGCCCCCGCCAGCAGTTCCTGGCGCGCCTGGGCCATCTGCTCGGCGCTGGGAACCGCCCCATGCCATTCGTGGGAATTCTCCATGAAACTCACTCCTTTGCCTTTGACCGTGTAGGCCACGATGATCGCGCTGCGATCGTGGATATGTTCGACTTCGTCCAAAGCCTCCAAGATCTGGCGCAAGTTGTGCCCGTCGATCTCCAGGACCGCAAAGTTGAAGGCCTTCCATTTGTCGATAATGGGCTGGAGTGGCATGATGTCGTGCACGAACCCGTCCAACTGCACATCGTTGTTGTCCAGGATCAAGGTCAGGTTGGCCAGCCTGAACTTGGCGGCGGTCATGGCGCCTTCCCAGACGATTCCGGCCTGGCATTCGCCGTCGCCCAGGAGCACATAGGTGCGGTAAGTCTTCCTGTTAAGCCGGGCGGCGAGCGCTAGGCCGGCGCCCACATTGACCCCGTGCCCTAAGAGCCCGGTGGTCATATCCACCCCCGGGGTCTTCAGCCGCTCCGGGTGGCCCTGCAGATGGCAATCCAACTTGCCCCAATCCTGCAAGTCGTCCTTGGGGAAAAAGCCGCGTTCCGCCAGGGCTGCATACAGCACGGCGCTGGCATGCCCCTTGCTGAGTATGAAGCGGTCCCGGTCAGGGTCTTGAGGACGAGCCGGATCGACGCGAAGCTTATGAAAATACAGAGCCGCAATGATGTCTGCCGCCGAAAGGCAGCCGCCGGGATGCCCTGCCCCCCGGCGGCAAATCATTTCCAGAGACTTCAGCCGCAGCCCGCGCGCGATCTTTTCCAGATTCCGAATCGATTCCTCGGAGTGATATGCCACGCATCAGTTCTAAGCAAAATACGTGCCAAAGAGCGTCTGGGCAGAGTTATTAGTATTTATGCCATAAAGAGTTACATAAAAATAATGCGAAAGATCCTTCCTTCGCCATACTATGTATAATTCTTATACAACTCACATTGCCCGTGTATAATATGGTGACACTCTTGAGTCCCTTATGCCAAGTCCTCCAGTCCGTCGGGGGCCAACATGGCCTTCAGGCCCAGTCCTTTCGCCGCGTACTCAAAGGCGGCAACCGTCTCCTCCACGGGGAAGATCCGGGTGACCAGGGAGGCGATCTCGAAGTTGCCGGCAGCGAGTATTCTTGCGGCGTTGTGAAAATCCAGCATGCTCGAACCCGTCGTGGCGGTGACGAAAAGCTCCTTGTAATGGATGAGGTTCGTATTCAAGGCCACGATCTCTTTTCCCTGCGGCAGGCCCCCGAACAGGCAAACCCGCCCGTGGCAGCCGGCCAGCTCCAGGGCGAGTGCCTGCATCTCCGGGACGGAGCAGGCCGTGATGACCACGTCGGCGCCCCTGCCGGAGGTGATCCTGCTGATCTCGGTTTTCAGATCGACTTCGGAAGAATGGATGACGCAGTCCACCCCATACTTGCTCACTGCGGCGAGGCGAGCGGCGGAAAGGTCCGCGACGATCACCCGCCCGCCGGCCCTCTTGTTCAGCAGGGCATGCAGGGCCCCGATGGGCCCCGCGCCGATGATCAGGACCGTGTCGCCGGGGACCGTCTTGTGGGCCTCGTAGGCATTGTACACACAGGAGAGCGGCTCGATCAGCGCAGCCTCCCGATAGCTCACCTGAGCGGGTATCCGCACCACGTTGCCGATGGCCCCGGCAGGGATGCGCAGGTATTGCGCAAATCCCCCGTCGATGCTGATGCCGAACGCTTCATAGGTCGGGCAGAGCTGGTTGAATCCCTGGATGCACATGTGGCAGGAGCCGCAGCC
>MIBK01000027.1:10394-22180 GCA_001829505.1 Spirochaetes bacterium RBG_16_67_19 | reverse complement strand
GCGCCCGTGGGCTGGGGGTACAAGAACCCGCTGCGCTGGAAGCGGCGCGCGGCCTTCCTGCCCGGCCTGTACCAGGCCGGCCTCTGGGTGGGGCTTTCCGGGGTGGTGAACGCCGCCGTCTCCGGCCGGCAGGCCGCCGAGCTCGCGCTGCGCGACCTGCCTAGAAGAAAGACTCGCGCAGGCTGAGGCCCTGCTCCAGCCAGACCTTCAGGCAGCACAGGAAGTTCATCCAGCCGTAGCAGTTGCCATAAGAGGCCTCCAGCCCCGCCTGGGTCTCTTTCCAACCCGACTCGGCGATCTGGATCTTGCTGGACCCGGAGTCCAGGGCCTCGAAGCTGATCCGGACCCGCGTGTCGTACTTGCCGTCCGCCGCCTGCCACTCCAGCACGATCAAACGGTTGGGCACCACCTGGCGCACGCGCACCGGGAAGGCGCCGGGGAAATCGGCGAAGTCCCAGGTGACCGTGGCGCCTTCCACCAGCGGGGCGCTGGCCCCGCCGGTGGTGAAGTACTTGCTCAACTTGGCTGGATCCACGACGGCAGCAAAAACCTCCGCAACGGGCTTGCGGATCTTGGCGTATTCGCTGAACTTGAGTTCCATAGCCAAGAGATCGTAAATCCGCCGGCCCCGGTCAAGCCTTCGCGCGCGCGAGCATCACGGTGGGGGTCGCCACCTGCCAGACTGCCTGCAGCAGGTACAGCGCGTAGGTCAGCACCCCGCCGGGCACCAGGGGGCCGCCCTGCGCGACGATGCCGGCCGACATCAGCAGGTTGGCCGCCGCGGCGACCGCGCTGAGCCAGGCCAGCCAGGCAGGGAAGGCCTTGAACCTCCAGGAGGCCACCGCCACCGCGGCGAGCATGATGCCCATGGGCACGTAGGCAATCACCGACAGGGCGTAGGTCAGGTCCCCCATCATCCCGGCCAGCGCCGCGGGCAGCTCGGCGTTCGCTCCCATGGCCAGCGCCACCTGGCCGGCCTGCATGACCAGCTGCAGCCCGGCCCAGAGGATGCCGGCGCCGAAGGCCACCGAGGATAGCCAGCCGGTTCCCTCCTCGGCCTTGAATAAAAAGCTGCGCAGGGTGCCGATGAACCAGAGCAGCACCCCGGCGCTCAGCACGAACAGCAGGCTCTGGGCCAGGAGCTGCGTGCGGTATTTCACGAAGTAGGCCAGGGCCTGCTCCACCGGGGCATTGGCCGGCGGCGCTCCCCGCTCAAAGCTTGCCGCCGCGATCCCCAGGGCGAAGGCCAGGTAGCCGGTCGCCGCCCCCCAACGTTTCCAGGTCAGCTCATTGTTCATATCGCTATGCGGCGCCCGGCGATCAAGGCCGGCCGTTATTTCCTGACGAAAAAGTACCACATGGCCACGAGGGGCATTCCGGTCGGGCCCTCGATGAGCTTCTGGATATCCTGGATCGCGGCCAGCTTGTTGCCCAGGTCATCCTTCACGACCTTGCCGTCGAACTCGGCGACTTTCTTGCTCTGGGCATTGCGGATGCTCTTCCGGTCGATTTCACCGAGCTTGGAGCTGTTCCAGGCCCGGATGAAGGTCCGGTCGATTTCCCCCATTTTTTGCCCGGTGCGATTCTTCAAGATCTTGCCGTTGAAAGTGAAGTCTGCCATTAGTTCCCTCCCTGTCGGTAACATCATATTTGCGCCGTCATTCCCCTGCAACCCCCGATTTCGGTTGACGGTCGTATATCAATATTACTATCTAAGTAGGCATAAGCATGTTCCAAGCTTACGACCCAAGGGAGGGCAAACGCCTTTCCCTCCTCAACCCGGAAGGGTGTCTGGCGGACTGCGTCTCGGCACTTCCGCGTCCCTCCGACGAAGAGGTGCTGGAGGCCTACCGGGTCATGGTGCTGGCCCGGCAGGCCGACGAGTGGGCGGTGAACCTGAACCGCCAGGGGCGCATGCCCACCTACGTGCTCAATGAGGGGCAGGAGGCCAACTCCGCCGGGGCCCTGCTGGCCCTGCGCCCCGATGACTGGTTCGTGCCGGCCTACCGCGAGCTGGCCGGCATGATCATGCGCGGGCTGCCCCTGCACCAGATCTACCTCTATTGGCACGGCAACGAGCTGGGCAGCCACCTCCCGCGCGAGACCTACCACATGCTGCCCATCTCCGTGCCAGTGGGCAGCCAGCCGCTGCACGCGGTGGGGCTGGCCTATGCCGAGCGCTTGCGCGGCAGCGACCGGGTGGTGATCGCTTTCATGGGCGAGGGGGCCACCTCGGAGGGGGACTGGCACGAGGCCCTGAACCTGGCCGGGGTTTGGAAGTCCGGGGTGATCTTCTTCACCCAGAACAACCAGTGGGCCATCTCGCTTCCCGCCGGAAAGCAGACCGCCTCGGCGACCGTGGCCGAGAAGGCCTTCGCCTACGGCTTCGAGGGCGTGCAGGTGGACGGCAACGACCTGTTCGCCGTGTACGCGGCGGTGCGCCAGGCCGCGGACAAGGCGCGCGCCGGCGGAGGCCCCACCCTGATCGAGGGCTACACCTACCGCCTGGGGGCGCATACGACCTCCGACGACCCGCGCCATTACCGGGTGGACTCCGAGGTGGAGCGCTGGCGCGCGCTGGACCCGCTGCTGCGCCTGGAGCGCTACCTGCGCCTGCGCGGCCTGCTGCGCAAGAAGGACGTCCAGGACATCAAACAGAAGTGCCTGGCCAGGGCCCAGGCCGAGTTCGAGCAGGCCGAGCGCCTCAACGACCCGAGCCTGGAGGACACCTTCCGGTTTATGTTCCACGAGCTGCCGCAGCCCCTGGCCCGACAGCTGGAGCGCAGGCGCCCATGAGCAGCCTGTGCCTGGTGGAGGCGGTCACCGACGCGCTGGCCGTGGAGATGGAGGCCGACCCCGCGGTCCTGGTGTTCGGCCAGGACGTGGGCGGCAAGGGCGGGGTGTTCCGGGCCACGGTCGGGCTGCAGGAGCGCTTCGGCGAGGAGCGCTGCTTCGACACCCCTCTTTCGGAGGGCGGGATCGTGGGCGCGGCCATCGGCATGGCCGTCGGGGGCCTGAAGCCGGTGGTGGAGATCCAGTTCAGCGGTTTCACCTACTCCGCCTTCAACCAGCTGGCCAACCATGCGGCGCGCCTGCGCAACCGCAGCCGCGGCTCCCTGACCGTGCCCATGGTGCTGCGCACCCCGCACGGCGGGGGCATCCGCGCCCCGGAGCACCACTCCGAGTGCATGGAGGCCCTGTTCGGCCACATGCGCGGCCTGAAGGTCGTGATCCCCTCCACCCCCTACGACGCCAAGGGCCTGCTCATCGCCGCCATCCGCGACCCGGACCCGGTGGTGTTCCTGGAGCCGGCCCGCATCTACCGCTCCGTGCGGCAGGAGGTTCCGCAGGAGGCCTACGCCATCCCTCTGGGCAAAGCGCGGGTGGAAGCGGAGGGCAGCGAGCTGACCCTGGTGTCCTACGGGGCGCAGATGAAGGAGGCCCGCGAAGCGGTGCGGCAGCTGGCCGCCAAAGGGCGCTCCGTGGAGCTCATCGACCTGCGCACGATCTACCCGCTGGACGCCGAGACGCTGGTCGCCTCCGTGCGCAAGACCGGGCGCCTGCTGGTCGTGCACGAGGCCTCCGAATCCTTCGGCGCCGCGGCCGAGGTCATGGCCGCGGCCGTGGAGGGGGCCTTCGAGCACCTCCAGGCACCGCCCGCCCGCCTGACCGGGCCGGACGTCTTCGCCCCCCTGGCCCGCGGCGAGCACCACTACCTGATCCGCTCCGAGCAGATCACCTTGGAAGCCGAAAGGGTCCTGGCCTATGAGCCCTAAGAAACGCTTCGAGTTCGCCTTCCCCGATATCGGCGAGGGGCTGGCCGAGGGCAAGGTGCTGGAGCTGAAAGTCCAGCCGGGGCAGCGCGTGAAGCAAGGCCAGACCCTGGCGATCGTCGAGACCGACAAGGTCGTAGCCGACATCCCCTCCCCGCGCGACGGCACGCTGGTGAGCTTCGGGGTCAAGGAGGGAGAGATCATCGAGGTCGGCCGGACCCTGGCGGTGCTCGAGCTGGAGGAGCCGGATTCGGGCGGGGGCGAGGCGGGCATGGAGGAGGAGCGCTCCCTGGTCGGGAACCTGGAAACCGCGACCTCCGCGGAGCTGCCCCCGAGCCGCGAAGGGCGTGAAGCGGCGCCGGCCGGGCCGCCCGTCACGGCCGGGACCACGGCCCCCGGCCTGGGCCAGCCGGTTGCCGCCTCCCCGGTGGCCCGCAAGTTGGCCGCCCGGCAGGGCATCGACCTGGCGGCTGTCCATGGCACGGGACCCGGCGGGCGCGTGCTGCGCAAGGATATCGCCGAGACCGCGGAGAACGGCAGACCGCCGGCAGCCGGCCGGGTACAGCCCCTTTCCACGCTGCGGCGGGCGCTGGCCTCCAATATGGAAAGAAGCAACGCCATTCCCTCGGCGGTCATCCACGAGCTGGTGCCCGTGGAGGAGCTGGTGGCCCTGCGGCGGGCTCTCAACGAGGGGCGGGGCGGCGAAGGCCAGGTGCCCCGCCTGAGCTACCTGCCGTTCTTCCTCAAGTTCGCGGGCCTCGCCCTGCGCGAATACCCTCTGCTGAACGCCGCCTACCACCCGCAGCGGCAGGAGGTGGAGCAGTTCGGCGAGGTGAACCTGGGCGTGGCTGTGGACACCGAGGAGGGGCTGGCGGTGCCCGTGATCCGGCGGGCCGACGGCCTGTCCCTGCCCCAGCTGCAGGCCGAGGTGGACCGGCTGGCCGCCGCCGCGCGCGGGAGGACCCTGCGGCTGGAGGAGCTGCGCGGCGGCACCTTCACCCTGACCAACTACGGGGCCTTCGCCGGGCTGTACGCGCGGCCGCTGATCCTGCCCCCCCAGGTGGCCATCCTGGGCCTGGGGCGCATCCACGAGCAGCCGGTGGCCCGCGGCGGAGCCTGGGCGGCCGTGCCGCACCTGCCCCTGTCGCTGGTGTTCGACCACCGCGTCCTGGACGGGGTGTATGCCGCGCGCTTCCTGCGCCGCTTCATGGACCTGGCCGCCCGCCCCCAGGAGCTGCTGCTTTTATGATAACGATCCGTCGGGCTTCTGCCGCCGAACGGAATCCTGTTTCTCGCCTTTGAGGACGGCTCTCTCGCGGGCAGTGCCTGCTCTAGGACAATCGGAAATCAAACTGCAGAGCTGAAACGGATGTTCGTCCGACCGAGCTTTCGCCGCAAAGGAATCGGGCGTTTGCTCGTGAACGAAACCATTAAGGCAGCACGCCAATCAGACTATGCCACTCTCCGCCTCGAAAGCGCCGGATTCATGTCCGACGCCCATGCCCTGTATCGATCCTTCGGTTTTCGGGACATATCGCCCTATGAAGAGAGTGAAATCCCTGTTGCCTATCGCCAGCATTGGGTTTTCATGGAGCTAAGCTTGGCGGATCGCAGCGGTTGAGCCGATCAGGAAAGGACACAGTAGGAACATTTATGACTTATACTTAGTCAACGGTGTGAAGGAGCGCCTGAAAGGGGAACTTAGGATGAGAACTTACATCATCTTGTTGAACTACACAGAGCAGGGCATGAAGACTATCAAGGAAAGCCCGTCACGGCTGGATGCGGCAAGAAAAGCCGCAGAAGCAATGGGTGGAAAACTGAAGGAATGGTATCTGGTGATGGGACAATACGACGCTGTCGTGGTTGCCGAAGCACCGAACGACGAAGTGGTAACGAGACTGATGCTCACGATTGGCGCGCTGGGGAATGTGCGCACTCAAACTTTGAGCGCTTTCACCGAGGGTGAATACCGAAAGCTTTGCGCCAGCCTGACTTGATGCAACCGTGTTGCCCGGTGTGAAGGCGCTTGGCGCTCCTTCCTGCGCCGCTTCATGGACCTGGCCGCCCGCCCTCAGGAGCTGCTGCTGTATTAGTCTCGAGCCTGAAGCAGCGCTTCCTTGGCCAACGGCACCGTGTCCGCCGGGCTCACCTTGTACCAGGCCTGGAGGATCTTTCCCGCCTCGTCAATGAGGAAGGAGGAGCGCAGGATGCCCTGGTTCTCGCCCCAGGCTCCGTAGGCCACAGCCGTGGCGTGCTGCGGGTCCGAGAGCAGGGGAAAGGAGAGCTGGTACTTGTCGGCGAACTTCTTCTGCGCTTTCGGCTCGTCGGGGCTGATGCCCACGGCGGCGATCCCCAGGCTCTTCAAATCCGGCATGGCGTCGCGGATGCTGCAGGCCTGGGTGGTGCAGCCCGGGGTGTCGGCCTTGGGGTAGAAGTATAGGAGAAGCTTCCTGCCCTGGGAGTCCCCCAGCTTGACCGTCTTGCCGTCCTGGTCCTGCAGGCTGAAGGACGGCGCCTTCGCTCCCTTGCTGAGCTCTGCCATGATTCGTGCTCCTTACGCGGGGAAATCCCCGAACAGGAAGAAGGTCTTGATGAAATTGGGCTTCAACTGCTTCAGCGCCGCGCGCAGGGCCGCTTCGTCGCCGGCGGCCAGTGCGTCACGGATTTCGCTCATCACGCCGTCGATGATCTCCCATTGGATCGCGAACGCCGCGGCCGCTTTCGGTGCGAGCCCCGCCTCGGGAAGCAGCCCTTCCCGGGCCTTCGCCTTCTTCCACAGCGCGCGGCAAACCTCCAGGTCGGCCGTGAAGCCCAGCTTCTCAGCCTCGTCCCACTCCGCGAGCTTCCGGGCCGGGGCTTCTTCGAGCAGGTCTTCCATGAAGTTGTGGAACAGGGTGAGCGAATCGAGGAAATAGGGGATCTTCTGCCGGGCTCGGGATCCCAGCAGGATCATCCTCACCCGCTCCAGCGCCTCGTGGGCCGCGGGGCCGTTCGAATTGTCCATCAGCGCAGCGCGCGATTCCTCCACGGCTTCGTGCACGCCGGCCAGGTCCTTGTTCCATTCGGCATCGAAACCAGGCTGCGCCGCGAACCGCTCCCGGAAGGCATCCCAGGATTTTTCGAAGCGGAGGAAGGCCGTCTTGGCCCTGGCCAGCTCACCGCTCTGCCCGGACAGGCCCAGGGCCGGTATGTAGGCCCGGTCCAGGGCGGACATCGCGGGGACCAACTCCGGCGGAACCGCGGACAACGGAGCGGACCAGATGGCCCCCAGTACCAGCATCGCGGCGATTCGAGTTTTCATATTCAATTTAATATATATAGATTGCTGCTACCCGCCAATGCCTTCTGCGCGAATATTGACAAACCCGGCGGCATTGTGCATTGTCTAGCCGTCGCAGCCGTCGTGCTCCAGCCGGGGCAGGGGGTCCTCCAGGGTGGGCTGCACACACGAACCGTACGTGGTGAGTGTAGCTCAGGTGGTTAGAGCGCCAGCCTGTGGAGCTGGATGTCGTGGGTTCAAGTCCCATCACTCACCCGGAAGTGGCGCCCGTAGCTCAGCATGGATAGAGCGCCGGACTTCGAATCCGTAGGCCGCAGGTTCGAGTCCTGCCGGGCGCGATTCGCTTTTGAAAACATGGGCCGTTAGCTCAGTTGGTAGAGCAGCAGACTCTTAATCTGCGGGTCGGAGGTTCGAGACCTCCACGGCTCATCCCGACAAAGAGGGAAACTTGACGCTTTCCCTCTTTTCATAATATAGTATGCGAGAGTGGTGGAACTGGCAGACACGCCAGACTTAGGATCTGGTGCCCGATTCAGGGTATAAGGGTTCGAGTCCCTTCTCTCGCAGCGAAACAGGTGAGAAAGCTGCTGCCCTATTGGGCAGCGGTGAGGGCATACAGGCGGGAATAGCTCAGTGGTAGAGCTCCACCTTGCCAAGGTGGATGTCGCGGGTTCAAGTCCCGTTTCCCGCTCGATCGGCGAGGCGATCTGGAGCTGCTCCGGATCGCCTTTTATTTGGAGGTTTACAACGTGATCAAGAACAAGGAAACCGAGCTGCTGGAAAACTCCAGCGTGCGCCTTACCATCACCGTTGCCGAGGAGGCCATCCGCAAGGAGTACGACGAGCTGCTGTCGGAGTACTGCCGGAACGTGCGCATGGACGGCTTCCGCAAGGGCAAGGTACCCCCCGCCATCCTGCTGCGGAAGTACGGGGAGGTCATCCTGGGGGAGACCGCGGAGAAGGTCGTGCAGAAAAGCCTGCAGCAGGCCCTGGAGGGCGGGGAGCACAAGCCCATCGCCACCTCCGTGCCCACCGTGGACGCCGCGGACAAGCTGGAGCTGGGCAAGGAGTTCAGCTACAAGGTGACCTTCGACACCTTCCCCAAGATCGAGCTGCCCGAGTACAAGGGCCAGGAGTACGAGGAGCTGGAGGTGGAGGTCGGCGAGGAGGACCTGGAGCGGGAGCTGAAGGGCCTGCAGGAGCAGAACTCCGTGGTCGTGGACAAGAAGGACCCTGTGGCCGCCAAGGGCGACATCGTCAACGTGGACTACGTGGAGCTGGAGGACGGCGGCCAGGAGAGGACCGCCACCCGCCGGCAGTCCTTCGTGTTCGAGGTGGGCAGCGGCTACAACCTGTACCGCTTCGACGAGGAGGTCGCCGGGATGAAAGCCGGCGAGGAAAAGTCCATCGCCAAGGATTACCCCGCAGACTTCGAGGTCAAGGAGCTGGCCGGACGCAAGCTTTCCCTGAAGGTCAAACTGAACAGCGTCAAGGAGAAGCAGCTTCCGGAGATCAACGACGAGCTGGCCCAGGATATCAGCGACAAGTACAAGAGCCTGGAGGATTTGAAGAAGGACATCCGGGAGAAGCTCGCCCAGCACGCCTCCCGCAGGGTGCGGGAGCACAGCATCAGCCAGCTCCTGGACAAGGTCGCCGCCGGGGCGACCATCGCACTACCCAAGTCCATGCTGGAAAGCGAGCTGGAGGAGGAGTTTCAGCGCTTCCTGGGGCGCCTGCGGGCCGAGGAGAGCGTAGTGCTGCGCGAGCTGGAAAAGGAGGGGCGCAGCAAGCAGAGCGTGCAGGAGGAATGGAAGCCGGCCGCGGAGAAGAAGCTGCGCCTGCAGCTGGTGGTCAGCGAGATGGTCAAGCGGGAGAACGTCGAAGCCACCCAGGAGGAGCTGGACGGCCGGGTCAAGGCGGACGCCGAGGCGCGCGGCATCAGCTTCGAGCAGGCCAAGGAGATCTACACCAAGAACCACCTGTACGATTACCTGGCCTTCGACATCAAGAACGAGAAGCTCTACGACCAGCTGCTGTCCTCCGCCGAGCGCAAGAAAGGCAAGAAGGTGAAACTCCTGGACTTGCTGGGGGGAAACTATTAAATTCAAGACAAAATCACCGCCAGGAGCGTCTATGCCATTGAGCCAACCGAAGTCCAGCAGCCTCGTCCCCATGGTCATCGAGCAGACCGGCCGGGGCGAGCGTTCCTACGACATCTTCTCCCGCCTGTTGAAGGACCGCATCGTCTTCGTGGACGGGGAGATCGTGGACGTGACCGCCGACCTGGTGGTGGCCCAGCTCCTGTTCCTGGAAAGCCAGGACCCGGAAAAGGACATCCACCTGTACATCAACTCCCCCGGCGGGACGGTTACCGCCGGGCTGGCCATCTACGACACGATCCAGTACATCAAGCCGGACGTACAAACCATCTGCCTGGGGCAGGCCTCCTCCATGGGGGCTTTGCTTTTGACCTGCGGCACCGCGGGCAAGCGCTTCGTGCTGCCCTCCTCCCGCATCCTGGTGCACCAGCCCTGGGGCGGGGTGTCGGGGCAGGCGTCGGACATCGGACTGCAGGCCCGCGAGATCATCCGCATGAAGAAGATCATCATCCAGTACTTCGCCAGGCATACCGGCAAGAGCGAGGAGCTGATTGCGCAGGACCTGGAACGGGATTACTATATGTCCGCGGAGGAGGCCGTGGCCTACAACCTGGTGGACAAGATTCTCGAAAGAAAAGTGAATGAGCAAGCCGGCAAAAAGTGAAGGCCTGAAGACCTGCTCCTTCTGCGGCAAGAGCGCCGAGATGGCCCGCCGCCTGATCGCCGGGCCGGGAGTCTACATCTGCGACGAGTGCGTGGGGGTGTGCCGCAAGATCCTGGACGAGGAAGACGAGCTGCTGGCCGGGGAGTTCAAGGAGGACATCCCCAAGCCCAAGGAGATCAAGGACTACCTGGACCAGTACGTCATCGGCCAGGAGCAGGCCAAGAAGGTGCTGTCGGTGGCGGTGTACAACCACTACAAGCGCATCGCCATGGGTCACAAGATCGACCCGGACATTGAAATCGAGAAATCCAACATCCTGCTGATCGGGCCCACCGGCACCGGCAAGACCCTGCTGGCCCGCACCCTGGCCCGCAAGCTCAAGGTGCCCTTCGCCATGGCGGATGCCACCACCCTGACCGAGGCGGGCTACGTCGGCGAGGACGTGGAGAACATCCTGCTGAAGCTGATCCAGGCGGCCGGCAACAACATCGCCGCCGCCGAGAAGGGCATCGTCTACATCGACGAGATCGACAAGATCGCCAAAAAGGGTGAGAACGTGTCCATCACCCGGGACGTGTCCGGGGAGGGCGTGCAGCAGGCGCTGCTCAAGATCATCGAAGGCACCTCCGCCGCGGTCCCCCCCCAGGGCGGGCGCAAGCACCCGAACCAGGAAACCCTGAAGATCGACACCACCAACATCCTGTTCATCTGCGGCGGGGCCTTCGTCGGCCTGGACCGCATCGTGGACACGCGCGTCTCCAAGCACCCCATGGGCTTCGGGGCGGACGTGAAGCCGACCCGGGAGAAGGACCTGGTGGAGCTGTTCGGCCACCTGCACCCGGACGACCTGATCCAGTTCGGCATGATCCCCGAGTTCGTGGGCCGCCTGCCCATCGTCACCACCCTGGAGGAACTGGGCCTGGAGGCCCTGAAGAGCATCATCACCGAGCCCAAGAACGCCATCGTCAAGCAGTACCAGGCCTCCCTGAAGCTGGACAACGTGGAGCTGGTGTTCGAGGAGGCCTCCATCGAGGCCATCGCCCGCAAGGCCCTGGGGCAGAAGACCGGGGCCAGGGGCCTGCGGGCCATCGTGGAGAAGATCATGACCGGCATCATGTTCGACCTGCCCTCGATCAAGGGCCGCAAGCGCGTCACCGTCACCCCGGATACCGTCGATAAGGCCATCGATCCCGAGATCACCCTGCTCAGCGAAAAAAAGACCGCATGAAGGTGTTCCCCCCGCGCACGGAGCTTTGCCTGGTTCCGCTGCGCGACCTGGTGGTGTTCCCCCACATGATCGTGCCCTTCTTCGTCGGCCGCCGCCGCTCGGTGCGCGCGGTGGAGGAAGCCATGAAGGGCGGCAAGCACCTTTTCCTGGCCACCCAGAAAACCGACCGCGAGGAGGAGCCCGGCGCGGAGGACATTCATCCGGTGGGCACCGTGGCCCGCGTGCTGCAGATGCTGAAGCTCCCGGACGGCACCGTGCGCCTGCTGGTGGAGGGGGGGGAGCGGGCCTCCATCGTGCGTTTTCTGGAGAGCGCGGAGTACTACCGCGTGCAGGTGCGCGCCATCCGCGAGGGGCGCGAGGAGCGCCGCGAGTCCAGCTCGCAGGTGGCCGCCCTGATGCGCACCGTTCTTTCCGAGTTCGCCCGCTACAACGAGGCGCAGAAGAAGATCCCCCGCGAGGTGGCCTCCGGGATCGAGAAGGTGACCAACCCGGACCGCCTGGTGAACCTGATCGCGGCCAACGTGCCCCTCAAGGTGGAGAAGAAGATCGAGCTGCTGTCCCAGGTGGACGTGCGCGAGCGGCTGGAAAGCCTCATCGGCCTGCTTTCGGCCGAGGCGGAAATCGCCGCCTACGAGGAAAAGATCACCTCCCGGGTGCGCAAGAAAATCGAGAAAGCGCAGAAGGAATATTTCCTGCAGGAGCAGCTCAAGGAGATCCATCGCGAGCTGGGCGCCGACAA
>MIBK01000027.1:2292-10356 GCA_001829505.1 Spirochaetes bacterium RBG_16_67_19 | reverse complement strand
CACCGGGGCCCGCGAGCTGGGCGAGCGCCTGGAGGCCCGGGGGCTGCCCCCCGAGGTGAAGGCCAAGAGCGAAAAGGAGCTGAAGCGCCTCGCGCGCATGCAGCCCCTATCCCCGGAGTCCGCGGTGCTGCGCACGTATCTGGAGTGGGTCGCCGACCTGCCCTGGGCGGAGTCCAGCGCCGACAACGCGGACATCGAGCATGCCCGGGCCATCCTGGACGAGGACCACTACGATCTGCGCAAGGTCAAGGAGCGGGTGCTGGACTTCATCGCCGTGCGCCTGCTCAACCGCGGCGAGCTGAAGGGGCCCATCCTGTGCTTCGCCGGCCCGCCGGGCACCGGCAAGACCTCCCTGGGCAAGAGCGTGGCCCGCGCCCTGGGGAGGCGTTTCGTGCGCGTGAGCCTGGGCGGGGTCAAGGACGAGGCGGAGATCCGCGGGCATCGCAAGACCTACGTCGGGGCGTTGCCGGGCAAGATCCTGCAGAGCCTGAAGAAGGCCGGCACCCGCAACCCGGTATTCCTGTTGGACGAGGTGGACAAGATGAGCTCCGACTTCCGGGGCGACCCGGCCTCCGCGCTCCTGGAGGTGCTGGACCCGGAGCAGAACTCCACCGACGAGGACCACTACGATCTGCGCAAGGTCAAGGAGCGGGTGCTGGACTTCATCGCCGTGCGCCTGCTCAACCGCGGCGAGCTGAAAGGGCCCATCCTGTGCTTCGCCGGCCCGCCGGGCACCGGCAAGACCTCCCTGGGCAAGAGCGTGGCCCGCGCCCTGGGGAGGCGTTTCGTGCGCGTGAGCCTGGGCGGGGTCAAGGACGAGGCGGAGATCCGCGGGCATCGCAAGACCTACGTCGGGGCGTTGCCGGGCAAGATCCTGCAGAGCCTGAAGAAGGCCGGCACCCGCAACCCGGTATTCCTGCTGGACGAGGTGGACAAGATGAGCTCCGACTTCCGGGGCGACCCGGCCTCCGCGCTCCTGGAGGTGCTGGACCCGGAGCAGAACTCCACCTTCGTGGACCACTACCTGGAGGTGCCCTTCGACCTCTCGGACGTGATGTTCATCACCACGGCCAACTCGGTGCACAACATCCCCCACCCCCTGCGCGACCGCATGGAGATCATCCAGATCCCCGGGTACACGGAGTACGAGAAGGCCCACATCGCCTCCGCCTTCCTGATCCCCAAGCAGCTCCGCGAGAACGGCCTGGCTTGGGCGGACATCCGCTTCCAACGCTCGGCGGTCCTGCGGATCATCCGCGGCTACACCATGGAGTCCGGCGTGCGCAGCCTGGAGCGGCAGATCGCCACGATACTAAGGAAGCTCGCCCGCCGGGCGGTGCGCAAGGGCCTGGTGCCCCCCGCGGCCCCCGAGCCGGAAGCCGCTCCCTCGGAGGCCGCTGCATCGGAAGCCGCCGCGCAGGCCTCTCCAGAGGCCGCGGTCCCGCCTCCGGCCTTCCGGGTCGTGGTCACCTCCCGCCGCGTTGCCGCCTACCTGGGCGCTGAACAGTTCCAGGAAAAAACCCTCTTTTCCCAGCCCAAGCCCGGGCTGGTCTACGGCCTGGCCTGGACCGAGAACGGCGGCACCCTGCTCCCGGTCGAGGTGGCCCTGCTGGAGGGGGGCAGCAACGAGCTGATCCTCACCGGCAGCCTCGGAGAGGTGATGAAGGAGAGCGCCCAGACCGCGCTGTCCTTCCTGCGCGCCAATGCCTCCTGTTTCCGGCTGGCCGGCGCCCCGCAGCCCGGCACAGCAGGCACGGCCGGCACTACCGGCGTGGCCGGCACTGCGTCCTTTCCGCGGGACCGCGACATCCACATCCACGTGCCGGAAGGCTCCATCCCCAAGGACGGGCCTTCGGCCGGGGTGGCCATCACCGCGGCGCTGCTCTCGGCGGTGAGCGGCTTCAGCGTGCATGCCGGGCACGCCATGACCGGGGAAATAACGCTTACTGGCAGGGTTCTGGCCATCGGCGGGGTGAAGGAGAAGGTCCTGGCCGCGCACCGCAACCGCTTCAGCCACGTGCTGCTGCCCGAAGGAAACCGCAAGGACGTGGAAGAGCTGCCGCGGGAGGTGGCCCGTTCGATCCGCTTCCTGTACGTCCAGACCATCCAGGAGGCCCTGGCCGCCCTGTTCCCCGCGGAGCTGACGGCGCCGGCCTCCTGAGCCCGCCCTGGCTCAGCGTATGCGCGGGGAAGGAGTGATCATGACAAAAATAAGCCTTACCGGAGTCTTGCTCACCGCCTTGATGGAATGCACGATGGCGGAATTGAAGTAGAGAGAATCCCCCGCCTTCAAGGTGATCGAATCGCTCCCGATCGTATAGATGATCTTGCCTGAGAGAATGTAGACGAACTCCTCGCCGGCGTGCTGGAAATCGCCGATCTTGTCATCCTTGTCGACGGTACAGAGGAAAGGTTCTGCCAACTTGTCCACCATTTCGCTGGCCAGAGCCTCGTAGGTATAGCCGAATCGAGATCCATCCCTGGTTACAATCTGGCCAAGGCCTTTGCGCGAATGCACGTACGCCGGACGTTCCCGCCGCTGGATGAAGAATTCGCTCACATCGACTCCCAGAGCCCTGGCGATCTTGATCAAGGTGTTGATGGGGGTCGAGGCCTTCCCCCTTTCAATTTTCGAGAGAGTGCTCTTGGTCATTCCCACTTCGGAGGCCAGCTTATCGAGGGTGACCCCGACTCGATTTCGGATATCGCGGATGTTCTCCGCGATCTGCTGTTCTTCAATGGTACTCATAGTTAAATATCCACTAATTTCTACGACCCGTAGCTCATGACCGCGGATGCAGCACGACTTTCATGGCTTCCTTTTGCGGCGACAACACCAGCTTCAAGGCTTGTCCGATTTCTTTCAATGGAAATCTATGCGTGACAATCGGCGCGAACTTTCTCCAGTTCTCTTCCAGCAGCCTTACGGCTTCAAGCAGTTCGTCAGTGAAAACGGAGGATCCGGCAATACGCCACTCGTTTTCCACAACTCGGGTAAGATTAAAGCAGGAAGACTGACGGTATAGCCCAACCACAATAACTTGACCCTGCTTGGCCAGGTTTCCGGCCAGTAGCTGGGCAAAAGCCTGCTCGGATCCTGAAGAATCGAACACCACGTCGAACTCACCCACGGACCTTTCCAAGATCATCTCGGGGCGTATCTTCGACAGGATGGAGCGCCGGTATTCGGATGGCTCTGCAATTGCCGTCGAATCATGGTTTCGTAGATTCAGGATGGTGAATAGCAGCGCCCCGATTGGACCCCCGCCAAGGACCAAAATCCTGCTTGCCGGCGTCAGTGTCGCTTGCCGCAGCGCATGCAGGCATACGGCTGTGGGCTCGGCGAGCACAGCGAGGTCAAAGGGAACCTCGGGCGATATCTTGGCTACGGATTGGGAATCAAGGACGATCTCTTCGCAGAAGGCGCCATCCCGGACTTCCCCCAGAAAGCCCAAATGCAGGCACAGGTTCTTTTTCCCACCCAGGCAATAGGGGCAAGTACCACAAACGACCCTGGAATCCCCGATCACCCGGTCTGACGGACGGAGGTTGGCAACTTCGGGGCCGACTTCAAGTACTTCCCCACTGAACTCGTGACCCATGGTTACCGGGATTTTTGTGACATAGCTTCCCGTTTGATGGACGTGGAGATCGGAACCGCAAATTCCGCCTGCCGAGACTCGAACCCGGACCTGGTTCCCCTCGATCGACCGAAGGCGAGGAATTGTTACCCACCGGGCATCTCCGGCGCCGTAGAAGCGGACCGCTTCGATGTCCATGGCATCTACATCAGAGTCTGGCCGCATTGGCTTTCGAGCGGAGCTTTCGAATGTTCTCCTGGTAGAAGACCAATTCACGCAGCTTCACTCTTATGCGATCGAGGATCACCGCGATGAAGATCAGCAACCCGTATGTCGCGTATAGGATGAACACATTTATACCGATCAGGGTCAATGAATTATTGATCATCCCCAATAGCAATGCGCCTCCCAGGATGCCGAGAGCCGTTCCTTTGCCTCCCGAGAGACTGCAGCCTCCCAGAATGGCTCCCGCGAAAGTAAACAGCACCATGTCCTTTCCCATGGAATTGTTGACCGCATCCTGCCTTCCTGCGGCTAACAGTCCAGCCACGGCGGCCAGGCTGCCGCTAATGATGAAGGCGAACACCACCATCCTTTTCGTGTTGATCCCGGATATGAAACCGGCGATCGGATTGCCCCCCGTAGCCAACAGATAGCGGCCAAAGGGAGTATTCTTTAGGATCACCGCCATGATGAAAAAGATGAAAAACATCAGCAGGACTGCGACGGGTATCTTCCCGGCCATTCTGGCGCTTCCTAGGAAGGTATAAACGGGTCCCAACTTGAAAATGGCAAAAGGAACTAAATATAGGGTAAGCCCTCGCAAGATGATCAGCAAGGACAGGGTATGGATGAAAGAGTTGATTCCTATGCGGGTAATGAAGAAACCGTTTGCCAACCCGACGCAGGCGCCTATAAGAACCGTAAGAATGATCGAAAAATAGGGATTCAGCCCGGCTGCAATCCATTTGGTGGCGAGCAGCATGGCAATTGCCGGGGCGAAGGCGAGAGTGGATTCTATCGACAAGTCGATGTTCCCGGTGATCAGGACTATGCCTTGTCCCAGTACCAGCATGCTTAAGATTGAAGAATGGTACAGGATATTTACAATGTTTTCATATTTAAGAAAACTCGGGGTGAAGAATGCGTTGATCCCGAAGAACAGGACGATAATCGCCCATATCAGATTATCCAAGAAAAACAGCTCTACGCGCATTCTCCGATTCATCTATTGCTCCTCGACACCCGGCGGCTAGGGTCTCATCCCCTGCATAGCTAGATAAACTCTGGATTCGTCAAAGTCGCGTTTGAGAAACTCGTTCACGATTCGGCCCTCGTGCAACACAATGATCCGATCGCATACCGCGATAAGGTCTTCCAAGCCGGGGGAGGTTATGAGCACCCCCGCGTTCTCCCTCAGTTTGGTTCGAACCATTTCCAGAATGCTGGCTTTCGTGCCGATATCAATTCCCTTGGTCGGTTCATCCAACAGAAAGATCTTTGGTTTCCGGGAAATGATCCTACCCACCACGACTTTCTGTTTGTTACCGCCGCTCAGGTAGTGAACCTCTTCCTCGGTTGAGGGGGTTTCGATCGAGAGCAGGTTGACCAGCCCCTTGGTCCGGGAAAGCTCCGCTTTTTTATCCAGGAACAGGCCTTTTCTCAGGGAGGCGATGGATGATAGGGAGAGATTGAAACGAACACTCAATTTTTCGATTAATCCTTCCCTATCCCTGTCTTCAGGAAGGTAGGCGATGCCCTGTTTGAGCGCCTCGGCCGGACTGCCAATTCCGCGCGCTTTCCCCGCGAGGATGACCTTTCCCGTGTCCGCGTGGAGTATCCCAGAAAGAGTTTTCAAGATCTCCGTTCTGCCGCTGCCCCTCAGGCCCGCCAGTCCCACTATCTCGTTGCGATGCAGATCAAACGATATATCGTAGTAGTTCCCGGCTTTCGTGAGCCGCTCCACGCTGAGGAGTACCGGCTCCCTTTGTTCGCTGGCGGCGCTCGCCTTGCTTTCAGGCATTTTCTGCGAATCTCTCGGGAATTCCTGACCGGTAATCAACTGCGACAATTCTCTCTCATTCAAGCGCGAGACTTGTTCCGTAACAATGGTCTGTCCGTCCCTCAACACAGTCACCCGATCGCAGACCTTTACTATCTCCGCCATCCGATGCGTGATATAAATTATCGCCTTCTGCTTTGCTTTTTCTCTGGAAATCATCTCATACAAAAGACGCTCGTCTTTTTCGGATAAGGAGGCTGTCACCTCATCAAGGATGATGATCTGGGCATTGTCGACATAGAAGGCTTTCGTCACCAGAAGCAGTTGTTGCTCGCTGATGGTCAGGTCGCTCCCTTTGGCCCTGGCGCTGATATCGATCCCGGTCTGGCGGAGGATTTCGGCGGCACGCGCATTGATCTGGCTCCATCTGATGCTCTTCCATCGGTTGCAGGGGTAGGCCGGAGTGAACAGGTTTTCGGCGACGGAAAAATCTGGAATGACCTGCGGTTCTTGGGTCACGATCCCAATCCCATGTTGCCTGGCCTCCATCGGCGTGAGTGCCCTATGCTCCTCGCCTTGGAGCAAGATCAACCCGGAGGTTGGGGGGATGATTCCAGAAATGATCTTTACGAGCGTGCTTTTCCCAGCTCCGTTCTTCCCGATTACTCCGTGGACTTCACCCGGGAGCAACTCTAAACAGGAGTTATATAGGGCGATTGTCCCGGGGTATAATTTGCTGACCCGCTCCAATCGCAGGAGGGGATTGTTGCTTTTATTTCCGGCCTTCATATCCTATCCTCAAGCAGCAGGCGCGGACAGGATGCCCGGCGCCTGCTATTAAGGACATGGTACTACTTGGTCAAGATATTCTCCCATAGCCTCGGGTCGTCCGGCTTCACTTCCAAGGGGATCACGGGACCTTGAAGCTTCATAAAGGCTCCTTCGCAGCGCGGATTCTGCAGGATTTCGGCCGGAGACCATAGGGCGCCTTTCTCCGTTACCACCTCGCCGATTTTGGGAATGGGCTTGCCGTGGTTCAGTTTAAAAAGGTAGTCGACCGCCAGCTCCGCAGAGACCATCGCGGGCTGACCGACTATCGCGTATACCTTTCCTTCTTTGATCAAGTCGCGCCCTTCCGGACCCATGCAGATTCCTGTGATGGAGTAGTCCGCAGGATTGTACCCCGCCTGCTCGATCGCTTTGACCACGCCGGGAGCCATGATGTCCGGCGTGTGCACGTAGATGCCGATCACTTCTTTCCCGTGGCGCATAAGCAGGTCGCTGGTCCTTTCGAACGAATCCTCGTTATTCCAATTACCTTCGCCCTTGACGACCTTGACCTTCTTCAAGCCGTCAATAATAGAATGAAAGCCATCCGTGCATTCATTGGTGAAGGCATCACCCAATGCGCCGGTAATTTCAATCACCCCTCCCGAGGGATCCGAACCCTGCTTCAGTTTCAGCCTGGCGGCAAAGATTTCCGCGGCTTTCTTGGAGGATTCGGTTATGTCGAAAGAAATCCAGAGCTCCACCTTGCCGCCTTCCGGGGCGTTATCCAGGGCCATAATCGGAACGCCGCGCTCGTTGCATTTCTTGATCCCCGGAATTACCGCCGCCGTATCGATCGTCCCTCCGAAGATCAAGCCGTTCACCCCGCGGGTCAGGAAGGAATCAATCTGCTCCAGTTGCTTGATGATATCGTTCTGAGAATCGGAGACGATGATCTTTACTCCCAGCTTCTCCGCCTGCATCTGGGCCCCGCGAATCATCGCCTGGGCGTACGGTGGGGAAGCGTCCCGAATAGTCATGCCGTAAATTAACTCCTTCTCCTCCTGCCCGCCGCCGAAAAGCGGCGCCGCCAGCAGTGCCAGCAGGATCATGATCAGCACGAATGATTTTTTCTCCATAAACTTTCCCTCCTTCGTTCTTTTTTCCATCTTATTACCTCACCCGGCAAAATGTCATTCCATAGGCAGCCTCCTCTTCCCGCTCCCGCACTAGAACCTGCTCAGGATGGCATCACGATGTGCCGGAAATCCTTCGTAGTCCGCCAGGTCAACCATGGCTTTCTTCAGCACCTCCAACCCCTTCTTGGAGAAATGCTCGAAACTCACCGCCTTCAAAAAGTGCTGGGTGGAAAGGCCGCCTTCCACGAAAGCCTTACGTGCCGTCGGCAACACATGGTTTGGACCCGAGCCGAAACAACCACAGGACAGCGGGGTGTAATCTCCCAGATAGATCCCGCCGGCGTTCTTGATTTTAAGCAAATCGTGCATCACATCCTGGGTCTGGATCTCCAGGTGCTCCACAGCGTATTCATTGACGAAATCGATCGCTTCTTCGTGGCTGTCGGCCACAATGATCGCCCCGTACTTGCGCAACGACTCTACCACGAAATGCCTATGCTGCTCGTCCAGCCTCTCGATATGCTTCCCGATCCGTCGCTGGACTTCCTGAGCCAGTTTCTGGGACGCGGTGACC
>MIBK01000027.1:0-2258 GCA_001829505.1 Spirochaetes bacterium RBG_16_67_19 | reverse complement strand
CCGCCGCCACGAAATCCGGATTGGCGCTGTCATCGGCCAGAATCAACGCTTCCCCGGGTCCCGCTTGAGTGCCGACGGCTACCTCGCTTTGCAGCAAACGGAAAGCGGCCAGGACCCACTTGCTTCCAGGACCGGTAACCTTGTGCACCTTGGGGACGGTTTCGGTCCCCAAAGCCATGGCAGCGATGGCTTGGGCCCCGCCAACCTTATACACTTTATCAGCTTTGGTAATGTCGCAGGCCACCAGCACGGCGGGGTTTATTTGGCCATCGGGCGAAACTGGGGTGCAAACCACTACCTCCGGGACCCCGGCCACCTTGGCGGGAATGACGGACATCATCACTGCCGAAGGAAACCAGCCCCGTCCTCCGGGCACATAGGAGCCCACCTTCGCGATGGGGATAAAGATCTGCCCCCCGATCAATCCAGGAGAAATCTCCATGGACCAGATGCGTTTCGGCAGCTGAGCCTCATGAAAGCGCCTGATGTTGCCTGACAGGACGTTTATCGCCTCCACGACCTTCGGCTCGACCCGATCGTAGGCCTGGCGGATCTCGGCGGGAGTGACCTGGAGCTGGCCCTTCTTTAGAGTCACGTTCTCGAATTCCTTCGCATATTCGACCAAGGCCTCGTCGCCGCGCTTCCTCACGTTTTGGATGATCTTCTCGACCTTCGCCAATTCCGATTCGGTTTCCACGAAACTGCGGGCGAGAATACGGCTCCGGTCCTGCTGCGAAAGCTCTTTGAGCCGATACAGTGTTACGTACTCTTGATTGTTCACGATCCGTCCTCCTTGCGAGCCGGCTGGAGTCAAGCAGCCTTATTGCATATAAAGCAACTTTGTATCATGAAAGGAAACTGCCGTCAAGTCTAAAAAACAGGAAGAAACGCCCGGCGGCGCAGCCGTGAACGGCCCGATTCGAGGCTTCCGGCGGGCGAGTCGCCCAGAGGCGCCAACCCGGCCTGCGGGCGGGCTTGTTGCCCGGATCGGCCTTTTTATCTATTATGGTCTTATGCTGGTGCCGGCGGAAGTCTGGACGGTGGCCAAAGCCGAACAGGGCAGCGCGGTCCTGATCAAGCCGATCGGCTCCGAGGTGGCGGTGCCCATCTTCATCGGCCCGCTGGAAGCCCACGCCATCCTGATCGGGTTGGCCAACCACAAGATGCCCCGTCCCCTGACCCACGACCTGCTCATCAGTACCCTGGAGCAGCTGGGGACCAAGATCTCCCGCATCGAGATCACCGCGCTGAAAGAAGGCACCTTCTACGGCCGCCTGGTGCTGAGCCGCGCGGGCGGAGAGGACATCGTCATGGACTCCCGGCCTTCGGATTGCGTGGCCCTGGCCGTCCGGGCCAAATGCCCCATCTTCATCGACGAAGCCGTAGTGGACGAAGCCGGCATCCCCATCACCGCCGCGGACGCGGAAAAGAGCACCAAGTCTTCGGAGGTCCACGCCCAGATCGCCTTTCTGCAGAAGCAGCTGGAGAAGGCCGTGGAGGAGGAGAACTACGAGGACGCCGCCCAGCTTCGCGACCAGATCAAGAAGCTGGAGGCGAAGCTCTAGGGCTTCAACGTCCCCGCCGCCGGGCGATCACACTGATGAAGGCGCAGGTCAGCAGCAGCATGGGCAGGTTGGCCAGGGCCAGGCGCAGCACGGGAATCCCGGAAACGCTCAACAGCTCCCCGGACACGATGCCGAAAACCTCCAGGGTGCTGAACATCACCTCCGCGTAGGCCACCAGGGTGCCGATGATCACCAGCACCCAGGCGACGTCCCGGGTCTGGGACCAGAGCAGGATCGCGAAGAACGTGCCGATGGCCCCCACCCCCAGGCGGGACAGGGTGAGAACGAAACCCGCCATGCTGTCCATACCTTATTCTCCCGGATTTTCGCGGAAAAGTTGAATCATTTTCGCCAGCTCCCCCGGGGAAGCCTCCGCCGGCAGGAGCGAAGGCCCCGGATAGCGCGGATTGAGCAGCACCCCGGCCGCCAGGAAGGCCCGGAACACGGCGGGGTAGCGCTCGGGGGCGCACCGGGCGCACAGGTAGATCCCACGCTGCTCCCAGCCCGGGGCGCCGGCCAACAGGTCCGCGCGATGCCACTCCGGCAGCCGGTAGCGGGCCAGGTCGTACAGGCAGCGGGCCGCCCCGGCCAGCAGCACCGGGGACAGGGCCTGGGAGGCGGGGAAACCCGCGGGCGGCTCGGCGTCGAAGCATACCGCGGCGGGCGCCCCGGCCGCGGCGAAAGGCAGGACCG
>MIBK01000026.1:34425-35567 GCA_001829505.1 Spirochaetes bacterium RBG_16_67_19 | reverse complement strand
CCACGTTGCCTTCCATGACCAGGGCGGGCAGGTGCAGCATCACCGAGGCCCGCAGGCCCGTGCCGGCGCTGGCCAGGCCGGTGGCCAGGAAACCCCACTCCATGGAGGCGGCGTAGTGGACGCTGCCTTCCAGTAATCCGTCCACCTGATCCGCCTGGCGATAGGCCTCGCCCAGGGCCAGGCCGCTGTGGATGCAGACCAGCCGCAAGTGGTCCTCCTCGTTGATCATGGCCGAAAGCTTCTCATCCCCGCTGACCACCAGGGTTCGGTTGGGGGCGGCCGAAAAAGCCTGGGAGATGAGGTTGCGCTCCAGCAGGATGCGCCGCTCCACGGGCGGCAGGCTGTCCAGGGGGATCACCCGGAACTCCGGCCCGAGGGCCTCGAAGGCCTTCACCAGCTCGTCGCGGACCTGCTCCTCCTCGGCCTTGGGAGCCAGGGGCGGAAAGAGGTAACCCATCAGGTTGCGAGACAGGCGGACGCGGCTGGCCACGGCCACGTCCATTTCCGGCCCCGGGAGGCTGTACCACTGGCCGGCGGCCGGCATCACTCCTCCCCCGTGATGTTCTCCAGCTCCTTGATACGATCGCGGATCCGGGCGGCCTTCTCGTAGTCCTCCCGCCGGACGGCCTCTTTCAGGCCATCCTTCAGCTTGACGACGTCGACCAGGTAGGTCTTGTAAGTGCGCAGGCGCTTGGGCAGCTTGCCGCGGTGCTGGGGCTTTTCCACCTTGGGCTGGAACCAGCCCTGGATCTCCTTGGCGAACAGGGTGTAGCACTCCCCGCAGCCCATCTGCTGGCGCTTGCCGATCTGCTCCCAGGTGGAGCCGCACCGCGGGCAGGCCTTCTCCTTGGCTCCCTTCATTCTGCGGAGGTCCACCAGGCCGTGCAGGAGGCTGGAGATCGACAGCTCGATGCGCTCCTCGCTGGAGGAGATTCCCCGCTCCAGGGCGCAGGCGTCGCAGAGATGGAGGTCGATCCGCTCCTTGCCAATGACCTGCTGGATGTGTATGACCGCCTTGCGGTTCCCGCAGATCTCGCACTTCATGCTTCAATAATAAGCAAAAGGGCCAGGAAATCAAGCCCATAAAAAGGCTGGTGGCCGAGCGTCAGGCCCGGCGCAGGACCTCCAACGGCCGGATGGCG
>MIBK01000026.1:30660-34403 GCA_001829505.1 Spirochaetes bacterium RBG_16_67_19 | reverse complement strand
AGGCCGCCAGGACAGCCAGCAGCATCGTGGCGGCGGCGATCACGGCCAGCTCGGGGAAGCTCAGGGTAATGGGGATCTCTTCCAGGTAGAACTCGGTATTGAGCAGGCGGATATCGGGGGGCCGGGGCAGCGGCAGGATCGGGGACAGCAGGGCAAAGACGGCCCGCCCGGCCAGGTTCAGGACCCGCTCCAGCCCTGCCAGCAGGGCGTTGATGTTGGCGGCCACCAGGGCGCCCAGGCCGAGGCCCAGCACGGTGCCGGCCAGGCCGGTGGCCAGGGCCGTGATCGTGAAGCCTACCCCGATCGCCCAGGGTCCCGCGCCCATGGCCTTGAGCATGGCGATCTCCGGGGTCTTCTCCAGCACCACCATCACCAGGGAGGAGGAGACGTTCACCGCGGCCACGGCCACGATCAGGGCCATGATGAACAGCAGCAGCGCGCGGGTGGTCTGGAAGGACTTGTAGCTGGCCTTTTCCAGCTGATACCAGCCGTACACCGCGGCCTCCCCCGGCAGGTCCAGGCGGCCCAAACGGCGCTCCAGGCCGCGGAAGGGATCGTCCAGCTTCAGCCCGATGAAGCGGGAGCCCCCGCTCTCCCCCAGGAGCCTCCCGGCGGCTTCCAGGGGCACATAGACCCAGATCTTGTCCAGCTCCTGGTAGCCCGTGGAGAAGACGCCCCGCACCGTGAAACTGCTCACCAGCGGCAGGCCGCGGCCGCCGCCGCGCAGGGTGAGCAGGCGCAGGCGGTCGCCCACCCCGACCCCCAGGCGCCCGGCCAGCTCCCGACCCAGCAGCAGGGAACCCGCCGAACCCAGGTCGAAGGAACCGGCCTCCAGCCGGAAGTAGCGCCGGAAGCCCTCGTCCCTCTCGTACAGGTCCCCGGGTACGGCGCGGATGGTGACGGCGGAGCGCCCCCCCGGCCCGGCGGCCAGGCCCAGGCCCTGCTGCTCCACCAGGGCGTGGCGCACGCCCGGCTGGGCGGCGAGGGCCTCCGCCAGTGCCTCCAGCCCGGCTGTATCCGCCAGGGGCATGACCACCTGGGCGTGGTAGGTGCCGACCTCCAGGAAGCGGCGGGTGATGCCTTCGATCATGCCGTCAGCCACCTCCAGGACCACGATCAGGGGCACCAGGCTCAGGGCGATGCCCAGGATCGAGCCCAGCAGGTGCGGGGAAAGCCGGCGGCGACGGCCGAGGAGGTTGCGCAGGCCCAGTTGCAGCGGGAACAGCCCCCTCATGCCCGCCTCAGCAGCCCGTGCTCCAGCAGCAGACGCTCGCCTCCGGCCGCAGCCAGCTCCCGGGAGTGGGTCACCAGGATCATGGTCTTGCGGTACTCCGCCACCAGGCCGAACAGCAGGTCCCGGATCTGGGCCGAGCTGCGCTCGTCCAGGCTGCCGGTGGGCTCGTCGGCCAGGATGAGCTGCGGATCGTTCATCAGCGCCCGGGCCACGGCCACCCGCTGGCGCTCCCCGCCGGAGAGCTCCTGCGGGTAGTGCGTCCGGCGCCCGGCCAGCCCGACCTGCTCCAGCAGGCGGGCGGCCCTACGACGGGCCTCGGCGCCGGGGGAGCCGGCGATGGCTGCCGGCATGTACACGTTCTCCAATGCGGTGAAGTCCTTCAGGAGGTAATGCAGCTGGAAGATGAAGCCCAGGCGGCGGTTGCGGTACTCCACCAGCTCGGCCTCCGCCAGGCCGGTGATTTCCAGGCCCTGGAAGAGGATCCTCCCGGCTGTCGGCGTGTCCAGTCCGCCGATCAGGTGCAGCAGGGTGGATTTGCCCGAGCCGCTTTCCCCGGAGATCACCACCGTGCTGCCCACTTTGACCATCAGGCTGACGTCGTCCAGGACGGTCAGGTCCTCGGAGCCGGCGCGGAATACCTTGCGCAGGCCCGAAACCTCCAGGAGCGGGTTCTCATTCAAAGCGCAGCACCTCCATGGGCCTGACGTTCCGCGTGGCCCGGGCGGCGAAGCCGGCCGCCGCGGCGCAGGAGCCCAGCGCGAAGAGCACCACCAGGAAGGCCTCGGGAAACAGCACCCGGCTGGGCACTTCGCTGAGGTAGAAGTAGGCCGGGGAGAACAGGGAGAAACGCTCGCCTATCGGCGCGGCCAGGCGGGCGATCAGCGCTCCGGCCGCGTTCACCAGCCACTCCACGGCGCGGAACAGCCCGTTGACGTTGGCCGAGGCCAGCAGTCCCAGTGCCAGGCCCAGCGCGCTGCCGGCCAGGCCGATGGCCAGGCCCTCGGCCAGAAAGATACGGCCAACCGCCCCGTCGGTGGCGCCGAGGGCCTTCAGCACCCCGATCTCCTCGAAACGCTCGCGCACCGCCCTGCGCAGGCCGTGGTAGATGTTGAAGCCGACGACCACGAAGATCAGGCCGATCAGCACCATCATGGTCAGTTTCTCCATGCGCAGGGCCCCGAAAAAGGCGCGGTTGAACTCCCGCCAACTCTCCAGGCGGTAGCCGCCCGCTCCCAGCGCCTGGCGCACCTCCTGGGCAGCTTCCCGGTCGCGGAAGCGGTTGCGGATCTTGATCCCGTAGCGCACGGGATCCTCCGACCCCAGGCGGGCGAAGGCCCAGCCCAGGTCGAACTCGTAATAGCCGCTGCGAAACAACCCGGTCACCAGATAGGTCCGGCGTTCCGGCGAGAGGCCGTCTCCCAGGGCCAGCAGGCCGACCGCGTCGCCCACGCCCACGCCCAGGTAGCGGGCCAGCTCCGCGCCCAGCACCACCTGGGCGGGCCCGTCCAGGTCCAGCGTCCCGTCGGCCAGGGCCAGCCTGGCGGCGAAGCCGGCATCCAGGGATGCAACTCCGGCCGGCAGGCCGCGCAGCAGGCAGCCCCGTGGGTCCAGGCGCCCTTCAGCCAGCAGCTGGTACTCGCTGAAAGGCACCACGGCGCGCACGCCGGGCAGGCGGCGCAGCCGGTCCAGGGCCTGCTGATCCAGCCGCCCGCCGCCGGGCATTTCGAGCTGCAAATGGTAGGAAGAGATCTCCAGGATGCTCTCGATGAATCCGAGCTGGAAGCCGTTCATCACCCCCAGCACGGCGGTGAGGGTGGCCACCCCCACCGTGACGCCGACCACCGAAAAAAGAGCGGCTGAGATCCTGCGCCCCCCCGCGCGCAGATGCCGGGAGGCGGCGAAGGCCGCGAAGCGCAGGCTCATGGGTTCTCCTCGAACCGCCTGCTGCGCACGACGCGCCCGCCCTCCAGGAACTCCTCCAGCACCTTCAGGCCGCCGCGATAGGTCACCATCAGGAACGGCAGGCCGGCCCGGTACAGCTCCTCCACCCTGCCGTCCTCCACATACCGCACGACCTTTTCCAGCTGGCCGCGGGCCCGCTCCTCCTCCCGCTGCAGGTTCCCCGCGGCATCGTATTGATAGCTCCATTGCCGTGTTCCGTGCTCGTCGACCTTCACCACCTGCGCGCGGTTGCCTCCGGCGTCGTAGCGGAAGCTCCACTCCTCCACAATCTTTCCGCCCCGGGCCAGTTGGCGCGAGGTTTCCCGGCCCGCCGCATCGAAGCGGGTGACCGTGCGCGTGCCGTCCACCGTGCGCTCCGTGGAAAGGGGCTGCCTGCCGGCGGAGGAATCCGCCCCGGATGCGGGATAGGCCAGCTCGAGGGTCTCCTGCAGCTCCCGCCCCTGCCAGGTTTCCTGCGAAGCCACCCGCCCTTCCGGGTCGTAGCGGCTGACCAGGTTCCGCCCGCCGCCTGAAAGCCGCTCCTCGTAAAGCCGGCCTCCGCCGGAGA
>MIBK01000026.1:27901-30643 GCA_001829505.1 Spirochaetes bacterium RBG_16_67_19 | reverse complement strand
GCTCCCTCCCCAGCGGTGGAATCCCGGCGCACCCGTCGCAGCTCCCCGCCCGGACCCAGCTCGTAACGCTCGCGCGAGCGCAGTGCGCCGTCGGGCCCGCGGGTTTCCACGCTGCTCAAGCCGGAAAGGCCATAGCGGTATTGCAGGCTTTCGCTCAACTGGCCGCCGGTGAAGAGCTTTTCGGCAAGCAGGCGGCCGGCGCCGTCGTAGGTGCGCTCCTCGGCCAGGGAGCCTTCGGCGTAAACACGCTCCTGTCCACCGGCCACCTCCCAGCGCCGCGACTCCCGTCCTTCGTGATACAGCGTGCGGATCTCCAGCCCCTCGCTCGAGTGCACCAGCAGCAGGTAGGGCTCTTCGCGCCTGGCTCCGGGCAGAGGCTCCAAGGCCAGCCCGATGGCGTTCGAGCGGTACCATCCGGCCTGCAACCCGTGGGCCGGCCCTCCCGCCAGGAGCAGCGCCAGCGCCGCCAGGAGCGCCGCCGAGGGCAACGACAGGTCCGGGCGCACGCTCACTCCCGGGCCACCAGGGCGTCCAGGAAGCGCCCCGCGTCGAAAAGCTCCAGGTCCTCGAGTTTCTCGCCGGTGCCCACGAAGGAAATGGGCAGCCCCAGGTCCCGGCACAGGGAAACCACCGCCCCCCCCTTTCCCGTGGAGTCGTATTTGGCCAGGATCACGGAATCCACGCCCACCGCCTGCTGGAAGGCCTCGGCCTGCCGCACCGCGTTCTGCCCGGTGGTGGCGTCGATCACCAGCACCTTCCGGTAGGCGGCCCGGGGCTCCAGCCGGGCCCGGATGATCTTGTCGATCTTGCCCAGCTCCTTCATGAGCTGGGTCTTGTTGTGCAGGCGCCCGGCGGTGTCGGCCAGCACCAGGTCGGCTCCCCGGGCCCTGGCGCTGGCGATGGCGTCGAAGATCACCGCGCCGGGGTCGGCCCCCGGCGCCTGCCGCACGACCGGCACCTCCAGGCGCTCGCCCCACAGGGCCAGCTGGTCGATCGCCGCGGCCCGGAAGGTGTCGCCGGCGGCCAGCAGCACCTGGCTGCCGCGGCGGCGGTACCAGGCGGCCAGCTTGGCGATGGTCGTGGTCTTGCCCACCCCGTTCACTCCCAGGACCAGCAAGAGGTTGGGCGACCCCGGGACGAGATCCAGGGCTTCGAAGCGCAAGGAGGCGGCCAGCAGGCCCTTGAGGGCGGCCAGGAAGCTGTCCCGGTCCTGGGCGCTGCCGACCTGCTTCCGCAGCCCTTCCAGCAGGCGATCCGTGGCCGCGGGGCCCAGATCGGCCTCCAGCAGTATGTCGCCCAGCTCCGCAAAGAACTGCTCGTCGCGCGCCGGCCTGCCGAACAGCTCGCGCAGCCGGGCCCCGAATCCCTTCAATCCCCAACTCCCTTCCCGGACCTATCCCCGCCGGTCGGCGGAGCGCACGTAGCGGATCAGCTGGATCAGCATGTTCACGGCCAGTCCCGTGGACAGCCCCAGGGTCCCCAGGTACGAATAGTAGAAGCCGGTGCCGGTTTGCAGGAGCCTCTGGGCCTCGCTGAAGTCGCTGTTGTCCACCGCGCGCTGATAACCTACCATGTAGTCGCTCACCAGCGACCAGGAAAAGATAGGCAGCGGCAGCGACAGGGCGAACAGGCCGAAGGCCGAATAGAAACGGTTGCGCTCCCGTTTCTGCCGCGCGAAGGGATCGGCCTCGGCGGGGGCCAGGGAGAAGGACACCGTGGCGGGGGAGGTCGGGCCCAGGTACAGCGGCTCGTCGCGGAAACCCTCCAGGCGCAGCAGGAAACGGGCCAGAGTTTGCGGTCGGGCCACCTCCAGGGGTGTGATGCCCAGCCAGGTGGAGCCCCGGTACAGCGCGGCGCCCACGGGTTCGGAGCCCACGTTGACCAGGCTTTCCGGCAGTTTTTCCAGCGCGATGTCCAGCTCCGTGAGGGAATAGGGCTCGACTTCCAGGCGCCGGGTCAGGGTTTCATAACCCTCCAGCTCCACGCGCAGCGAGCGCTCCCCGGGGCTCACGAAGTCCTGGCGGGCTTCCCCGTTTCCCAGCAGCGAGTCGTCCAGGAAGATGCGCGCCTCCGGGGGGGCGACCCTGACCGCGAGCGACGCCCAGTCCCGGCCCCACAGGACCTTGGTCAGGCCTTCCACCGCGGCCTCCATGGCGGGACCCAGGCCTTCCCGCCCGGCGGCATCGGTATAGACGTATACCTCCCGCTCCAGGGTGGCATCCACCGCGCGCACTTCCAGGTAGAGGTACTCCTGGACTTCCTCGAAGCTGCCGTAGATCAGCAGGTTGACCTTCTGCTCCGCCGCCGCCGCCAGAGGGGCCCGGCCCGCCTCGGGCAGCAGCACCTCTCCCCTGGACCCTTCGGCCAGGCGCACCTCCTTGCGTTCGGGCACCTTGACCGCGGCGGGATCCAGCGCCGTCAGGCGGGCCAGCTCCTCGACGGCCTGGCCGAGGCGCAGCTCGTAGGACGCGCGCTCGCGCGCGAGGTCGCCGGCTTCCCGGTCTTGGAAGAACAGGGCGTCGCGCTCGCCGCGCAGCTTCTCCAGCTCCTCCACCTGGCGGCGGGCGGCGCGCCGGATCACCGCTCGGCGGTAGCCTTCGCGCTCCTCCTCGCCGAAGAAGTGCAGCCGCACGCCGGACAGCCGCTCCCGCAGGGCCAGCGGGAAGCTGTGGCGCAGGTACTGGTTTTCCGCTTCGAGGTTGCGGCCGCTGAAGGCGGCCACCCCGACGGTCCAATTGGGCT
>MIBK01000026.1:20377-27652 GCA_001829505.1 Spirochaetes bacterium RBG_16_67_19 | reverse complement strand
TCCTTCTCCAGTATCCGCTGCAAGGCGGTCAGGCCGTCCATCTTGGGCATGGTGATGTCCATCAGCACGACATCCGGGCGCTTCTCATCGAAAAGCCGCAGCGCCTCCTCCCCGTCGGAGGCCTCGCCCACAACCCGGAAGCCCGCCTTCTCCACCAGGTCCTTCAGGACCATCTTGATGAAGGTCAGGTCGTCCACGATCAGGACGTTTATGCCCATAGGCGTTTGCCTTCGTACTCCTTTGCCAGGAAGCTCTCGATGAACGGGTCCAGGGCTCCGTCCATGACGGCCTGGATGTTCCCCGCCTCCTGCTTGGTGCGGTGGTCCTTGACCAGGGTGTAGGGCTGGAAGACGTAGGAGCGGATCTGGTTGCCCCAGGAGATGTCCTTCTTCTCCTTTTCCTGCTTGGCCCGCTCCTCCTCCTGCTTCTCCCGGTAGAACTGATACAGCCGGGAGCGCAGCACCTTCATGGCCAGGGCCTTGTTCTTGTGCTGGCTGCGCTCATTCTGGCACTGCACCACGATTCCCGTCGGGAAGTGGGTGATGCGCACCGCCGAGTCGGTCTTGTTCACGTGCTGCCCGCCGGCTCCGCCGGCGCGGTAGGTGTCAATGCGGATGTCGTCCGGCCGGATGTCCACCTCGATGGTGTCGTCCAGCACGGGGGAGGCGAAAACGGAGGCGAAGGAGGTGTGCCGCCGGGCGGAGGAGTCGAAGGGGGAAATGCGCACCAGGCGGTGGATGCCGCTCTCGGCCTTCAGCAGGCCGTAGGCATACTCGCCCGTGATTTCCACGGTCACCGACTTGATCCCGCCCTCGGCTTCCAGCAGGTCGATGATCTCAACCTTGCAACCGCGCCGCTCCGCCCAGCGCGTGTACATGCGCAGCAGCATGGAGGTCCAGTCGCAGGCCTCGGTGCCGCCCGCCCCGGAGTGGATGGTCAGGAAGGCCGAGGCGGAATCCCCCTCCTCACCCAGCAACTGCAGGAGATTGAGTTTGGCGAAATCCTGCTCCAGCTCCTCCAGGCTGCGGCGCAGCTCCGGCTCCATGGACTGGTCCTGCTCCTCCACCGCCAGTTGGTGCATCTGCTCCTGATCCGACATCCGGGCCCGCAGCGCCTGCCAGGGCTCCCAACGCCGCCTGAGCTTCTTCAGCACCGCCAGGGTGCTCTCGGCGCTCTCGCGATTCTTCCAGAACTCGGCGTCGGAGGTCTGGACCTCCAACTCGGTGATCTTCGCCTTCAGGGTCTCCGGGTCAAAGACGCCTCCAGGATTCCTCGATCAGCTCCTTGAGCCGCAGCTGCGGACCAGTCAGTTCTTCCAGCATGTTACAGTCCCTTTCCCTCGACCGTCAGCACGAGCTTGCGCCATTTCTTTTCCTTCAGCGAGCTGACCACCAGGGTGTCCTCCAGGGGGTACTGGTAGAAGCGCAGGGAGTCGTACGAGTCGGTCAACCCGTCCAGTTCCTTCTTCAGGCGCAGCAGGCTTTTCTCGCTGATGACGGCCGATTCGTACAGGTTCTGCTGCAGTTTCCGGAACCCGTACTGCAGCAGGAGATTCCCCACGCTCGCCAGGCGGTCCGCGTTGCCCAGGTCGCAGGCGACGGCGACGAACATAAGATTGATGAAGTGTAAAGAATAGCCTATTTTGTGTCAAATGATCTTTTCCCGCATCCGAAGAGTATTCTAGGATGAAAAAGCCGGCGCTGCTGGCGCTGTTGCTGGTCCTGGGCGCCTGGGACGCCCCGGCCCAGGCCTCGGCGCCCTTCGTATCCCGCCTCCAGGCCAAAGCGGGGCAGTCCAGCGTGCAGCTCTCCTGGCGGACGGTCCCGGGTTTCGCGGGCACCCACCGGATCTACCGGCACACGCTGGAAATCGACGCGGCCACCTTCCCGCAGGCCGTGCAGGTCGGCACGGTGGGCGCGGCGGCCGGCGCTTTCGAGGACTTTCCGGCTGCAGGCTCTTATTACTACGCGGTGCTTTTGGACGACGGCCAGCTGTCCCTCATGTTCGTCCCCTTCCGTAACAAGACCTCCTCGCCGGTACAGGTGGCCAGCGCGGCCCCGGAGCGGGGCGGAGCCACTCTCATAACCGGCCTGGCCGCCGAGGTGTCCGGGGACGCCGTGCGCCTGAGCTTCCAGTCCAGCCGCGGCGACCGCGAGCTCCTGCTGTTCCGCGCGCTCCAGCCCATGCGCTCCGGCGAGGACCTGACCTCCTCCCCCCTGCCGCTGGAGGCCGGCCGGCGCGACTACGAGGATTTCCCGATACCGGGACTGGACTACTATTACGCGCTGGTGGATGCCGGGCTGTTCAAGCTCGGCAAGCCGGAGCTCGTCGCCGGCCAGAACTCCACGCTCCAGCCCGTGCGGGTGCCGCTGGACGCCGGCCGGGTGGGGCTGCCGCCCGCGGTGATGGAGGAGGTCCCGTCCCCCGCTCAGCCGGCACCCGGAGGCGGCAGACCCCCGGCGGCGGCCGCACCCGGCACGGCCCGGGTCGCCGCGCCCGCGCCGCGCCAACCCGCTTCCGCGCCGGCCTCCGAGCAGATCGCCATGGCCCCCGTCCGCTCCGCGCCCCTTCCCTACCTGGACCTGGGCGCGGCCAGGGGCCTGTCCACCCCCCCGCTGCCCGCTTCCCGCCCGCTGGGCCCGCTGGCCCGCCGCGCCGTGGAGGCAATGCTGCGGGAAGCCCCCGCGCGCGAGGCGCCCAGGCTGCGGGCCCAAGCGCTACCCGAGGAGATGGGCGCTGCCTCTGGCAGCGCCTCCGGCGCTGCCGAGGGGAACGAGGACGCCGCGCTGGGATCGATCGCCACCGAATACCTGCTGACCGGCCGGCTGCCGGAAGCCGAGAAAGGCCTGCGGGCCTTCCTGGCGGTGCCGCGCCCGGAAGCGGCCGCGGCTCGGGCGCGCTTCTACCTGGGCCAGGTTTACTACCTGCAGGGAAAGCTTCAGCCCGCGGTCCTGGAGCTGCTGCTGGCCCGGCCGCGCTACTACGCGGCGGTCGAGCCCTGGCTGGAGAACTGCCTGCAGCGCCTGTCGGGTTCCTGACTATTCCTTCTCCAGCCGCAGCGTGACCTTCCCTTCCCATTGCTCCCCCGCGGCCAGGGAAAACTTCCACGACAGCACCAGGCAGTTGGACTGGTATTGGCGGGCGCGCCCGGCGGGCGGATAGGAAACGGTCTCCACCGGCAGGCTCCACAGGCTGAAGGGGTTGGCCGATTCCAGGGTGATGGCCACCTCGTTGGCCGGGTCCCGCACCAGCACCCCGTCCAGTTTGTCCGCCTCGGCGCGCTCGGTGCCCAGCTCCTTCTTTTGGCTGCCTTTCAGCGCCAGCAGGCGCGCCTCCCCCCGCGAGGCCAGGGCCAGGTTCACCTCCAGCCCGTACCAGAGCTCCAGGTCGGCCGCGGAGTCATTGCGCAGCAGCAAAGTGCATTCGACGGCGCAGTCCTTGAAGCGGTACCGCTTCTGCACGGTGAAGGGGTGGTCCCGGCGGCGCAGGCGCAGGCGGCCGGTCCTGGACAGGCCGATGTCCTCGTGCTCCCGGCGCAGGTGCACCAACTCGAAGGGCTGGTTGAGGAAGTCCCCCTGCTCCGTGTAGGTCATGCGGTCGAAGGCCTCGATCTGGGTTTCGGCCCCGAAGAAATGGTCCAGGAAGGCCTGCCGCAGGTACCAGTCGCAGCCCTCGTACCGGTAGCGGTGATAGGGCTGGGGCCAGCGGGCCATGGTGCCCAGGTAGTTCCAGCAGCAGGGCAGGTAATCCAGCTCGGCCAGGCCCGCCCCGCGCGGCTCCACCACCGCGTTCAGGCTCCTGCCCTGGTACAGGTACTCCAGCTCCCCGTCCATGTCGAAATCCGTGGGGATGATCGAGGGCAGGAAGCTCTGCCCGCTGCGGGCGATCTTCTCGGCCTCGATGAAGGCGCGATAGCTGGCCAGCCGCAGCCGGCTGTCGAAAATGCCGCCGCCCGGCCCCTCGCCGTGCCAGTAGACCGCGCCGTGCTGCCCCCGCCAGAGCTCCTGCAGCGCGGATTTCTTGCGGGACTTGTCCCCGCGCATCTGGTTGACCAGCAGGTGGGTGTACAAGAGGCGAGAATACAGCAGGTTCAGCTCGGGGTAGCGGGTTAGAAACTGCCGGAAGTAGCCCCCGGGCATGTAGGCTTCCGCCTCCGGCCGGCGCAGGCGCTTGGAGGCCTCCTGGAAGGTCCGCTGGCGCTCCGTGTCCAGCGCGGCCAGCATGAGCCCGCCGTGGGCCAGGCAGGGGAAGTACACCCTGCCCCGCGGCTGCAATACCTTCTCCTCCAGCCGCGGGGTGAGCGGTTCCAGCCACTCGCGGTTGGCCTCCAGCAGCTCGAAGAAGGTGGCCAGCCACTTTTCCTGGTAGCAGATGCGGTTGCTGCCCTCCCGCTCCCCCAGGCGCTCGCCGTCCACCAGCAGCACCGCCACTCTGCCGTCCTGCTCGCGGGCCAGGTCGCGCAGGCTCTGCAGCATCTCGGCCGGCGAGGCCTGCGGCACCATCTCCACCAGCGCGTTGCGGATGGGCAGCACCAGGATGGTCTTGCCCTGCTCCTCGGCCAGGTAGGGCCCGTAGCATTCCTCCGGGCCGATGCCGGCGATGTGGAAGTGCCGGTCGTCCAGGAAGGTGTACTCCAGGCCGCTGTTGCGCAGGATGCGGGCCAGCGGTGGCTCCCAGACCCGCTCGGTCAGCCAGCCTCCGCGGGGCCGCACCCCGAAGGTGGTGCGCAGGTAAGTGGTCAGCTTCTCGATCTGCCCGAGCTTGTCCCCGTCGGGAATCAGGCTGAGGATGGGCGAGTAGAACCCGCCGCCCAAGAGCTCCACCTGCTTGCGGCGCACCATCTCCCGCAGGAGCATCAGGAACTCCGGGTGATGCTCCTCCAGCCATTCGAACAGGGAGCCGCAGTAGTACAGGATCGCCGGCAGGCGGGGGTGGTTGTACAGCAGGCTGAGAAAAGGCTTGTAGGCGCTCTGGTAGGCGCGCTCGAAAAGCTCGGGAAGGTTGCCCTCCGGCTGATGGTTGTACGTCCCGAAGATCAAGCGCAGTGATTTCATAATGTCCGGGAAAGACGCCAACTCATTGTACTACCACCGGCCACTTTTTCCCAGCTTTTTTCCCGGACTTTAGCCGCCCAGCGCCGACAGCAGGGCGCGGTCGAAGGCCAGGAAGGCCAGGCTCATGAGCCCGGCGGTGAGCAAAGACAGCGGCAGCCCGCGCATGGCTCGGGGGGCCCACTCCCGGTCCAGGCGCTCCCGCAGGCCGGCGAACACAACCGCGGCCAGCAGGTAGCCCGCCCCGGCCGCGGCCCCGATGGCCAGGCTGCGGGCGATGCCGGAGCCCGCGGAAAGCAGGGCGACGCCCAGCACCGCGCAGTTGACCACGGCCTGCGGCAGCAGCAGCCCTGCCCGGCCGCGGGCCGGCACCAGGAGCAGGAGCGCCAGGACCAGGCCCAAAGCGACTAGCTCCAGGCTCTCCAGCCCCAGCGGGACCAGCACCAGCCGGCGCAGGGCCCAGGAAAGGACGGCTGCGGCAGGCATGGCCGCGGCCGCCCCCAGGCTCACCCGCACCGCGGGCCGCGGCCCCCGCGGCAAGCCGAGGAACGGACAGACCCCGAGCAGCTGGCCGAGCACCACATTATTGACGAAAGTGAAGGTCAGCACGGTGCCCAGCATGGTCATGACCGCCTCCCGCTCCACCAGCGGCTCAAGGCGCTGAGATACCCCAGCACCAGCAGTGCCCCGGGCGCCGCGGCCAGGACCCGGGCGGGCGGCAGCCCGCGCAGGCGCAGCACCCCCCCGAACGAACCGATGGGGAAGAGGGTGATCGTCCCGGCCCCCAGGACCTCCCGCGCCAGCGCGAGCAGGCCCAGCCCCACGGCGAATGCCGCGCCCCTGCCGGCAGCCTGCGCCACGGACTCCGCCAGGGAGCCGGAGGCGGCCGAGGCCAGCAGCAGGCAGTTGACGGCCAGCAGCGGGAGATAGATGCCCAGTCCCGCGGCGTGGGTCGGGGCGAAGGCCCATAGGAAACGTTGGGCGGCGGTCACCAGCGCGGAGGCCAGCAGCAGGCGCATGGGCAGGCGCAGCCGCAGCGGGGCCCAGCGCTCCAGGGCGACCGCGGCGATTCCCGTGCCCAGGAGCGCGAACAGCATGACCGCCGCCAGCAGGAGCGCGTTGCTCAGGCGGTTGGATACCGCCAGCGCGGGACACAGCCCCACCAGGTACACCAGCAGCGGGTTGTCCCGCCACAGGATCCTTCGAAACTCCCCGGATTTCACCTCGGCCCTCTCCTCGCCGGCCAGCGGTCCAGCAGCGGCACGAACATGTTCATCAGGGCCGCGGCCGCAAACGGCGCCTCCAGCCGGCCACCAAAGGCGCGCAGCAGGAAGCTCAAGGCTCCGCAGCCGGCCCCGAAAGCCAGGCGCGCGCCCCGCCCTTGCGGGGAAGTGACCGGATCGGTGGCCATGAACAGGGCCGCCAGCGCGAAGCTGCCGCTGCCCAGGGCTGAGGGGAGGTCCCCCCGGAACAGGCCGGCCGGCAGGCCGCCGAAAGCCCAGAACGCCAGGGCGAAAACCGCGGCGAACCCGGCCGGGATTTCCCAGGCCGCGATCCGGCGCGCCAGCAGGTAGGCCCCGCCCACGGCCAGCAGGAGCGTGGAGACCAGCCCCGCGGTGCCCGTGCCTCCCAGCAGGCTGCCGTCCGACAGCCCCGCTGTCAGCCCCAGCCAGCCGGCCGCGGGCTGCGGCCGCACTGCCAACAGGACGGGCCAGGAGAAGGCCGCGAACAGCCGCCCCCCCAGCGCCGGATTCATCCAGTTGCGCCCCAGGCCTCCGAAGCTCGCCTTCACCACGGCCGCGGCGAAGGCCGCCGCGACCGCGGGAACGAAAAGGGGCACGTAGACCGGCAGGCTCAAAGCGACCAGCAGTCCGGTGAGCAGGGCGCTGCCGTCCCCCAAGGTGAAGCGCCGCCAGGCCAGGGCCTGGACGACCAACTCGGCCGCCAGGCTGGCGCCCACCGCCACCCCCAGCACTCGCAGCGCGGCCGGGCCGAGGAGCAGCACGCCCCAGGCCGCACCGGGGACCAGGCAGGCCGTGACGGCCAGCATGAGCCCCCGGGTGGTGGGTCCCTGGTGGAGGTGGGGCGCCGGCCGGGTCAAGCGGCGCCCTTTCTCTTGCCCTCGCGCAGGCCCTGCACCAGCGGGATGCGGGCGGGACAGACGAAAGCGCAGCAGCCGCACTCCGTGCAGGCCTCCAGCCCCTGGCTGCGGGCTTCGGCGGCC
>MIBK01000026.1:18234-20298 GCA_001829505.1 Spirochaetes bacterium RBG_16_67_19 | reverse complement strand
TGCAGGAGGTGCGTACCGCGGGCAGGATTTCCCTCCGCGATAGGGCCAGAATCCCGTTCATGTCCTTGGTAAGGGGGGTGTCCAGGCTGTCCAGGGCGAATCCCCGCATGGCTCCTCCGGCGATGACCCGGGCAGGCCGCCCCAGGCCGCATTCCTCCAGCAGCGCCGACACCGGGGTGCCCAGCCTGGCCTTCAGGTTGGCCGGGTTGCGGACCGCCTCACCCGCCACGGTGACCACCCGCTCGATCTGCGGCATCGCCTGGGTGACCGCTTCGTGGATGGCCAGGAGGGTCCCCACGCCGAGGGTCACGGAACCCGAATCCTCGAGCCCCCCGCCGGTCCGTTCCCCGGACAAGGCCAGGATCAGCAGGCCTTCCTCCCCCTGCGGATACCGCGGCGCCAGGGGGATGAGCTGAAAGCCGGATCCGGCCGCCGCCTCGGCCACGGACCGCAGTGCCTCCTGTTTGTCGGCCTCGACAGCGACCTGCACGGCCCCCGTGCCCAGGATGAAAGCCGCGATGGCCGCGCCCGAAAGCACCTCGGCGGCCCTTTCCACCAGGAGGCGCTGGTCCCCGGTCAGGTAGGGCTCGCTCTCGACCGCGTTGACCACGACCAAGCCCCCTTCGGCCCGCAGCTTTACCGCCGCGGGCTTCCCATCCTGGTCGACCACCCCGCCCGCCTCCAGGCGCTGGAGCAGCTCGCCCCGGGAAAGGGCTTTCCAGTCTTCCGGCCGGCGGACCCGCCCGGTCCGGCTGAACTCGCCCTCCAGGCTCACGAGCACCGCCGGGCTGGAGGTGCCGTCAGGCAGCCGGATCTCACGCAGCTGCCGGACCAGCCCCGGGATGGAGGCGTGCACATCCGCGGACAGGCCGTCCACCGCTCGGCCGATCGGCTGGCCTTCCGCGACGGATTCGCCGAGCCGCACCAGGCACCGCGCCGCCCGGCCGGCGTGCTGGCGCAGCGCCAGGAGGGCTTCGGCCGGGACGCAGGCCCTGCGGATGGGAAGGCCGGCCGTGGCGCTCTTTCGCTCGGGAGGGCGCACGCCGCCCCTGGGGAAGGACCGGGGTTGGCTCATATGGCAAAGGTCCTTGTAGCAGAGCGCACGGTCGCTGTCAAACAGGCCAGGAGGAACAGGGCCACCGCCGCGGCCCGGGGCCAGGGAGCCAGCTCCCTGGCCAGTTGGTCTTCGCCGACCCGCCGGACCGTCCCCGCCCGGCCCTGGTCCACCAGCATCCGCTCCAAGCTCCCCGGCGAGGTTGAGGCCAGGGTCCGGGGGAGCCAGGACTCGGAAAAGCGCAGGGCCACCCGGCGGCTGCTCAGGTAACCCGTCCCCGCCGCGACATACGTGCTGATGTAGACCCGCTCCCCGGGCGCCGGGAAGCGGTAAGGACGCTGGAAGGCCAGGCTCTGCTGGTAGGCGGAATGGGCCAGGAAATCCGCCAGGTTGGGCAGCTCCTGGGGTCCGGCGCTCAATGGCAGGGCCGCCAGCGCCGCCCACGACAGGCCTCGGGCGGCGGTGGGCTCCAGGCGCGGAGCCTGCAGATCCCTCCGGCGCGCCTCCAGCCCCAGCGCCGCGGCGGAGACCAGGGCCAGGACGGCCAGCGCGGCCGGCATGACCAGCGCGGGGACCGAAAGCCGCTGACGGCTGCGCCCGGTTTTTCCCCGCAGGGTCCCCAGGATGGGCAAGGCCCGGAAGAGGGGGTGGGCGCGCCTGGACCGCTCCCAGCGGCGCGCCGCCGGCAGCAGGGCCAGCAGGCAGAGGTCGGCGGCCAGGGCGAACAGGGCACCGGGCAGATGGCGCACCCCGGGGGCCGCCAGGAAGAACACGACCGCTCCGAGCAGGGCCAGCGCCGCCGGCACAGGAGCTGAAAGCACAGCCTCCTGCGTACGGGACATGAGTGCGGCCAACGCTGCCGCTGCCGGATCCAGGGTTGCCGGCAGCCAGGCCGGACCCCGTCTTTTGCCGCGCCTGCCGGCGGCGCGCTTGCGCGGCTTGCGCGGCTTGCGCCGCTTGCCGGCGCCTGCCCGTCGCGACTTCGAGCCCGCCTCAGGGGGCGTTCCGGG
>MIBK01000026.1:6987-18223 GCA_001829505.1 Spirochaetes bacterium RBG_16_67_19 | reverse complement strand
TTCCGGGCTGCCGCGCCGCGGCCCAGACCATGGCCCGGACCCAAAAGGGGAACAGCAGCAGGAAGGATAAAAGGTCCCGCAGGTCCCCCATAGGAACCCCCAGAGCCCAGGGCAGGAGCCCCAGCCCCAGCAGCCAGCGCGGCACGTTGGGCACGCGGGCCGGCAGCAGTACCAGGAGCGCGGCGCCAGCCAGCAGCAGCAGGCGGATCAGCGCCGCCACCGGGTCCAGCTCCAGGACCTGCCGGCCCGGGCCCAGGCTGCCCAGCCCCGAAAGCAGGGGTCCCCGCGGCGACCGGGCGTACACCATTTCCCCCGCGGGGCCGCGGAAATACGCCTCCACGCCGCGCAGGAACGGATCCTGGCGGGGATCGGCGGAGTCCAGCCGTACGGATAAATCCGCCACGCGCACCGAAGCCAGGCCCCCGAAAGTGTTGAAGCTGACCCTTGAGGTGTACCTGCTCACCGCGGGACCGGGGAATTCCTGTCCTGCCCCAGGGGCCGGCTCCCGACTGGCGGCCGGCGCGGAGCGCAGGAATACCGTATAGTAGCCTTTCCAAAGACGGGGGTGAAACCAATCCACTGGCAGGAGCAGGGGCAGCAGGCAGGCGGCGAGGAAGCCGGCAAGCGGCAGCAGGGGACGCGCGCGCCCCAGAACGGATGCGGGCCGCCGGGCCGGCCCGGCTTTCAGCCGCGCTGGCGTGGGCTGGGCGGACCGGCGGGCGCTCTTGCTCTCCATGGCCGGCATAATAGCCGGGCTGCGCCAGGGTTTCCAGGGCAGTGTTGGAGTGTTGATGCCGTTGATACCGAATGCTCTTACGGGGTATCCTGCAGGCGGAAGGACGGGAATGATCGAAGACGACAATGTAATGACGCTGGCGGAGATGGCCGAGTACCTCAAGATCGCCAAGCGCTCCCTGCTGCGCATGGCGCAGGCCGGCGACATTCCCGGCACCAAGATCGCCAGCCAGTGGCGCTTCATGCGTTCGGTGATCGACGACTGGATGATCTCCCGAATGAAGAACCTGCCCGCCAGCGAGTTGGAGAAGCTGATCCAGTCGGACAAGGTCCCGCTGCCGCTGTACCGCCTGCTGCCCGTCGAGTTGGTCGGCCTGGACATCCGGCCGGGAGCCAAGAAACAGGTCCTGGAGCAGCTCCTGGACGTGCTGGCCGGCGGCGGCCTGCCCGTGGACGCCCGAGTTTTTCTGCAGAAGCTGCTGGACCGCGAGGACATGGTTTCCACGGCCATCTTCCCCGGCATCGCCCTGCCCCACTTCCGCAAGCCGGAGGAATGCCCGCTGCCCGAGCCCCGCATCGTCCTGGGGATCTGCCGGCAGGGCACCGATTTCGACTCTCTGGACGGCCGGCCCACGCACGTCTTTTTCCTGATCTGCGCCGGCAACGTGGTGGTGCACCTGAAGATCATCGCCGAGCTGGCGCTGCTGTTCCGCCGCGGCTCGCTGGTGGAGGAGCTGCTGGCCGCCCCCGATCCGGCCTCCGCCCTGCAAGTGCTGTTCCGTTGACAGCGGCCCCCCCGCAAGCCATACTCATAGGGTCAAAGCAATCGTATGCCGGCAATCCGCAGTCTCCTCAACCACGTAGTCTGGCTTTTTCGCGGGGTCCAGGTGTTCGCTCTGGTGGGCGGCAGCGGGACCGGCAAGAGCTTCCGGGCCCAGTTGGTGGCCCAGAAGCACGGCATCGACCTGTTCGTGGACGACGGCCTGCTCATCCGCGGGCAGCGCATCGTGGGCGGGCGCTCGGCCAAGAAGGAGAAGGGGGTCCTGGCGGCCATCGGCACTGCCCTGTTCGCCGACGAAACTCACGCCGCGTCGGTTCGTGCCGAGCTGGCCAAGCAGAGCTTCAAACGCATCCTGCTGATCGGCACCTCCGAGAAGATGGTGCGCAAGATCGCCAAGCGCCTGCAGCTGCCGCACCCCAGCAAGTTCATCCACATCGAGGATGTGGCCACCCGGGAGGAGATCGCCGCGGCCATCCACTCCCGCACCGCCGAGGGCAAGCACATCATCCCCGTGCCCGCCCTGGAGGTGAAGCGCAGCTATCCGCACATCTTCCTGGACTCCATGAAGATCTTCTTCAAGCGCCGCTTCCACCCCATCCGGGCGGGCAACATCATCGAAAAGGCCGTGGTGCGCCCGGAATACAGCAAGCGCGGCCGGATCACCATCTCCGAGGCGGCCCTGACCCAGATGGTGCTGCATTGCGTGCAGGAGTTCGATTCCAGCCTGCGCGTGGAAAAGGTCATCGTCCGCCGCGAGCCGCACGACTACGCCATGGAGGTCATGCTGGCGGTGCCCTACAAGGGCCAGACGGCCGCCCCCCTCTACCAGCTGCAGGAGTACATCGCCAAGAACGTGGAGAGCTTCAGCGGCATCATCATGAAGGAGGTCAACATCACCGTTGGACGCGTATCCAAAGGGCCCTGACCGGCGGGTAGCCAGCAATATATTACTGACCATCATCACCGTGCTGCTGATCGGCCTGGTCCTGCGCCTGGCCCGCGCGGTGGTCATCCCCCTGCTGGTAACCGGCTTCCTGGCCTACCTGATGGACCCCCTGGTGACCCTGCTGCGCCGGCTGCGCGTCCCGGTGACGGTGGCGGTCAGCGTGGCGGCGGTGCTGTACCTGGCCGCCTTCCTGGTGTTCGGCTGGGTGATCTACCAGAGCGCCCTGGATTTCGCCCAGGCCCTGCCCAGATACCAGCGGGGGATCGTGGAGCTGGTCCGCGAGCTGTTGCTGCGCATCCAGAATGCCGCCAACACCCTGATCGGCCTCCAGCCGCTGGAGGAGCTGCAGAAGCTGCCGGTGAGCACGATCCTGCTCACCACCCTGCGCTCCGTGGCCAGCTTCCTGAGTGATTTCGTGCTCATCTTCATCTTCACCCTGCTGTTCCTGGTGGGCAAATACGGCCTGGCCCGCAAGCTGCTGCGGGCCTTCCCGCACCAGCGGGCCAAGCGGATTGCTCTAGTGCTCCTGCGCATCGACAGCGACATCCGCAAGTACATCGGGGTGAAGAGCCTGGCCAGCCTGCTGGTGGGAACGACCAGCGGAGTCTGCCTGGGCTTGTTCGGGGTGGACTTCGCGATGCTGTTCGGCTTTCTGACCTTCGTTTTGAACTTCATCCCCTTCATCGGCTCGGTCATCGCGGTGATGCTGCCCCTGCTGGTCTGCCTGGTCCAGTTCGGCTCCTGGGCCAGGACCCTCTGGCTGCTGGCCTGCCTTCTGGTGCTCCAGAACACGGTGGCCTACCTGTTCGAGCCCAAGGTCCTGGGCATCCGCCTGAAGGTTTCCGTGCCGATCGTCTTCCTGTCGCTCTTCTTCTGGGGCTGGCTGTGGGGGGCGCCCGGGATCCTGCTGGCCCTGCCCCTCACCACCACCTTGAAGATCATCATGGAGGACATTCCCGGACTGAAGCCCATCGCCAAGCTGCTGGAAAAAGCCCCGAGGCGCGGCAACTAAAAAAAACGCCAGCCGTTTGACAGCTCGCCAAAGCGGGCGTTATGATGAGGGCCTCAAAGGGAGGCCCATGAACAAGCACCTGATCCGTCTGGCTGCGGCGCTGGCGGCGGTTCTGGCCGCGGCGGCGGCCCATACCCAGGCTCCGCCCAGCACCTCCTTTGGCCACTACCAGGTGGCCAGCGACCGGGGCGAGGCGAGGGCCTTGGAGATCGCGCGCACCATGGAAGCCGCCTTCGTCCTGTTCAGCGACACCTTCCATCCTGAAGCCGCCGCGGCCGCCGGGAGCCTGAGGGTGAGGGTTTTCGGGGCCAAGGCCGACTACGACGCGTACCTGCAAGGCCTGATCGGCGAGACCCGCCCCGACTTCGTGTACATCTCCTACCGCGACCCGGCGCGCAGCGAGCTGGTGGGCTTCGAGCGCCTGCCCGCGGAGTTCAACCGCTCCCTGCTGCACTACGGGCTGATCCAGTTCCTGAGCATCCTGCAGCCCACCACCCCCCTGTGGCTCACCGAGGGCGCCGCGGCCTACCTGGAAGGCTCCGCAATAGAGGCCGGCCGTTTCGTCTGGCAGCCCAACTACTCCTGGCTGGACGCCCTGAAAGCCCAGCTGGCGGGGGGCCAGGCCCGCCTGCCCATCGCCGAGCTGCTGATCGTGGACAAGGCCCGCGCGGCCCGGGAGATCAACGCCTTCTACCCCGCCGCCTGGGGCCTGGTGCATTTCCTGGCCCAGAGCCCGGAGCGGCGCTACAACCGCCTGCTTTGGGATTCCATCTCCGCCGTACAGGCCGGCGCCAGCCTGGCCGACAATTCCACCCTGGTGGCCCAGCGGGCCTTCGCCTGGGTAGACGGGGCGGCCCTGCAGCGCGACTTCGCGGCCTTCATCCTGGGCATCCGCACCTTCAGCGATCTGCTGAAGGACGGCACGGACAATTTCGCCGCCGGCAAGCTGGAGGAAGCGGAGAAGTCCCTGAATGCGGCCATGGCCCTGCGCCCGGACAGCTACACTCCTTACTACTACCTGGGCCTGATCAACTACCAGAAGAAGAGCTACGGCAAGGCGGCCGAGCTCTACACCCGCTCCCTGCAGCTGGGCATCGAGGCCGCGCTGATCAATTATGCCCTGGGCGTGAACGCCTTCGCCGACAAGAAGTACGCCGAAGCCGCCGCTTATCTGAAAAAGGCCAAGGAGCTGGACCCCAAGGCCTACGGGGAGAAGGCGGACTCGCTGCTGAAGAGGATCGACGCGCTGAAATAAGTTCTATTCTCGGCCTCGGCGGCGGGTTCGCAGGTAGCGTCTCGCCGCCAGCTCCATCTCCTTGCGCGAAGGCTGCAGCGGCAGGGCCGCCTGCCGGATCATCTCCACCATGTAGGCCTGCGGATCCTCCGGGGGCAGGCGCGCCTTCCAGCCTTCGGCCATGTCCCGGAACAGGTAGGCCAGCATGAGCCCGCGGCTGACCTGCCCGGCCCCCTCGCCCTGCACGCGCCGGTCCAGGGCCCCCAGGCCTTCGGCCAGGCGCGCTTCGGCCGCCTTCCGCCCCAGGGAGGAGAAGTAGCGGTCGAAGGCCGGCAGCAGCCCCTCCAGCAGGCGCAGCCGGAAGGCGCTGGCCAGGATCGGGGCGGCGGACCCGCCGGCCAGGATCTTGTACACTTCCTCGGTAAGGCGGGCGGCGGAGCAGGAGCCCAGGGCCAGGCGGTGCTTGCGGATCAGGGCGGCCATGGGACGGGGGAGCTCCACGCCGGCGATCTGGGCGTACTTCACCCCGCGCAGCATGCGCACCGGGTCCTCCAGGAAGGAGGCTTCGGTGGCCAGGGGCGTGCGCAGCCGGCCTTCCCGGATGTCGCGGTAGCCGCCGACGAAGTCGACGAGCAGGCCGTCTACGGGGCAGTAGTACAGGGCGTTCATGGTAAAATCCCGCCGCCAGACGTCCTCCTCCATGGAGCCATAGGCGTTGTTGTCCCCTTCGCTGTCGCGGGCCCGGAAGGTGGTGACTTCGAAGGTTTTGCGCAGCCCGTCGCGCTGGACGTAGATATGCACGATCCGGAAACGCCGGCCGATCAGGCGGGCGCTGGGGAACACACGCCGCAGCTTGCGCGGCGTGGCGTCGGTGGCGATGTCGAAGTCCTTGGGATCCTTGCCGGTGAGCAGGTCGCGCACGGCGCCTCCCACCACGTAGGCCTTGAAGCCGGCCCGGCGCAGCCGCTCGATGATCCGGCGCGCGTCCGGGTCGATGCGACGGGCTTCGATGCCGTGCTCTTCCGGGGTGTATATTTCCGCCTTCTTGACGACTTTTCCCTCAGGGGTGGTCCCGTAGCGAATGCGCATCGCGAGTTAAGGTATTGTAGCCAAAGCCGGGCTCTCGTCAAGGCAGGGAGGCCGCAGCCGGCGCAGCGAAGCCCGCGATTGCGGCGCCAGGGATGGCGGTGAGCGCCGGCTCAAGCCACGGATGGCGGAAGCCGGCGCAGCCAGGGATGGCGGTGAGCGCCGGCTCAAGACGCCGGTTGCCGGCGCGCACCTTGACTCGGCGCGGGCCCGCGGCTTATTTTCAGAGGCGGCATGTCGGACATCATCGATCCCAAGACACTGCGCGGCTTCCGCGACTCCCTGCCCCAGGCCGAAGTGGGCCGCCTGGAGGTGCAGGAGAAGCTCACCCGCGTTTTCCGGCGCTTCGGCTTCGTGCCCATCGACACCCCGGCCCTGGAGTACGCGGAGATCCTGCTGGGCAAGGGGGGCGGGGAGACGGACAAGCAGGTCTATCGCTTCCGGGACCACGGCCAGCGGGACGTGGCCCTGCGCTTCGACCTGACCGTCCCCTTCGCCCGTTTCATGGCCGCCCACGTCCACGAGCTGTACCTGCCCTTCAAGCGCTACCACATGGCCAAGGTCTGGCGGGGGGAGAACACCCAGCGCGGCCGCTACCGCGAGTTCATCCAGATCGATTTCGACCTGGTCGGCGCGGATTCCGCCTCTGCGGACTTCGAGATCCTGATGATCATGCAGGAGAGCTTCCGCGAGCTGGGGGTGCCGCGCTTCCGCATCCACCTGTCCCACCGCGAGCTGTTCAACCGCTTCCTGGCCGCCCGCGGCCTGTCCGGAAGCTACTTGCCGGTCCTGCGCGTGGTGGACAAGCTGCGCAAGATCGGGCCGGACGAGGTACGGGCCCAACTGGTGGAGCTGGCCGGCGAGACCTCGGCCGGCCAGATGCTGGAGTTCGTCAGCAGCCTGGACTCCGACCGGGAAACCCTGCGCCGGGTCGGCTCCCTGTTGCCCGCCGATTGCCCGCCCATCCAGCGCTTGGACGCTTTATGGCGGTGCATCGAGGACTGCGGCCTGGGGGAGTTCTTCCATTTCAACCCCGCCATCACCCGCGGCCTGGACTACTACACCGGCGTGGTCTTCGAGACCTTTCTGGGCGACCTCCCGGACATCGGCTCCGTCTGCTCCGGCGGCCGCTACAACGACCTGGCCTCGCTATACACCCGCGAGAAGCTTCCCGGTGTCGGGGCTTCGATCGGGCTGGACCGGCTGATGGCCGCCCTGGAGGAGCTGGGACTGGCCGCCGGCGCCGCCACCGCCCCGGATGTCCTGATTCTGCTGCTGGACGAAGCCCTGCTGCCGGGGTACCACCGCCTGGCGTCCGCCTTGCGGGCCGCCGGACTGGCCGTGGAAGTCTACCCCGAAGCCCGCAAGCTGGCCGTGCAGCTCAAGTACGCCGAAAAGCGGGCCATCCCTCTGGCCGTGATCTTCGGGCCGGAGGAGCAGGCCCGCGGCCTTTACACCCTGAAGGACCTGCGCGACCGCCGCAGCCACGAGGGCCTCAACGATGAGGCTCTTGCAAAAACCGCAGCACGGCTGCTGCGATCGTAGCCAGCGAGCGCTCCGACATGGCCGCGGGCAGGTCGGCCTGGGTGTGCCATTCGGGGTAGTCCAGGTCGATCAGCAGGCAGGAAGCGATCCCCCTTTTCAGAAACGGGTAGTGATCGCAGATGATGTGCTTGAGCTTGGCCGCCCGGAACACGGCGGGATCCACCTGCCCCCCGGAGGCGAAAACCCGCCGGGTGAGCTCCAGGCTGGGCGGGTGGTCCATGGCGTGCCCGTCCAGGTCCAGCTCCAGTCCGCTGCCGCCCACCATGTCCAGGACGAGTACTTCCCCCGGAGGCCCGAACGGAGGCTCCCTGGCGTAAACCCCGGCGCCCAGCGAAAAGGGCAGGCCGCCGATGCCGCCCACGTCCTCGGCGTCGAAAAAAACCACGCGCACCTCCCGGGCGAGCTTCCCCTCCCTCCCCAGGCGGGCCAGCTGGGGCAGCAGGGAGAGCAGGATCGCCGTTCCCGAGCCGCCGTCATTGGCGCCCGGGATGGGCCGCGCGCGCGAGGCCTGCTCCGGCTCCCGGTCGGCCGTCAACCGCGTGTCGAAATGGGTACCCAGAAGCAGAGGGGGAAGCGCGAGCGGGCTCTCCGTTTCCGCCGGGCGAAAAATCCCCGTCAGGTTGCCGCATTCCGCCGGCCCCCCGGGCAGGCGCACCGTGAAGCGTTGGCGGTGCGCCTCGGCGGCGTGCTCTTCCAGGCTCCCGGCCAGCTCGCCGGCCAGGCGCCGGTGGGCCTCGGAGCCGGGATAGCGCGGCCCCAGGTCCACCTGCCGGCGAACCAGGTCCAGCAGCGGCTGCCCGGCGGCCTCAGCCGGTTTCAAAGGCCACCTCGTCGCCCCGTCGGAACAGGCGCACCCGGTGGACCCCCTCGCGCGAGTAGCTCTCGAAGGCCGCGTTTTCCAGGTAGCGGATGAAGGCCGCGTCGATGCTTCGCGCCCCGGTCTCCATGCGCAGGCTGCGCTCCACGATCATCGACAGCACCGCCTCGTCCACCTCCAGCTCGATGCCCTCCAGGCGGAACTCGGTCAGGTACTGCTGCAGGACCCGCTCCTCGAGGATGGACTTCAGCTCCCCGTGGCTCAGGGCCTCGAAGGGCACGACGCGCTGGAAGCGCCCGATCAGCTCGGGCAGGAAGCCGTAGTTCTGGAAATGGCGCACCAGGTCCATTTCCGCCTCGCTGTAGGAGACGGCGATGCGGTCCTCCCCGCCGGAAAGCGGCGCGCGGCCGAAGCCGATGTGCTCGCCCCCCACCCGCTCGATCAGCACCTTCAGGCCCGAGAAGGCGCCGCAGCCGATGAACACGATGTCGCGGGTCGGCACGACCGTCTTGGGCGCGTAGTCGGAGTGGCCGAACTCCGCCGGCACCAGTATCTCCGCGGATTCCAGCATCTTCAGCAGCTCGCGCTGCACCCCCAGGCCGGACACGTCCTTGGTGGTCCCCGCGCCGGCGAACACGGCGTTGTTCTGTCCGGAGGCGATCTTGTCGAACTCGTCCAGGCAGACGATGCCGATGGAGGCGGCCAAAGGGCTGAACTGAGCCGCGTATAACAAATGCGTCAGGATGTTCACCACATCCTGCCCCACGTAGCCGGTTTCCGAGTAGCCGGTCATGTCCGTGATCACGGTCGGCAGCCGCAGCATCTCCCGGAACAGCAGCTCCACCAGGAAGGTCTTGCCGCAGCCGGTGGGCCCCACGAACAGCATGTTCGTCTTGGCGGGAAGCTGTTCGCGGTCCACGTTCTGCAGATGGATGCGGCGCAGGCGGGCCACGTGCCGGTAGGCCCAAAGGGTGACCGCCTTCAGGGCCCGCTCCTGCCCGATGTATCCCCGCTGCCGGATGGCCTGGTAGAGCTCGACCGGAGAAACCTGGGGGATGGCCTCCACGACGTGCCGGAGCTCCCCTTCCCTGCTGTGCAGCTGCCTCGGGTTCATCGCCCCCAATGTACTCGCATTGCCGCTGCCGGAGCAATGGTGTACGATGGGCCGTGAATCCCCTCGAGCTTCCGATCCACCGCGAGAAGGAGCGGATCCTGGCCGCCGTGGCGCAAAACCAGGTCGTGGTGGTGCAGAGCCCCACCGGTTCGGGCAAAACCACCCAGATCCCGCAGCTCCTGCTGGCCGCCGGCTTCGCGCAGGACAAGCTGATCGGGGTGACCCAGCCGCGCCGCATCGCCGCCGTATCGGTGGCGGAGTTCATCGCCCGCCAGTTGAAGACCCGCATCCCGGACCTGGTCGGCTACAAGATGCGCTTCGAGGACCGCACCGACCCGCGCACGCGCATCAAGATCATGACCGACGGCATATTGCTGCAGGAGATCAAGGCGGACTACTCCCTTTCGCGCTATGGGGTGATCATGGTCGACGAGGCCCACGAGCGCAGCCTGAACATCGATTTCATCCTGGGTCTGCTCAAGCAGCTGCTGGCCGAGCGGCCCTCCTTCAAGGTCATCGTGTCCTCGGCCACCATCAACGCGGAGGTCTTCTCCGAGTACTTCGACGAGTGCCCGATCGTGACCATTGAAAGCTCGCCCTACCCGGTGGAGCTGCTCTACGAGCCCCCCCGCCAGGTCGGCAGCCCCGATGCCCTGCTGGACAAGATCGCGGAGATCGTGGAGCGCACGGTGTCCGCAGCGGCGGAAGACCCCCCGGCACCCGGCGCCGGGGGCGACATCCTGATCTTCCTGCCCGGCGAGGGGGCCATCAAGAACTGCCTGACCCGCCTGGAGGCCCTGTCCTCCGCCCGCCGGCTGGCCGTCCTGCCGCTGTACTCCCGCCTGTCCACCGAGGAGCAGGAGCGGGTGTTCGACGACTACCCGGGCAGGGTCAAGGTGATCGTGGCCACCAACATCGCCGAGACCAGCGTGACCATCGACGGGGTCACCACGGTGATCGACACCGGCCTGGCCAAGGTCAACTACTACAACAACCAGAACTTCACCTCCTCGCTGATCGAGGTGCCCATCTCCAAGGCCTCGGCCAACCAGCGCCGCGGCCGGGCGGGGCGCACACGCCCGGGGGTCTGCTGGCAGCTGTACGCCCGGCGCGACTACGAGTCCAGGGCCCTGTTCTCCACCGAGGAAATCCACCGCACGGACCTGTCCGAGGTGGTGCTGCGCATGGCCGAGCTGGGCATCCGCGACTACGAGAGCTTCGACTTCATTTCTCCGCCCGGCCGGGCCGGCATCCTCTCGGCCATCGAAACCCTGCAGGCCCTGGAGGCGCTGGACGAGAACCAGGAGCTTACGGAGATCGGGCGGCAGATGCTGGCCTTCCCGATCCTGCCCAAGTTCTCGCGGATCCTGGCGGAGGCCGTCCGGCGCTACCCCGCCGTGCTCGAGGAATGCCTGGTGGCCATCAGCTTCCTCTCCAGCCGCACCCCCTTCATCCTGCCCCCGGGCCAGGAGATGGAAGCCCGCCAGGCGCACCACTCCTTCCGTGATCCGCTGGGCGACTTCCTGTCCTACCTCAAGGTCTACGAGGCTTTCCAGGGCGCGCGCGACCGGGCGCGCTACTGCGAGCGGCTCTTCCTGGACCCCCGCACCATGGGGGAGATCGAGAACATCAAGGACCAGCTGGGCCAGATCCTGGCCGAGCAGGGAATCCCGCTGGGCTCCGGCGGCCCGCCGACCGACTACCTTTGCGCCGTGGCCCGCGGCCTGATCCAGTTCGTCTGCGTGCGCACCGAGCGGGGGGTGTACCGCACCTCCACCGCCGGCCGCATCCAGATCCACCCCGGCTCGGGCATGTACCGGGAAAATCCCCGCTTCATCGTGGCCGGGGAGATCGTGCGCACTTCTCGCATGTACGCCCACTCGGTGTCCCCCTTGAACCGGGAGTGGCTGGGCCGCATCCACCCCGAGCTGCCGCGGGCGCTGGCGGTGGAGGAGAGGGAGCGCGG
>MIBK01000026.1:5410-6896 GCA_001829505.1 Spirochaetes bacterium RBG_16_67_19 | reverse complement strand
GCTCGCCGCCGGAAGCCGTGGCGGCGTCTGCCGACCTGCCAGAGGCCGCCGAACGGCCTCGACGGGACTTCACCACCAACATCCGCATTGGCGCGGAGGTGTTCCAGATCAGAACCGAAGGCCGCCGCAAGACGGTTTTACTCCCCTGGGAGAAGCTTGGTTCCCTGCTCGGCCGCGGCGAGCCGACCATCCTGCCCGGTTTCCGGAAGCTGCGGGGCAAGGTGCTGTTCGAGGGCTTCGAGCTGTTGAGCGACATGCGCCTGTCCACCATCCTGCGCATCCTGCCGCGCCTGAACCTCGACCAGCCGGTGCTGGAGGCGCCGGAGGGGTCTGCCTTCATCCTGCCGGCGGTGCCGGCCGACTTCCCGGAGCGCCTGCGGGAGCTGCTGCGGCCCTGCCGCTCGAAAAAGCGCTCCAGCAAGCTGGGATTCGTGTCCCTGCACACCGACGGGCAGGGGTCCTACTGGTTCAAGGGCTCGCGCAACTACCTGACCGCCTTGAAGGAGAGCCTGTTCAGCCTGGAGACCCTGGCCGACGCCTCCGCTCTGCCCGGCCGCGGCGAGGTCAGCGCGCTATACCGGGAGCTCTCCCGGGAGCTGGAGGAGCTGTAGGGCTACCAGAGGGTGTAGCCGCCGTCGATCACCACGGTGGAGCCGGTCATGTAGTTGGACACCTCCGAGGCCAGCACCACCAGAAGGGCGGCCAGCTCGCGCAGGTCCCCCAGGCGCCCCAGCGGAATCAGGTCCAGCACCTGGCGGTGGATCTCGGGATTGCCCTGGAACCAGCGCAGGTTGGGAGCCGTGCCGTAATAACCGGGGGCCAGGGCGATGACATTGAGGTTGTAGGGGGCCCACTCCGCGGCCAGCGCCTTGGTCAGCCCGACCACCGCCGCCTTGGACACGTCGTAGGACCCGCCGTGGAAATACCGGTTGATCACCATCCCCGACATGGAGGCCAGATTGATGATCTTCCCGGCGCGGCGAGGGATCATCACCTTGCCCACCTCCCGGGCGCACAGGAACTGCCCGTTGAGGTTGATGTCGAGGACTTCTTTCCAGCTTTCCAGGGAGGTCTGTTCGGGCGGCAGGTTCTGCCGCTCGGTTCCGGCGTTGTTGACCAGCACGTCCAGACGGCCGAAGCGCTCCACGGTTCGGGTCACCATTTCCCGCACCGCCTCTTCCTGCCGGATGTCGGCTTCGAGGCTGAGGACCTCCCGGCCATGAGCCCGGACCGCGCCGGCGGTCTCGCCCAGCTCCCCCAGGTGTCGGGAAACGATCACCAGGTCGGCCCCCGCCTCGGCCAGGGCCCCGGCGAAGGCCTGCCCCAGGCCGCGGCTGGCCCCGGTGACCAGGGCCACCCGGCCGCGCAGGGAGAAAAAGTCGGCCAGGCTCACCATTCCTACTCCTGGCCCGGGTAGTGCACCATCACGGGGCGGCCTTCCCGGGCCGACTCCATGATCGCCAGCACCACGCGGGTCACCCGCAGC
>MIBK01000026.1:3101-5388 GCA_001829505.1 Spirochaetes bacterium RBG_16_67_19 | reverse complement strand
GCTTGCCCAGAGCCAGGCATTCCACGAAGTCGCGGATGCTCTCGTAGGCGAAGCCCACGTGCTTGTTGAACACTTGCGGCTTCACGATGCAGTCCGGGTGGTCGCTGGAGTCCGGCAGATAGCGCTCGATCAGCTGATTGTTGGTCAGGTCCATGTTGATCATGCCCTTGGAGCCCAGGATGTTCACCTTGAAATCGTTGACCGCCGGGTTGGTGTTGGGGACCACCCAGTTGTTCTCGATGCTCGCCACCACCCCGGAGCGGAACTCCAGGATGCTCTGGTACAGATCGGGCACGTCGATGCCCAGCGCCTGCAGCACTCCCGCGCGGGAAACCGAGTAGACCCGCTGGACCTCGTCGCCCAGCAGGAAGCGCAGGGTATCCACCGTGTGGCTGCCCAGGAACCACAGGATGGAGCTGCGCGCCGCCCAGGAGAGCATGCTCGTGGGCACGGAGATCGTGTCGTTCAGCCGGAAGTAAGCCGACAGGATCCGCCCCAGCCTGCCCTCCTCGATGTCCCGCCGGGCGATCGCGAAGGGCGGGTTCCAGCGGGCGTGGAAATCCACCATCAGGGTGATCCCCGCCTCGCGCACGGCGGCGGCGATGGCCTCCGCATCCTCGGCCGTGGTGGCCAGGGGCTTCTCGGTGTGCACGTGCTTGCCGGCCCGGGCCGCCGCCACGATCGGCTCCCGGTGGGCGAAATCCGGAGTGGCCACGGCCACGGCGTCCACCCCCGGGTCGCGGACCATTTCCCGGAAGTCCGTGTAGACCCGCGCTCCACCGTGAGCGGCAGCCAGCTTGCTGGCCCGGTCGCCCTGTGTATCGCAGACTGCGGCCAGTTCGGCGTAGGGGTGCTGCGAGTAGATCTCGGCATGCGCCCCGCCCCACAGCCCGGCGCCGATCACCCCGAAACGGACTTTCCTGATCTCGCTCACGCCTTCTCCTCGAACACCACGCGGGCCGGCGCGCCGGAGGTCCCGACCACCGGCAGCGGCAGGCAGTACAGGGTCCCCTTGTCCGCCCGGACCTTGTCCAGATTCACCAGCGGGGCCACCAGGAGCACGTTCTTCTTGAACAGCATGCCCAGCAGCCCGCCCTTCTCCTCCACCACGTCCTGCGACCAGGAGCTCTCGATGCAGGGCACGTCGAAGCCGCAGATGGCCGGCTTGCGCTTCAGCAGCCAGGCGATGGCCCCCTTGGTGAAGTTGGGGCAATCGAGCACGTAGCCCGGCTTGTTCCACATCCGCCCCCAGCCGGTGGCCACCAGGATGGCTTCGCCGGGGCGAATGGCCGGGGCGTGCGCCGCCAGCAGCTTCTCATCGATCAGGGCCTTGGCCTTCTGCCGGGGCAGGCGCAGCACCCGGGCGGGCTTGATGAAATCGGTCAGCCGGTACTGATCCAGGGTTTTGGCGCCCTCGATGATGTGCGACCCGGCCTCCACATAGGTGCCTGATATTGTGCACATGGTGAGACGTGAGGCGAAGAAATCGTTATGCCGCACCGTGGCGATGGTTTCGATGCGCACTTCGGGGATGATCTTCTCCAGCCCCGGCAGGGCTTGGTAGCTCCAGAGCCCGTTCTCCAGTCTTCCGCTCACCTCCACATAACGCTTCACCGTCGTCTCCTTATGCCTTACTTGGCCGTATAGCCCCCGTCCACCGGCAGCACGGCTCCGGTGATAAAGGAGGCCTCTTCCGAAGCCAGGAACAGGATCGCCTCGGCGATCTCCTCGGGCCGGGCGAAGCGACCCAGGGGGTGCCGGGCCGCGATCACCGCCTTGGCCACCTCCGGATCCGGCTCCTGGGCGAACAGGCGCTCGATCAGGGGAGTCCAGGTGGTTCCGGGGCAGACGCAGTTGACCCGGATGTCGTGCGGCGCGTAGTCCACTGCCATCTGCCGGCTGAGCTGCACCACCCCGCCCTTGGAGGCGGCGTAAGCGGCGTAGGCCGGCCAGCCCAGCAGCCCGGAGATGGAGCCCACGTTGACCACCGCGCCTCCCCCGCCGCGCATCATGACCGGCAGGACCTGGCGGGAGAGCAGGAACACTCCCTTCAGGTTCACCCCCAGCACGCGGTCCCAGTCCTCCTCGGCGGTCTCGTGCAGCGGCCCGGTGTGCTCCACCCCGGCGTTATTCACCAGCACGTGGATGGCCCCGAAACGGATGGTCACCGCTGCCACGCCGCGCTGCACGTCCCGCGGCCGGCTGACGTCGACGGTCAGGCTGTGCCCGTCCAGGCCCTGCTCGGCGGCCAGGGACTCGAAGCGCCGGGCCGCGTCGCGGCTGGATT
>MIBK01000026.1:496-3050 GCA_001829505.1 Spirochaetes bacterium RBG_16_67_19 | reverse complement strand
GGCCGATCCCGGATCCGCCTCCGGAGACCACCACCACCCGGTCCTGGAAGCGCTTCAAAGCAGGTCCCTCGCGCCGGAAGCGGTGTAGCCCCCATCCACCGGCAGGGCCACTCCGGTGACGAAGGAGGAGGACCGGGAAGCCAAGAAAACGGCCGCCGCGGCGATTTCCTCCGGCCGGCCGATGCGGTTCAGGGGCGCCATGGCGGCGAAAGCCCTCTGCGCGGCGGCGGGGTCCGCCTGCCTGGCGATGTAGCCGGCCAGCATCTCGCTCAGTACGAAGCCGGGACAAATGCAGTTCACGCGCACCCCGTAGCGGGCGTAGTCCAGGGCCAGGGAGCGGGTAAGCAGGACCTGCCCGCCCTTGGAAGCGCAATAGGAGGCCAGGCTGGGGTTGCCCAGCAGTCCCCGGATCGAGGAGATGTTGACAATGACGCCGCTTCCCCGCCGCATCATGCCGGGCAGCACCGCCCGGCAGGCCAGCATCACCCCCTTGAGGTTCACGTCCAGCACCCGGTCCCAGTCCGCCTCGTCGATCTCCGCCACCCGGTCCGGGCTGGCGGAGGTGCCGATGCCGCTGTTGTTGACCAGCACCTCCAGGCCCTGCCAGCGGGCCTCCAGCTCCCGGACCATCGCGGCCACCTCTTGCGCCGAGGACACGTCGGCGCGCACCAGGGCCCCTTCGGCACCCTCGCCCCGCACCAGCTCCAGCGTGCGGGCGGCTCCCTCCTCGTTGCGGCAGTAGTTGATGCCCACCCGGGCCCCTTCCCGGGCGAAGGCCACCGCGATGGCCCTGCCGATCCCCGATCCCGCGCCCGTGATCAGCGCGGCCTGGCCTTCCAGGCGCTTTTCCGCCCTCAAGCCTTCTCCACCTTCCTGCGCCCGAAAGCGGAGCGCAGGCCGCGCAGGATGTTCTCCTGGCCCACCACGTAGATCAGGATGACCCCGAGGATGATCGTCTGCCAGAACGGGTTGAGGCCCAGCAGGTTGAAGCCGTTGAGCAGCAGGTACATGGCCAGGATGCCCAGCAGGGAGCCGAACACCGAGCCTTTCCCTCCGGTGATGGCTGTGCCGCCGATCAGCACGGCGGTGATCACCTCCAGGGGCGAGGTGATGCCCATGTCGGGGACCACGGCCCGGATGCGGGCGGTGTACATCAGCCCGGCCATGGCCGAGATCAGGCCGCTCAGGCTGTAGACCAGGTACTTCATGCGGTCCACGTGGACCCCGGACAGGAAGGCGGTGCGCTCGTTGCCCCCCACCGCGAAGATTCGCCGCCCGACCACGGTCCGGCGCAGGAGCACGATCGCCAGGAAGGCCACCAGCAGCACCACCAGGAACAGCAGCGGGATCTTGAGCACGTAAACGTAGCCCAGGTTCAGGAAGCCCTCCGGCAGGTTGCTCAGGACATTGCCCTTGAGCAGGCCGTAGACCACGCTGCGTACGATGGACATGGTCGCCAGGGTGACAATGAAGGGCTGCAGGCGCAGGGCGACCACCAGGAAGGCATTCAGCGCGCCCACCGCCACCCCGGAGGCCAGGGCCAGGGCGACGATCAGGGCGAAGGGCAGGCCCTGCACGTACAGGGTCCCGAACACCGTGGCGGACAGAGCCATGACCGCCCCTATGGTCAGGTCGAAGCCGCCGGCGATCAGCACGATGGTTTCGGCGATGGCCAGCATACTCAACTCGCTCATGCGCAGCATCACCGCGCTCAGGTTGCCGTAGCTCAGGAAGGTCGGGGAAAGGGCGGTCAAGAGGCCCATGATCAGGACGTTCACCGCCGCCAGTACCAGCAGGATGCGCCAGTTGCCGGTTCGCGTTCGCCGCATGCCCCCTCCCTAATGCCTTGGCTGGCGCACGGTGTCCAGGGCGATGGCCAGGATGATCAGGACCCCCGTGATCAGCCCCTGCCAGTAGGGGTTCACGGCCAGCATGGTCAGCCCGGCCAGGATCAGCCCCATGAGCACCGAGCCCAGGAAGGTGCCCAGCACGCTGCCCGAGCCGCCGAAAATGCTGGTGCCGCCGATGACCACCGCGGCGATCGCGCTCATCTCGTAGCCCAGCCCGGCCTGGGGCTGGATGAAGCCGCTCCTGCCCACCAGGATCATTCCGGCCAGCGCGGACAGCACCCCGGAGACCATGTAGACGATCATCTTGTAGCGCCGCACCGGCACCCCGGAGAACACCGCCGACTGCTCCCCGCCGCCGATGGCGAAGAGGTTGCGTCCGAAGCGGGTTTTCAGGCTGAGGTAGGTGAACGCCGCCAGCACCACGGCCAGGAAGAGGAACGGCACGTAGCCGGAGCCGATGGTCTCGTAGGCCTTGGGGATCGGGGTGATGTAGCGGCCTTTGGTGATCACCATGATGACCCCGCGGTAGATGTTCATGGTGCCGAGGGTGATGATCAGGGCCGGCACGGCGATGCGGGTGATCAGGAAGCCGTTCAGCCAGCCCAGCGCCAGGCCCAGCAGGAGCATGAAGGGGTAGGCGAGCCACATGGGCCAGCCGGCCACGATGCCGAGGCCGCCGATGTTGATGGCGAAAGAGAGGATCG
>MIBK01000026.1:0-487 GCA_001829505.1 Spirochaetes bacterium RBG_16_67_19 | reverse complement strand
AGAGCTCGATGCCCCCGGTCAGGATGATCAGGGTCATGCCCACCGACACGATCCCGACGGTGGCGATCTGGCGCGAGATGTTCTCGAAGTTCTTGATCGAGAAGAATCCGCCCACGGCGAAGGAAAAGACCGCGATCATGATGACCAGGTACACCAGGATCGGCAGCTCCCGCAGGCCGAGAACCCTCTTCAGGGCCGTTCTGGAGCCGCTCATGCCGCCTGCCCTCCGGTGAGCACCCGCATCACCGCTTCGGGGTTGGCCTCGGCGCGCGTGAACTCCCGCACCAGCAGCCCTTCGCGCATGCACAGGATACGGTCGGAAACCCCCAGCACCTCGGGCAGCTCCGAGGAGATGAACAGGATGCCCCGCCCTTCGGCGGTCAGGTCGTTCATGATCTTGTAGATCTCGAACTTGGCGCCCACGTCGATCCCCCGGGTCGGTTCGTCGAAAATGAACACCCGGGCTTCGGTCATCAGCAGCTTGGAG
>MIBK01000025.1:4215-12120 GCA_001829505.1 Spirochaetes bacterium RBG_16_67_19 | reverse complement strand
TGATCATACTACATAGTGCGGTTGAAGAATGCAAGCTTAATGCAAGCTTAAGAAAATACTTGACATATTATCGATTCATAGTATGATCAGACAGAATGTCTTAAGGAGGTTGCCATGAAAAAGATTTCCCTGACGATTAGCCTGGTCCTGGTCGGCCTGCTGGTCGCGATGCTGGGTTTCGCCAGCGGCGGCACTGAGCAGGCGGGCGCCAAGGCGGAGTACACGATGAAGGGCGAGCCCATCGTGGAGCCCAAGCTGCCGGTGGGCGACGACGTGGCGGGCGCCGGCAAGTACACCGGCGAGTACAGCTATGACTTCTTCCGCAAGCAGGCCCTGGCCGGCAAGTTCGACAAGGACTGGGCCAAGGGCAAGAAGCTGGCGGTGACCAACCTGGCCGCCTCGGTGCCGATCTGCACCCAGATCGTCGAGAGCATCGTCAAGTACTGGAAGCTGGCCGGCGGCACCACGGAGAACACCCTGGTGCTGGACAACGCGTTCGACATCAACACCACGATCAAGAACGCGGACGCGATCCTGGCCTGGAAGCCGGACGTCTTCATCGAGTACGGGGTGGACGAGAAGTCCAACACCATGATCGCGCGGAAGGCCAAGGAGAAGGGCGTTTGGATCCTCGGCCTCGACGTCCCCGCGGAGGGATTCCCCTTCATGGGCGGCGACAACTGGGCCAACGGCGTGCTCGGCGGCAATTACGCCATCGAGCAGATCCAGAAGCGTTTCGGCGGCATCGACAAGGTCGACCGCGTCTACTACTGCTGGAACCCCAACTTCGGCGAGGTGGTCTCCTACCGCATGTGGGGCGCGCACAAGGTCATGGTCGCCAAGTACGGCCACGTGGTCGACTTCCTGGCCACCCCCTCCAAGGCCGTCCAGGTCGAGGTGAACAACGACTTCCAGTCCCCGTGGATGGACGTCCTGGCCAAGTACCCGGACGACAAGAACATCGTCGTCTTCTCGCCCTACGAGGCCGCCTCGGGCGGCATGTACGCCGCGGCCAAGACCCTGGGCAGGTGGGACCCGAAGCGGATCCTGCTGGTCTCCTGCGGCGGCGACGACCTGGGCCGCCCACTGCTCCGCTCCGGCATCACCGCCGCGACGGCCGGCTGGGTGCCCGAGACCTATGGCACCTTCGTCATCCCCCTGGCGCTGGCCCACATGTACGGCAAGCCCATACCTTCGGTGACCTACCTCGAGCACGCCCTCCTCACCAAGGACAACCTCGAGAAGTACTACCCCGGGGAGACCACGCTCTTCGCCGAAAAGTAAGCTCAGACCGGAATCCGACCCCGGGACGCGGGAAGGCCCGCGTCCCGGGGATTTCCTTCGATCGCTGAGGCGGCCAATGCCACTGAATGATCTCGTCCTGGAAATGAGCCACATCTCCAAGAACTTCTCTGTCGTGCGGGCGCTGGACGACGTGTCCGTCCAGCTGCGGAGGGGGGAGGTGCTGGGGCTGCTGGGCGAGAACGGCGCCGGCAAGTCGACGCTGATCAAGATCCTGTCCGGGGCCTACAGCCTGGAAGCGGGCGAGATTGTCGTCGACGGCGAGAAGGTCGTCTTCGACGGCCCGGCGGAGAGCCTGAAGCACGGCATCCGGGTCATCTACCAGGAGCTGTCCTCGTTCGACCCGATCACGGTGGCGGAGAACATCTTCGCCGGCGATCCGCCCGTCAGCCGGGCCGGGTTCGTCGACTGGAAGGCGATGGTGGTGGAGTCCCGGCGGGTGCTGTCCTCCTTCAACTCCACGATCGACCCCCAGGCGGTCATCGAGAACCTGTCGGTGGCGGAGAAGCAGATCGTGGAGATCGCCAAGGCCGTGCACACCCGGGCCAAGATCATCGTCATGGACGAGCCGACCTCCGCTCTGAACGAACGGGACGTGCGCACCCTGTTCGCGATCATCGAGCGGCTGAAGGACGACGGCATCTCCGTCATCTACATCACCCACCGCCTGGAGGAGATCCTCGAGATCACCGACCGGACGGTCGTGCTGCGCGACGGGCGCAAGGTGGGCGACGTCCTCACGCCGGAGACCAGCAAGCAGGAGCTGGTGAACCTGATCGTGGGCAAGGACTTCTCCGAGCTGTACCCCAAGCAGGACATCCCCAAGGGCGAGGTCATTTTTGAGGTGAGGAAGCTCTGCTACCAGGACAAGCTGCAGGACGTCTCCTTCGACCTGCGCGCGGGGGAGATCGTGGCCTTCTTCGGCCTGCTCGGCTCGGGGATCCACCTGCTGTTCAACGTCATTTTCGGCGACCTGAAAAAGACCGGCGGGGAGGTGCTCATCGACGGGCGGCCCGCGCGCATCCCCAGCCCGTCGGTGGCCAAGAAGCACAGTCTCGGCTTCGTGCCCATCGACCGGAAAGAGGAGGGGGTCGCCGTCACGATGGACGTCAAGTCCAACGTCGTGGCCGCCAACATCGAGAACATGGGCAAGGGGGCGCGCATCGACAAGCGGCTGGAGAAGAGCCGGGCCGAGACCTGGGTCGCCAAACTGAACATCAAGACCCCGGGCGTCCAGCAGGTGGTGAATAACCTGTCCGGCGGCAACCAGCAGAAGGTGGTCGTGGCCAAGTGGCTCGAGCGGGACTCGAAGATCCTGCTCATGGCCGAGCCGACCCGCGGGATCGACGTGGGCTCCAAGGCCGAGATCTATCGGATCGCGGAGGAGTGCTGCCAGAAGGGGGCGGGCGTCCTGATCGTCTCCTCGGAGCTGCCCGAGATCATGGCCATCTCGGACCGCATCGTCGTGATGAAGGACGGGCGGGTCGCCGGGGAGTTCCGCACGGAGGACACGAACCCAACGGAACTGATGCACATCGTGACGTCCTGAGGCCGCCGGCGGATGAGGAATTCGATGTCAACCAAGAAGAGAGCGATCTCCGACACGTTGATCCTGCTGATCGTGCTGGTCGTCCTGGCCGCCGTGTTCGCCTCGGCGAGCAAGAGCTTCCGCAGCTACGACAACCTGAGCACCATGCTGAACAACATGGTCATCGCCGGGATCATTGCCATCGCCATCACCCCCGTGATCGTGACCCGGGGGCTGGACATCTCCTTCGGCGCCAGCCTCGCCCTGAGCACCGTGGTGACGGCGATGCTGTACGGGAAGGGCGTGCCCCAGTGGCTGTGCCTGCTCGTCGGCTTCGTGATGCCCATCGGGGTCGCCCTCTTCAACGGGCTGATGTGCGAGTACCTGAACCTGCTGCCGCTGATCCTGACGCTCGGCACGACCTCCATCTTGATCGCCCTCGGGCAGGTGCTGACCAACGGGCGGAGCATCCTCATGATCACCGACCAGCTGTTCTACTTCGCGACCAAGGGGGTGCTGGGGGTGCCGTTCCCGGTCATCCTCCTGGTCGTGGTCCTGCTCGTCTACTGGTACCTGCTCAGCTTCACCAAGCTGGGCCGGCAGGCCTACTTCATCGGCTCCAACCCCCGGGCCGCGCAGCTTTCGGGCATCCGGGTGAAGCCGATCAAGGTGCTGCTGTACCTGGCCATGGGGGTGGTGACGGGCATGGCCTCGATCCTGATGATCGCCCTGTCCGGCGTGGGCTACATCTACCACGGCGACAACCTGACCCTGCCGGTGCTGTCCGCGGTCTTCCTCGGCGGCATGTCGCTGGAGGGCGGCGAGGGCAGCATCTGGAAGACGGTGATCGGGGTCACGATCATCACCATCATCTTCACCGGTCTGTCCCTGCTGAACGTCCAGTTCTACTTCATCACGATCTCGCAGGGGCTGGCGCTGGTGGTCATCGTCGCCTTCTACGAAATCCGCAAGAACCGGCAGATGGCCCGGTCGCGGTAAGAGGTAGGCATGAGCAACGAGAGCCTGCTCTCCCGGATCAACCCCTTCAACAAGGAATCCATCGCGCCCGCCCTTACTGTCGTGTACGGGCTCATGATCCTGGTCTTCTCGCTGATCAACCCGAGGTTCTTCAGCCTGGGCAACTTCAAGGCCATCATGGCGGCCGTCGCCGTGTCGGGCATCGTGGCGGTGGGGCTGACCCCGGTGGTGCTCACGAAGAACTTCGACATGTCCATCGGCTCCATCTTCGGGCTGAGCGTGGTGGTCGTGGCCAAGCTGTTCAACCTGCCGGGAACCACCATTCCGATTCCGCTGATCATCCTGATCGGGCTGGCGGTCGGGCCGCTCATCGGGGCGCTCAACGGCTTCCTGATCACGAAGGTGGGGATCAACTCCATCATCGTCACCCTCGGCACGCTGGCCATCTTCCGCGGCCTCACCTTCTACTGGTCGCTGAAGAACATCAGCATCCCGAAGGAGGCCTTCCTGATCCTCGGGCGCTACTTCGTCTTCGGGTTCATCCCCCTGCCGTTCATCTACTTCCTGGTGCTGCTGGCCGTCGGTTGGCTGCTCCTGCGCTATACCCGCGCGGGGCGCAATATCTACCTGGTGGGCGCCAACGCCTACGCTGCCCGGCTGGCGGGGCTCCCGATCCGCAAGACGCAGTTCTACCCCTACCTCATCGCCGGGTTCCTGGCCTCCCTGGGCGGGGTGGTCAACGCCGCCCAGGTCGGCTTCGCCAACTCCACCTTCGGCAACGGCTACGAGTTCCGGATCCTGACTATCCTGGTGCTGGGGGGCATCTCCCTGAACGGGGGCCGGGGCTCGCTGGTGGGCGTGTTCGTGGCCACGCTGATCGTCGGCTCGATCTCCAACGGCATGGCCCTGATCGACGTGCCCATCAACTGGCGCGACGCCTTCATCGGCATCATCCTGATCGTATCCATCTCGGTGGATTCCCTGCAGCACCAGATGAGGGCCCGCAAGAGCTTCCGGTCCCCCGCTGGCAAGGGGGCCCCAATTTCTACAAAGGAATAGGCTTATGGTCAACGCGAAAGAACTGCTGACGGTAGCGAAAAGCCTCCCGGTCGACCCGGAGCTGTTCCGCGGGCTTTTCCGGCAGATCCTGGAAGTGCGCCTGTTCGAGGAGGAGACGATCCAGCTCTTCCACAGCGCCAAGATCATCGGCTACCTGCACCCGAGCATCGGCAACGAGGCGGCCGAGGTCGGCGCGACCGCGGGCCTGGCCAAGGCCGACATCATCTTCCCCACCCACCGCGGGCACGGTTTCTTCGTGGCCCGGGGGGCGAGCTTCGAGAAGCTGATGGCCGAGCTGATGGGCAAGGAGGCGGGGTATTGCAAGGGGCGCTCCGGCGACCTGCACATGGTCGCCCCGGAAGTCGGCATCATGCAGGTCCAGGGCATCCTGGGCTCGCAACTGCCGCAGGCGGTGGGCACGGGGGTGGCCCACCAGTGCCAGAAGAACGGGAGAGTGACCCTGTGCGCCTTCGGCGACGGCGCCGCGGGCAACGGCACCTTCCACGAGAGCCTGAACCTGGCCTCGATCTGGAAGCTGCCCGTCGTGTTCTTCTGCGTGAACAACGGCTGGGCGGCCTCCTTCCCCTTCACGAAGTCCACCTCCGCCGCGACCAACGCCATCCGGGCCGTCGGCTACAGCATGCCCGGCTACGACGTGGACGGAACGGACGTGTGGCAGGTGTACTGCACGGTCAAGGAGGCCGCCGAGCGGGCCCGCGCCGGCGGGGGTCCCAGCCTGATCCAGGCCAATACGGTGCGCTGGCGGGGGCATGATCCGAGCGACACCGCCCCCTACCGGCCGAAGGAGGAGCTGGAGACCTGGGACCTCCATGACCCGGTCCGCATCGCCCGGAAGCAGGCTCTGGACAGGAAGCTCCTGAGCGAGGCGGACATCGAGAAGTTGAAGGGGGAGATCGGGAAGAAGATCGCCCAGGCGGTGGAATGGGGGCTGGCGCAGGCGCTGCCGGCGCGGGCGGACTACCTGGCCGAGGTGAGCGGGAAGTTCTGAGCACGGGAGGATGGACGTGAGACAGCTGCAATACAACGAGGCCCTGAACGAGGCCCTGATCGAGGAGATGACGCGCGACGAGAAGGTGATCCTGATCGGCGAGGACGTCGGCGCCTACGGCGGCGTGTTCAAGGTGTCCAAGGGGCTGCTCGAGCGCTTCGGCCCCGAACGGATCCGCGATACGCCGATCTGCGAGTCGGCGATCATCGGCACCGCCACGGGCGCCGCCTTGATGGGGATGCGGCCGGTGGCGGAGATCTCGTTCATCGACTTCATCCTGCTGGCCATGGACCAGATCGGCAACCACGTGGCCAAGATCATGCAGATCGCCCCCGGACTGCTCGAGTTGCCGATGGTGATCCGGACCGAGGGCGGCGTGGGCGGCGGCATCGGCTGCCAGCACTCGCAGTCCCTGGAAGCCCTGTTCGCCCACCTGCCGGGGCTGAAGATCGTCATGCCCTCCACCCCCTACGACGCCAAGGGCCTCTTGAAGACCGCCATCCGGGACAACACCCCCGTGATGTGCATCGAGAACAAGAAGCTGTACGCGCTCAAGGGCCCGGTGCCGGAGGAGGAATACTTCGTGCCCATCGGGAAGGCGGACGTGAAGCGGGAGGGCAAGGACATCACGATCATCGCCACCTCCTTCATGGTGCACGAGGCGCTGAAGGCGGCCGAGGCTCTGGAGAAGGACGGCATCAGCGCCGAGGTGGTCGACCCGCGGACCCTGGTTCCCCTCGACGTCGACACCCTGGTCGCCTCCGTGAAGAAGACGGCGCGGGCGCTGGTCGTCCACGAAGCCGTGGAGCGCTGCGGCATCGGCGCCGAGATTTCCGCGGTCCTCAACGAGAAGGCCTACGACTACCTGGACGGCCCCGTGCTGCGCCACGCCGGTCTTAACGTCAGCCTGCCCCAGAACTGGCATCTGGAGCCGGTGTGCATCCCCAGCGCAGACTCGATCCGGGAAAAGGTGAAGAGCATCCTGGGCTGAACGGGCGGGAAGGAGTCGGTGGTGCGCGGTGGATTCATGGGCCGGATGCTGTTCGTGGATCTGAGCTCCGGCAGGATGCGCGAGGAAGGGTTGAGCGACGAGGACGCCCGGGCCTTCCTGGGAGGCTACGGCCTGGGCGCGAAGATCCTCTACGAGCGGCTGCCGAAGGGCGCCGACCCCCTGGGGCCGGAAGCAATTCTCGGCCTGCTGGCCGGTCCCCTCACCGGGGCACCCCTGCCCTTCGTATCGCGCTATACGGTCGTGGGCAAGTCGCCCTTGACCGGCTGCTGGGGGGACGCCAACGGAAGTGGCGCCTTCGGTCCCGCGCTGAAGTTCTCCGGCTACGACGCGCTCTTCGTCACCGGACGCTCGGAAGCTCCGGTCTGCCTGGTGCTGGGCGGCGAGCAGCCCCGGATCGTCGGTGCCGAGGACCTGTGGGGACGGGACACCTATTTCACCGACGACTACGTGAAGCGGATTTATGGGCCCAGGGCCGAGGCAGCCTGCATCGGCCCGGCAGGGGAAAGGATGGCCCGGATCGCCGCAGTCATCTCGGCAAAGGGCCGCGCGGCGGCCCGGGCGGGGCTGGGCGCGGTGATGGGCTCCAAACGCCTGAAGGCGGTGGTGGCCCTGGGCTCCGGCAAGGTGCCCCTATCCTCCCCTGAGGCGGTGGCTGGGCTGCGGAAAAAGTACACCCAGCAGATGAAGGACGGGGTCGGGTTCTCGAACTTCTATAAGCTGAGCGGCACCCCCGGCTATACGGAAATCGCGGTCATCAACGGGGACACCCCGGTCGGCAACTGGGCCGGCGACGTGACCCGCCTGGCCGACACTTCCCAGTTCGCCTACGACCACATCCGGGAGAAGTACATAACCCGGCGGAAGACCTGCTTCGGCTGCCCCATGTCGGACTGGGGGCAGGCGATGGTCCGCGAAGGTCCGTACCGCCTGGAGGAGGAGGCCCACCTTCCGGAGTACGAGACGACCGCCATGTTCGGCCCCAACTGCCTCAATACCAACTACGAGTCGATCGTGAAG
>MIBK01000025.1:313-4203 GCA_001829505.1 Spirochaetes bacterium RBG_16_67_19 | reverse complement strand
TGCAACGACATCTGCAACCGGTACGGGATCGACACCATATCCGCCGGCTCGGCCGTGGCCTTCGCCATCCAGTGCCGCGAGGAAGGCATATTGACGAGGGAGGACCTCGACGGGCTGGAGGCGAAGTGGGGGGACCACGCCGCCATCGTGGCGCTCACGGGGAAGATCGGCCGGGGAGAGGGAATCGGGGCGCTGCTCGCCGATGGGGTGAAGGTCGCCGCGGAGCGCATCGGCCGGGGCGCGGAGCGCTTCGCGGTGCACGTGGGCGGACAGGAGCTGCCGGCCCACGATCCCCGCTACGAGCCCAGCATGGCCAGCATCTACCGCAACAACGCGACCCCGGGCCGCCACACTCAGGACGCCCAGTACTGCGTGCCCGCCAAACTGGCGGAGCGCTTTCCTCAAGTGGACTTCGGCTTCAGCTTCGGCAACCGGAAGGACCAGATGCGGGGCCGGGCCAGGGCCCAGAGGATCCTGTCCAGCCTCAACCACTGCGTGAACGCCTCGGGGACCTGCCTGTTCGGCTTCCTGTCCACCGAGGTGGACTTCCTGCCGGAGTGCCTCTCGGCCGTGACCGGCTGGCAGGTGGATCTGGACGAGCTGGTCCGGACCGGCGAGCGCATCGGCGCCATGAGGATGCTGTTCACGATCCGAGAAGGGATCAACCCGCTGGCGCTGCCGTTCCCGGCAGTCGCCGCCGGGAGGCCGGCGCTCGCCGGCGGCCCCACCGCGGGGGTGTCGATCGACCTGGATATCCTGACCCAGGAGTTCTGCGCGGAGATGGGCTGGGACCCGGCCACCGGCCGGCCGACCCGGAGCAAGCTGGCCGAGCTGGGCCTGACATGAGGCGACCATGCACGAGGTGATCATGCCCAAGCTCGGGCTCATGATGGAGGTCGGGACGATCGGCCGGTGGCTGAAGAAGGAAGGGGACCCGGTCAAGGCCGGGGAGTGCCTTCTGGAGGTCGAATCGGATAAGACCACGGTCGAGGTGGAAGCCGTCCACACGGGGACCCTGCTGCGCATCCTGCGGGAGGCGGGGACTGAGGTCCCGGTGACCGAGGTCATTGGCTGGATCGGCGAGCCGGGCGAGCAGGTGCCCGTGCAGGGGGGAGGCCCGCCTGCGCAGCCGCACGCGGCGGAAATGCGGCCCGCTGCCCGGGCGCAGCAGCCGGCCTCCGATCCGGAGGGGCGGGTCAAGATCACCGGGGTCGCGCGCAGGCTGGCCTTGGAGAAGGGCGTGGACATCGGGGCGGTGAAGGGCTCGGGACCTGGAGGGAGGATCGTGCTCCAGGACATCGAGAACGCGGCCGCGGCCGTAGCCGCTCCGGCAGCGGCCCGGGCGCCCAGAGTCCGCTCCTCCGATCCGCTGAAAGGGATCCGCAAGCTCATCGCCGAGCGGCTGACCGCCTCGGTGCGCACGATCCCGCAGGTGACGCTCACCGCGGTCGTCGACGCCGGGCCACTGGTCGCCCTGAAGCAGCGGCTGCAGGCCGGCGCCGGCGACCCGGCGGCGGTTCGGCCGACCATCTCGGACCTATTGGTGATGGCCGCGGCGCGGACCCTTTCCGAGCAGCCGGCGCTCAACGCCTCGCTCCTCGACGACCGGCACGTGATCTACGAGGACGTCAACATCGGCCTGGCAACGGACACGGAGCGCGGGCTGCTCGTGCCGACGATATACAGCGCCGACCGGAAGACACTCGCCGAGATCGCCCGGGCGCGGAAAGAGGTTCTTGGGCGGATCCAGGCCTCCCGGCATACGGTGGACGATCTATCCAACGGCACGTTCACCGTCTCCAACCTCGGCATGTTCGGCATCCGGCACTTCACCGCCATCCTCAACCCGCCTCAGGGCGCGATTCTGGCGGTGGGGGAGATATTCCAGGCGCCGCGGGCAGCGGGTGAACGCATCGTCGCCGGGGCAGAGATGCAGCTGTCCCTCGTGGTGGACCACCGCATCCTCGACGGCGCGGACGCCGCACGGTTCCTGGTCCGGCTGCGCGAGCTGCTTCAGGATCCGGGGTGGATGGCCGGAGGCTGAGCCGGAAGGTGCTGGGCCTGGCTTTAGCTGAAGCTCTTGACATAGCGCCAGGATAGGCTAAAATAACTTCGTTCTGAGAAAGAACTAATCATGAGCTTCGAAGTATCCGCGACGGCCAATCAGGCGCTTCAGGGGGAAATCAACCGCTCGCTCATCTACAACTACATCCGCGAGAACAGTCCGGTCTCCCGAACGGGCGTGGCCAGAGCACTCGGGATAAGCCCCTCGGCCGTCACCCGGGTGGTCAACGCTCTGGTGAGCGAGAAGTACGTGCTTGAGGCGGGGAAAGTAGAGACCCCGGTCGGCAAGCGGCCGACCCTGCTGCGCATCAACGGGCACAAGGGGAGCGTGCTGGCTATTGATCTGTCTCAAGACCGAGTCCGCATTGGCCTGTTCGATTTTGGCGGTGGTCTGCTCAGCCAGCGCAAGGGCTTCCGCATCAAAGGCAGGAGAGAGTCGGCGGACCGGCTCATGGAGGAAATCCACGGCTTCCTGGAGGCCTACCTCAAGGACAGCGGCCAGAGCCGCAAACGCCTGGGCTTGGGCATGATCAGCCTGGGCATCCCGGCCGATGTCGACGTGCAGACAGGTCGGATTCTCAGCGCCTGTCTGTACGCGGACTGGTATGGCATCAACTTCAAGGAGAAGCTGGAGCAGGAGTTCAGGCTGCCGATCCTGGTGGAGAAGGACGTCACCCTTTCGGTGTTGGCCGAGAAACGTGTGGGGGTGGGCAGAAACCACCGGAACCTCGCTTTCATCGAGGTCAGCAATGGAGTGAGCGCCGGGATCATCTGCGACGACCGGTTGGTTCGCGGTGCCAGCGGCTCCGCCGGCCAGATCGCCTTCCAGGTGATCAATCCGGAGAGCGAACGGTTCCGCAGCGAAAACATGGGCTACCTGGACCGGCATGCCTCGATGCAGGGTATCCGTACCCGCATGGCGGAAGAGCTCGGCCGGGGACGCCGGAGCAGCGTCACGGCGCTGCCCGGGTTCCGGATCGACGATGTGGAACCCGCTTCGGTGTGCCAGGCCGCCCTGGACGGGGATGAACTGGCCGGCGAGGTGATCGCCCGCGTGGTCGGCCTGCTGGGCAGAGGGCTGCTCAACCTTGTCCTGGCGGTCAACCCGGAAATGCTCATCCTGGGGGGACTGGTCAGCAATCTGCCCGGGGCGGAGCGCCTGTTTGCCTCCGCGATCTCCGCGTACATCGGGGAGGCCATCCCCTTCAAGGTGCCGGAGGTCAGGCTCAGCACCCTGGGCGAAGAAGCGGTCCTGGTGGGGGCGTCGCTGCGGGCCGTCGAGGCGCTGGTGGCCGGCAGTTTCCCCTACCGCTTGGGCGATGGGCTGAGGTGAGAGGGCGGGAAAGGAGGCAAGGGGTATGCCGCTGAAATCCTACTTGAGCTCCCGCGAGCGGATCCTGGCTGCGGTGGGGCGGGAGGAGCCGGACCACGTGCCACTGTGCTTCGCGGTGCTGGGGCGGGGTGAGCCGTTCGACCCGGGCTACGGCTTCAGCTTCGGCAACATCAACCACTTCGATGTGCGGTATCCGTATTCCCACAAGAACCAGCTAAAGAAGGTTGAGCAGATGCTCGCCCTGGGGGCCGACGACATGGTTCGTCTGGAGCCCCCGCTGGGCTGGGCGGAGGAGTACGCGGTCGAAGGGGTGGCGGGACTGCAGAGCCGGGTCCGCAGCTTGGGCCGGGACCAGGACGGAGCCGAGATTCTGGAAAAGCTGTACAACACTCCGGCAGGGGAGCTGCGCACGGTGGCCAGGATCACCGAGGACTGGCCGCACGGCCGCGACATTCCCCTGTTCAGCGACTTCAACGTGTCCCGGGCCCGGGAG
>MIBK01000025.1:0-296 GCA_001829505.1 Spirochaetes bacterium RBG_16_67_19 | reverse complement strand
AGACGTCCCGCTGCTTAAGCACCTTCTGGCGGAGCCCAAGGCGGAGGAGTACCGGCGCTTCAAAGAGGAAGCTGCCGACCTGCGGGCGGCGGCCCGCAGGCTCGGGGTGGTGCTGGAAGGCGGGCGCACCGTGCTGGGAGACAGCCTGGTCTGGCTGATGGGTATCGAGAGGCTGATCTATGGTTGCTTCGACGACCCGGACTTCATCGCCGCGACCCTTGACGCCATCTGCGCCTGGGAGCAGAAGCGGCTGGCCATGCTGATCGACGAGGGGGTGGAGCTGATGTTCCACTCCG
>MIBK01000024.1:12895-13701 GCA_001829505.1 Spirochaetes bacterium RBG_16_67_19 | reverse complement strand
CTGCGCCTGGTGAAGAAGACCGTGAACCAGGACGACACCAGCGCCTACCACCTGTTCTACGGCGACGCCCTGGGCTCGCCCGGCACGGAGGTGACCTTCTTCGACTGGCCCCACGCCGGCCGGACGTACCGGGGCGCGGGCAGCATCACCGCCACCGCCCTGCGCGTGCCGGGGCAGGCCGCACTGGAGGCCTGGGCGCGGCGGCTTGCGGATTTCAGCGTGCCCCACGAAGGCATCCGGGAGCGGGGCGGCAGGGCCGCGCTGGCTTTCGCCGATCCGGAAGGGCAGCGCCTGGAGCTGGTGGACGGCGGGTCCGCACCGGCAGGCCGGCCCTGGCCGGCCAGTCCCGTGGCCGAGGACATGGCCATCCGCGGGCTGCACGCCGTGCGCCTCACCGTGCGGCGCGCCGCTCCCACCGCGCGGCTGCTCACGGAGCTGCTGTGCTTCCGGGAGGGCGAGGGATACGAAGATTCCGACGGAGCCGCGCGCCGGTTCGAGGCCGGGCCCGGCGGCTCGGGAACCGAGGTGCATCTGAAGGAGCGCCCCCATCTAGGCCCGGGGCGGGTGGGCATCGGCGGGGTGCACCACGTGGCCTTCCGCACCCCGGACGAAGGCCAGCAGGAAGCCTGGCGCCGGCGCCTGGCCGAGGCGGGCCTGGCGGTGACCCCGGTGATCGACCGCTTCTACTTCCGCTCGATCTACTTCCGGGAGCCCGGCGGGGTGCTCTTCGAGATCGCCACGGACGGGCCCGGCTTCGCCACCGACGAGAGCGCGGACCACCTGGGGGAGAGCCTGGCCCTGCCGCC
>MIBK01000024.1:12705-12798 GCA_001829505.1 Spirochaetes bacterium RBG_16_67_19 | reverse complement strand
AAGCCGGGTCTTTCCTCGCGCGGCCACGGAGACCATAAGAGGGTTTCCGCCCGGCGGGGCCAGCCACAGCTCGCCCTCGGCCGGACGGCCCAG
>MIBK01000024.1:12460-12674 GCA_001829505.1 Spirochaetes bacterium RBG_16_67_19 | reverse complement strand
GGCGCACCGGCCGCGGGCAGCGGCTCGGACTCCAGCCCCGTCACTTCCAGGCCCTGGGTGATGTGCAGCGTGCTCCCCGCCAGGCAGGGGCCGGGCCGGTCGGCCGGGCACAGGCGCAGCAGGCGCGAAGCGTGCGGGGCCAGCTTTCCCAGGTCCAGCACCGGGCCGGTGTGCCGGAAGCAGGCGCGGCCCCAGAAGTCGAACACGTGCAGCG